>JAXIPC010000223.1:0-12129 GCA_045403135.1 Gemmatimonadales bacterium | reverse complement strand
CGAGGCAGTCCGGAGGACCTGCCGGGATACCACGACCACGATCTGATCTACACCGGAGCGATCGACGCCTTCCAGTTCGCGATAACCCGCGAGCCGCAGTTCGCGCCGAACACCTTCGGCCGCTATCGCAACGTGGACGTGCTGACCCTGGGACTGCTGATCCGCGACGCGGTCCGGAAGCGGGGGGAGGATTACCTCACCTGGCCGCAGCGGGCCCTCTTCGACAAGATCGGGATCCGCCGGCAGGTGCTGGAGACGGATCCCTACGGAAACTTTCTGCTCTCGGGATACGACTACGGCACGCCGCGCAACTGGGCCCGCCTCGGCATGCTTTATCTCAACGACGGGGTCTGGAACGGCGAGCGGCTCCTGCCCGAAGGGTGGATCAAGTTCGTGTCGACCCCGGCGCCGGCGTGGGCCGACTCGAGCTACGGCGGGATGGTCTGGGTCAACGCCCGCGGCGTCTGGCCGCTGCCGCGCGACGCGTTCGCCTTCCGGGGGGCGGGCGGCCAGGAGACCTACGTGGTGCCGTCGCTCGACCTCGTGGTGGTACGGATGGGGCACTTTCCCGGATCGCGGGTGGGCGCACAGGACCTCCGGCGTGCGCTCGGGCTGATCGCGGAGGCGGTGTCGGCGCGAGGCGAGCGCCGCTGAACCGTACACCAAACCCGTCATCGTCCTGAGCAGCCGGCCGCTCGCCATTCCGCCTGAGCGCCCGGGCCGGGTCGAGCACATGTCCGCCGCGCCCGGCGAGGTTGTCGCAGCCCTCGCGGCCCGCGGCTTGGCGCGGATATACGTCGACGGAGGCCGGACCATTCAGGGGTTTGTCACAGCGGGCCTCATTCAGCGCATCGTCATCACGCGTGTTCCGATGCTGATCGGGAAGGGCATCGCGTTATTCGGTCCGGTCAGCCGCGACGCGCGGATCCAGCACGTGCGCACCCACATCTATCCCGATGGCCCGGTCCAGAGCGAGTATTCTGTGCTCGCCTGACCCACCTCACTCACTCGGAGTCGCCGCCATGGCATCCAACCGATTGGTGCCTGTATTCCTCCTCGTGGCCGGAGCGCTCGCCTTCGCCCCCTCGAGCGCCTTGGGCCAAGTCACCGCGATCCGTGCGGGCCGCCTGGTGGATCCGGAGGCTGCCACCGTCACCTCCAACCAGATCATCCTGATCGAGGGCGGCAAGTTCACCGCCATCGGCGCGAATCTGCCCATTCCGCGCGGCGCCGAGGTCATCGATCTCTTGGGGATGACGGTGCTGCCCGGGCTGGTCGACGCGCACAACCACCTCGCCCTCACCTACAAGGCCGAGCCGGAGCACAACGTCTATTACCTCACCTACGTGATGGAATCGACGCCGCTCCGGGCTATTCAGGCGGTGTCGAACGGGATCCAGATGCTGGATGCGGGCTTCACCATCGTCCGCGACATGGGCAATGCCGGCAACTACGCCGACGCGGCCCTGCGGCAGGCCATCGAACAGGGCTGGATCCCGGGTCCCACGATCGTCAACTCCGGCATCATCATCGGCGGGTTTGGCGGGCAGTTCTGGCCGACGCCCGAGATGGCGAACGACAAGAACCTCGTGTATCCCGAATACCTCGACGCCGACACGCCCGACGAGATCGTCAAGGCCGTCCGGCGGAACGCGTTGTTCGGGGCCCGGGTGATCAAGATCTGCGTCGACTGCAAGCCCTGGGGGTACAGCACCGATGAGATCCGCCTCTTCATCAGCGAGGCGGCCAAGATCGGCTTCAAGGTGGAAGGCCACGTGCAGACGGTGGAGGGCGCACGGCGGGCGATCGACGCCGGCGTCTGGTCCATCGCCCACGATCGGGGGCTTACCGACGAGATGCACAAGGCGATGGCCCAGAAGGGCATCTGGCGGGCGGGGACGGAGACCCCGATCTCGCTCACCGGCCACACCACGCCCGAGCGTTACAAGACCACCGTCGCGGGGCTCCGCAATGCCTGGGAGAACAAGGTGCCGCTCACCTTCTCTACCGACGCCGACTACTACGTGCCGGGCAAGACGCGGGGCCAGGTGGCGATCGAGTTCATCGAGACCTGGAAGGCCGCCGGGATCCCGGCCGCGGACATCCTGCGCGCGATGACGATCGGCGGCTACAAGGTGAGCGAGACGGAAATGACCCGGGGGCCGATCCGGGTCGGGCTGGCGGCCGACCTGATCGCGGTGGCCGGCAATCCGCTCGAGAGCATCGACGTGCTGCGCGACGTGCGGTTCGTGATGAAGGACGGGATGGTATTCAAGCGCGACGGGGTGATGACGCCGGGGAAGTTCTTCCATGGCGGCCCCGTCAACGGCTGGAACATTCGCTGACCCGTCAGGACGCCGTAGGAGTCGAGGTAGATGGTCACCTGCCCGGCGAGGCGCTCAGGCTCGGTCGGGCCGGGGGCGCCAACCGGAGGAGAGGCAGCTGGCGCGCACGACATCGGCCGCGGCGTAGAGGTCACGCATGCGGTACACGCGTCCAGCCCGAATCGTGCGCAGGGCCACCCAACATCAGTACGGGCGGAGCACCACCGCTATCGCATGATCATGCGAGGCCACATCATGCGGGCCCGAGGGCGGCCTCGTGGGCGCGCGGACATGTTGGGCTGGCCGCTATCGAGCCCGCTTCGGCCCCGCGGGTCTCGTGAGCTGGGCCAGCTCGACGCGAATGCGCTGCACCTCAGGAAGTAACTCCGGCTCGGGATCGGCGCGCATCGCGAGGTATCGGCGGTAGTTCTCAGCCGCGCCGAGAGTGTCACCGCGCTGCAGGGCAATGCGCCCGCGCTCGCGCAGGACGATCGAGCCATACGCCACCAGAGTGCCGATCTGCATGGCGTCGAGCACGCGTTGCGCGCCGTGGAAGTCGCCCTGCGCCTCGAGCAGCCGCGCAAGGACGAGATTGGATTCGGGATACATCCGGCGGCGCATCGCCCCCAAAGCGCTCAGCGACACTTCGACACGGGCAAGACGAGCGGCTGACCCGGAGCTACCCGTTGCCACCCCATGCCATGTGCGGAGCATCTCCGCGCAGCGAAGCGCCCGTGCCTCCTCCCAGGAATCCGCAGTGCCCCTGAGCGAGTGGAGCCGCGCGATCACGGGGATCACGCCGGCAGTGTCCCCCTGGGCGAGCCGCCACTGACCGAGCACGCACAGCGCGTCGCCGGAGGCTCCGTTCGGTTCCGCCGGCATGCGCGCGAGTCGCGCGGCGAGCGCCGTGGCTGCACGAGCCGCGGCGTCCGACTCGCCGTCCCAATAGAGGCCGTCGCCGATGCGGGTCACGAGATATCCCAGGGAATCCAGCTGTCCAGTCCGCCGGAGGGCGTCCACATAGCGTGTCGCCGCCCTGGGCCGGCCACGATCGTGCGCGACCCTGTGGAGCGTCCAGCCCAGCAGTCTCCAGTCCACACGTCCCAGGATTTCCGGGTTCTCCTCGAACTGCCGGTGGAGGTGTTCGGCCAGGGAGTCCCTGACCTCGGCGGCCGCCGGTATTCCATGGAGCCACCGGAGGCAACGGTTGGCGAGGTCGCCGCCCTCCGAGTCGATTCGCGCCAGAATCTCCGTCAGCGCGGCCACGCCGCGAGCGCTTGCGGCGAACCTGCAGCGAACCGTTTCGGCCTCCAGCCCGGTAGGGGCGAGCTCGAGATAGTGGTCGGCGTGGCGCCTCGCGTCGGCCGTATCACCCAGGACGAGCGCAATGCTGCCCAGGCTCTCGAGCGCGGGCAGAAAAGCAGAGTCGAGCTCCAGCGCACGGCTGAAGGCGTGGGCGGCGCGCCGAAGCGCGGTCGAATCAGGAATCCCCAGCGCTGCGGCGGCGCCTGGGAGTCCATCACCCAGCAGAAACCACGCGTCGGGGTTATCGGGCTGCTGCTCGGCGAGGGCCTGCCTCGAGGCGATGCGGTCGGCAGCGGAAGAGAAGCCTGGCCAGTTCGGGCCGACAACGGCGTCCAGGAAGGCGCGATCGCGGTAGCCGAGTCGGTCGCGGTGCCGCCAGGCAGCCGAGATCATCTCGCCCGCGTCGCCACCCCCGACCCGGGCTCGGGCGCGCCACCGCATGAGCGCGGCGAGCGCAAAGGTGGTGTCGATCTCGAGCGCGCGGGAGAAGTTGGACAACCCTTCAGCAGGCCGTCCCCCGCGGTAGGCCGATTGGCCTGCCAGATACCGCCTCAGCGCCGGGAGCGATGTGGTAGTCAGCGAAGCCAGCCGCTCCCTCTCTCCCGCATTCATGCTGAGCAGCCCCGCCACCAGCCGGTCCACCAGAGCCAGGAGACTGTCGGACGGTCCCTCGGCGCTGACGGGGAGTTCCGATCTTCCGGTGGCGACGTCGTGGAGGACTGCCGTCAGCACCACGCGCCCCGGCAGACTGACCACTTCGCCGAGGACCAGCCGCCCCGCACCAGCCTCGCGCGCCACTGCGACTGCCTGCTCACGCGTCAGGTCCGCCCCATCCGCGCCACCAACCCGCTGCCACACGTTGGTCAAGGCGCGCGGATCCACCGCCCGTGGCCCTGACTCGGCCGCCAACCTGGCAGCAAGCAGCTCCACCATTCCCTCGCGCAGATAACTCAGTGAGGACTCGGCGCCATTCACCCGGAAGGGGAGCACGGCCACGAGATGTGCATCGAGCTCCACATCCCGCGTTGGGCTCCAGGACGGCCATCGCACGGTCACGCCCAGAGCACCCAGCAGCACAACTACCGACATCACCAGGCGCAGCCGTCGTGGCGGCACCATTCGGAAAGCAGAGCTCCTGCTCCCAAAGGGTCGATCGGTCGCTGGTGCGGATCCGGGAACCGACTCGTCGGTCGCCGCTGAGCCGGAGTATGCCGTCTTCAGCGCTTCGGCCGGTTCGGCGTCCGATGGTGAAGCAGACTCGCCCTTGCCATTGTGACGGGACTGCGTGGCGTCGGTCTCACCGCGACGGATCCGAGTTACGAGCTCTTTCGTCTTTTCGAGGGGCGTCAGATCGTCCTGAGCAAGCCCGCGCGTGTAGAGGTCGTACTGTGCCAGTGCCTCCGCGCGTGCACCGGAGCCGGCCAACAGATCGATGAGACGGTGCTGTGCCTCGTCATCCAGCGGGTCAGGGGTGACCCATCGCCGTGCCAAGGCGATCGCGCCGATCACATCGCCGGCGGCGAGACGTTCCTCGAGCGAAGTGCGACAGGCGTTCCGAAACAGCTGCGCGCAGCGCGCCCGCCGTTGGTCGACCCAGGTTTCAAATCCCAGCTGCGGGGCGAGGTGCACGCCGGACAGGAATGGCCCACCATACAGCGAGACGGCGTCCTTGTGACGGCCCGCGGCTTCAAACCGCTCGAAGTCGACGACATCACTCTGGAGATCGTCTCCCGCAATCAGCTCGAAGCCGTTCGTCCGAATGCAATCCGATCCCAGCCCGCTTCGGAGGCTGTACAGCGCCTGGTTCAGGCGCCTGCCGGCTCTGGAATCGTCGTGGTCGGGCCAGAACATCGCGAGGAGGTGTTCGCGGGTCGCACGGCGCTCGACCGCCAGGTAGAGAAGCAGTGCCCCACTGAGCCACTTGCGGGCGAGCCAGTCGAGCTCGTCGCCGCCGTGGGTGCAGCGCAGGCCGCCAAGCGCGATGAGGCGGATCGTCATGTCCATCGAGTGCCAGCTGAACCGAGGGCAGGTAGATGGCCGTTAATCGGCCAAATGGCCTGAGCCAGCTCGTCGCTGCTCCTCCCCAGATGCCGCTGAGTTACTCCTGATTGCTGAAGATACTGGCTGCTGATCGGGCCGCGCTACCTTCGCGGCCATACAGTCGCCTGCCCTTCGTCTTGCTGAATCTGATCGGCGGGAAGTGGACCTTTAACAATGGAGTCGGTCATGCGTATCAGGATCCACCCATCGTTTCCCGTCTGGATGGTTGTCAGCATGGTGTTCGGGTGCACGGGCACGGAGTCCCCGACCGGGATCGCGCAGCCGGAGCCGCCGGCATTTGCCGCCAATGCCGGAATGCCCCTCCAGGCCGGCGTGTTCCGCGCAACGTTCGACGCGCCGCTCTGCGGGATCGACGTGACCGTATCGCTCTTCGACGCGGGAACCGCGTTCGATCCTGTCGCGCCCGGAGGTCCGCCAAGCAAGGAAACGGGCATCCTGAAGATGACCCTCGTCGCAGCGAATGGACAATCCGTTCAGTTCACTGGCACAGGTGTAATCACGCGGGCCGTCGGGCCTCTGAGCGACGAGGGGACATTCCTGGCGGTTTCGTTCTCAGCCGGGATAGTGAAGTTCTCGACCCCGCCTGGTTCGCCGCTGTCCCACGACGCGGGCAGGATCATATTCGAGCTGCTCGTCCGCCCGGAGCAGGGCGGCGGCTTTACCGTGCTCTCGGCCGAGATCGTCGAGGTCAGCGGACCGCATCTCAGACTACTCTCCCTCGAGCCGGTACCCGGATCCTTCTTCTGTGAGGTTGTGACGGACGCCCTGACGTAGCCGCTCCCTCGTCGCCGGCCGCGCCGGCTCACCGGTAGGGGCGCGGCGGGCCGATGTCGTCACCCTCCGGTCGCCGTGGAAGCGGTGCGGCGCCCCATCGTTCGCGATGCGGGCGGTGGTGCGGATGGGACACTTTCCGGTTCGCGCGTGGGCCGCCAGGACCTGCAGCGCGCGCTCCGCCTGATCGCGGAGGCGGTGTCGGTCACAGTCGGAGCGCCGGAACCCTCCCCCACCGTCCCCACCCCACCGGCGCGATCACCACCCTGATGGTTGGCCGGGGCGCGGCCTCCACGCGGGTTACGCTGGTCCGATAGTCCGGGCGGCTCCGCCCGCCCAACCGCGCTCCCGGTCCGCCCATAAAGCGCCGGGCATCGTCTTCGGTGTCCCACACGGTGTACCACACCAGGGCCGGGCCCCCGGGCGTCCGGTAAGCCCGGAAACGGTCCCCACCCCATCCGATTGCCGTGCCGGTAAGCGCCTCACCGCCGCCCCGAAGCACCGTCGCCAGAACCTGGATCTCCAGCTCGCCCAGCGTGTCCTCGAAGAGCGGCGCCTCGCCGTCCTCCGCGAAGCGGGGGGTCATCGGTGCATCCCCGCGGGCATAGCGGCCGGGGTGGAGGATCTGCTCGCTCGATCGGGGCAGCTCGGCCACGGTGGGGAGTGGCCGGTCGGTCCGGGCGGAGTCCCACCAGCGCATGAATTCGGCGCCGCTGAGATACGGAAAGATCATCCCCTCGCGGAACACGAGCGGGGCGCGGGAGAACACCGCCATCGAGGCGGTGCCGGCGCGCACCTGCTCCCGGGCGAGCTCCCAGAAACCGGGCCGGCGGAGCGCGCTCCGGTCCGGGAGCATGGCCGCCATTGAGGCGAGCGTAGCGTGACCTTCGAGCACCGCGTGCGCGGCGGTCTGCTGGTCGGCATCGTTCTGCCGGCGCATGATGGAATCCACCGGCAGATACTGATGCTGCAGGGCATGAACGAGCTCGTGCGCCAGCACGAACCGCAGGACGGCCGGCTCGGCGCCGCGCATGCCGTAGAGGGTGCTGGTCTCCGGATCGTAGAATCCGGCGACCTGCTCGCTGAACAGCTCGAGCAGGAACGCCTTGAGATCGAGCGTGTCGGGCACCATGCCCAGCAGACGATAGACCGCCTCGACCCCTTCCTGGCGGTCGGGTGGGAACTCCTGGCGCAGCTTCTGGAGCAGGAACTCCCGCAGCTCTTCGCGGCTCCTCATGGCCGACTTGGTGGGGCCCCGGAAGGTGAGTCCGGTGGCGCGTTCCACCGCGGGGCGCAGACTGTCCACCAACTGGGCGATATCCTGGTCCTGGGGCTTCTGCGGCGCCGCGCCCCGGCATCCGACCATCATGGCGAAGAGGCCGATCGCGAGGCAGCGCATCACCCGACTCCGAGAAAGCGCTGGTACCAGGCGATCAGCGAGGGGCCGACGACATAGGTGACCGCGGCGCCGGCGGCGAGGAAAACGCCGAAGGGGACATGCTTCTTCCGGCCCATCAGGGTGAGCGGGAGGAAGATGGCGGTGCCGGCAAGCGCGCCCAGGAAGATGGTGAGCAGGACGCCCTGCCAGCCGATGAAAGAGCCGACCATCGCCATCATCTTCACGTCGCCGCCGCCCATCGCTTCTTCCTTGAAGGCCCAGGTGCCCACTACCCCGACCAGCCAGAGGAGGCCGAAGCCGACCACCGCGCCGATCGCGGCCGCGATGATCGCATCCGGGCCGCCGGCGGCGGCGAGCACCAACCCGATGACCAGCCCACCCCAGGTGAACTCGTTGGGAATGATGTATTCCCTCGCGTCAGTGAGGGCGATCCCGAGGAGCAGCGTCCCGAACAACGCGCCTTTCAAGGCCTCCAGACCGAGGCCGAAGTGCCAGGCCATCCCGGCCCAGAGCAGAGTGACCGTGAGCTCCACCAGCGGATAGAGCGGGCTGATCGGCTCGCGGCAGCCCCGGCATTTCCCGCCCAGCAGGAGCCAGGAGAGCATCGGAATGTTGTCCTGCCAACCGATCGGCCGGTTGCACCTGGGGCAGCGCGACCGGGGCGAGACCACCGATTGCTCCGACGGAAGCCGCACGATGCAGACATTGAGAAAGCTTCCCATGACGGCGCCGAACATCGCGGCGATGATTGCCGAAATCAGCGGTTCACTCACGGGTCACCTCGTAGAGCAGAATGCCCGCGGCCACGCTCACGTTGAGCGACTCGGCGCCCGCCTGGAGCGGAATGCCGATCCGCCCGTGGACCCAACGGTCCAGCGAGCTCCGGGTCCCGGCGCCCTCGTTCCCCACCACGATCGCCAGCGTTCCACCTCGCCTCTGCTCCGGCGGGGCTCCGTCCGCCGCCGCCACCAGCACCGGTACCCTCTGCCTGAGCGACCAGGTTTCGAGCTCCGACTCCTCTAATTCGACATAGGGCATGCGGAACAGGCCACCCATCGTGGCGCGCAGGGTCTTGGGATTGGTCACCTCGGCCGTGCCCGGCAGCGCCAGCACGCCGGCCGCACCGAGCCCCCAGGCAGTGCGCACCATCGTTCCCACGTTGCCGGGATCCTGCACCGCGTCCAGGATCAGGACCGGTGCGCGGGGTCCGGGCTTGATGTCGTCGAGCCGCCACCGGGGCGGCTCGATCACCGCGACGATGCCTTGCGGGTGCTCGGTGGCGGCGAGCTCGTCAAGCTCCTGATCGCTGACCGCCTCGACCACCCGTCCGCCCGCTTGCAGCGCCGCTTTGAGTGCCTGTCCTCGCGGAGTAGCTTCCAGCGCCGGGCTCGCCAGCAGGTGTTTGATCGTCACGTCCGCCGCGAGCGCCTCCTCGAGCAGACGCACTCCCTCGGCCAGGGCGAGATCGCGCCGTTCCCTGCCCCGGGGCCGTTTCAAGTCCCGCACCAGCGTGAAGAGCGAGCGACTCATCGATGCAGATTGCCCTCACAATCGCGGGCTCCGACTCCGGCGGAGGCGCCGGGATCCAGGCGGACCTCAAGACCTTCCAGCGCTTCGGGGTGTTCGGCACGTCCGCCCTCACGGCGATCACCGCGCAGAATACCCTCGAAGTACGTGCGGTGCATCCGATTCCGGTCGAGATGGTCCTGGCCCAGCTCGATGCGCTGGCGGTGGACCTCCCGCCTGCAGCCCTCAAGACCGGTATGCTCGCCACGGCCGCGGTGGCCGCGGCGGTCGCCGATGCAATCGAGGGTTACGGCTGGGCTCCCTATGTGCTCGATCCGGTCATGGTCGCGAGCTCCGGCCATCGCCTGCTCGATGCGGATGCCGAGGCGGTTCTCCGCCGGCGGCTGGTGCCGAAAGCTGCAATTGTCACGCCCAATCTCGACGAAGCGGCGATCCTGGCCGGGTTCCCGGTGCGCGCCCCGGACTCGATGGAGCGGGCCGGCCAAGCGCTGCTCGCGCTCGGCGCCGCCGCGGCGCTGATCAAGGGTGGACACCTCACCGGCGATCAGATCGTGGATGTGCTGGTAACGCGCGATGGAGCCCGGCACTTTGCGCACGACCGGATCCTGGGTACGTCGACCCACGGCACCGGATGCACCCTTTCCGCCGCGATCACGGCGGGCCTGGCGCGCGGCCGTCCGCTCGGCGTGGCGGTGAGCGACGCCCTGGCCTACGTGCGGCGGGCGATTGCGGACGCGCCGGGGCTGGGCCAGGGTCACGGCCCGCTCGACCATGGCGCGTGAGACGCTACGACGCTAAGACGCTAAGAAAAAGCTCTTACAACCTAGCGTCATAGCGTCATAGCGTCTGCCTCAGGCCAGGAACCCCTGATCCCCGGATCCCCGGGTCCCCTGATCCCCTCGCAGCGCTCCGACCACCCCTTCCACCAACCGCGCCAACTCCTTCCCCGCCCTGCCCGCCGTCTCCATCACGTCCTTATGCGCGAGCGGTTTATGGCTGATGCCCGCTCCCGGATTGGTAACCAGCGAGAACCCGAGGCACCTGATACCCTGGGCCCGCGCGGCGATCACCTCGACCACGGTGCTCATCCCCACGGCATCGGCGCCCAGTCGCTCGAGCATCCGGACTTCCGAGGGCGTCTCGTAACTCGGTCCCATCAGGCCGGCGTACACGCCTTGCTCCAGCCGAATGCCGAGCTTCGTCGCTTGGGTCCGAGCTACCTCCCGATACACCGGATCGTACGCTTCAGTCATGTCGGGAAAGCGCTCATCGCCTTTGCGGAGGTGCCCGACCAGCGGACTCTTGCCCGTCAGATTGAGATGGTCCGAGATCAGCATGAGGGTGCCGGCGGTGTACGTCCGGCGGATTCCGCCGGCCGCGTTGGTCACGATGAGGGTGCCTATGCCCAACGCCCCGAACACCCGCACCGGAAGGACGTTCTCTTCCGGGGTGTATCCCTCGTACATATGGAAGCGGCCGCTTTGGGCGATCACCGTCTTCCCACCCAGGGTCCCGATGACCAGCTCCCCCTTGTGCCCCTCCACCGCCGGAGCGTGAAACCCCGGGAGATCTCCGTAGGGAATCCGCACGGCACCGGCGATCGCGTCGGCCAGACCACCTAACCCGGAGCCGAGGACGATCGCGAGGGATGGCGTCCGCCCCCCCAGTTGCGCCGTGATGATGTCGCGCGAGGCGATGATGTTGCTCACAGGAGGATCCCCGCGATCGTGGCCGACATGAAGTTGGCGAGCGTGCCGGCCAGCATGGCGCGGAAGCCCAGCCGGGCCAGGTCCGCCTTCCGGTTCGGCACCAGCGCCCCGATGCCGCCGATCTGGATGCCCACCGAGCTGAAGTTGGCGAAGCCGGCGAGCGCGAAGGAAGCGATGGTGAACGAGCGCGGATCGAGGGTCTCCTTGAGCGGCCCCAGCTGGGAAAACGCCACGAACTCGTTCAGCACCGTCCGGGTGCCCAGCAGCCCGCCGATCACTCCGCTGTCATGCCACGGCACGCCCATCGCCCAGGCGATCGGCCGGCCCACCCAGGACAACACGGTCTGCAGATTCTCCGGGAACCACGCGAGGTGCGAGTGGACCCAGCCCATCGCGCCGTTGGTCAGCGCCACCAGCGCGATGAACGACACCAGCATGGCGATGACATTGAGCATCAGGTGGAGGCCCTCGCCGGTGCCACGGGCGGCGGCGTCCACCAGGTTCACGTCGGTCTTCGGGATGTCGAGCTTGACGTTGCCGTAGGTCTCCGGCGTCTCGGTTTCCGGCTGAAAGAGCTTGGACATCATGATGGTGCCGGGGGCCGTCATGATCACCGCGGTCAGCAGGTGGCGGGCCTCGATCCCGAACGCAATGTAAGCAGCCATGATCGAGCCGGAGATATGCGCCATCCCCGCGGTCATCACCGTCATGAGCTCCGACATCGTCATCTTGGGCAGAAACGGCCGGATGGTGAGCGGCGCCTCGGTCTGCCCCATGAAGATCGACGCCGCCACGTCCAGGCTCTCCGCACCGCTGGCCCGCATGATCTTGCTCATCACCACGGCGAAGGCACGCACCACCAGCTGCATCACGCCCAGGTAATACATGATGGCGAACAGGGCGGATACGAAGATGATCGCCGGGAGGATCTGGAAGGCGAAGATGACGCCGAGGCTCGAGTCGGGCTTGCCCAGCTCGCCGAAGACGAAGGCGGAGCCGATATAGGAGTAGTGCAGCACCGACGTGACGAAAG
>JAXIPC010000046.1:0-6127 GCA_045403135.1 Gemmatimonadales bacterium | reverse complement strand
AGGACCGAAGCGCCGCTCTCCCGCGTGAGGCGGGATGGAGCCCTCGGGCACGGCGGGCAGGCGGGAAGGTTCGATGAAAGGACCTGGCACCGGGATGACGCGGAACTTAAACGCTAAGACGCTAAGGCGCTAAGACGCTAGTGGTATGATGCAGAAGTAGCTTGCATAATAATGCGGCGGGTGGTAGTATGGTTGCCATGCCACTGCCGATCCGAATCATCAAGTTGAAGCGGGGCGATCGCGAGGTCCTGGAGGAGTGGGTCCGCGGCCGCACCACCACGCGACGACTGGCGGAGCGCGCCCGGATTGTGCTGGCCTCCGCCGACGGCCTGTCGGGCGAGGCCATCTGCACGGCGATTGGCGTGTCGCGACCGACCGTGAGCCTGTGGCTCAATCGCTATGAGGCGGAGGGGCGCGACGCGCTCGTGGTGGACCGGCCCCGCTCGGGTCGGCCCCGGCAACTCGACGCCACGGAGGAGGAACAGATTGTGGCGAAGACCTTGAAGGCCCCGCCGCCGGATGGCGGCACCCACTGGAGTACGCGGCTGATGGCCAAGGAGACCGGGTGGCATCAAGCGACCATTTCCCGGTTGTGGCGCGCGAATGGACTGAAGCCGCACCAGGTCTCGTACTTCAAAGTGTCGACCGATCCCGAGTTTGTCGCGAAGCTGCGCGATGTCGTCGGCCTCTATGTCAATCCGCCGAAACGGGCGGTGGTCTTCTCGGTGGATGAGAAGAGCCAGATTCAGGCCCTCGATCGCACCCAGCCCGGCCTGCCGCTGAAGAAAGGGCGAGCCGGGACCTTCACTCATGACTACAAGCGGCACGGGACGACGACCCTGTTCGCCGCGCTCAACGTCGGCACCGGCGATGTGACGCACGAGTGCCGGCCTAAACACAAGCAGCAGGATTTTCTCGCCTTCATGACGCGCGTCGAGCGCAGCGTGGCCAAGGGCCTGAGTGTGCATGTGATCCTGGACAACTACGGCACGCACAAGACGCCCGACGTCGAGACGTGGCTGCGGCGCCATCCGCGCGTGCAGTTCCACTTCACGCCAACGTCCGCGTCCTGGCTGAACCTCGTGGAACGACTCTTCAGCGAATTGACGACCCGGCAGCTGCGCCGCCTCGCCGTCAATTCAGTCGCCGAACTCATTGCGGCCATCACGAGCTACCTCGATCGTCGCAATGCGAACCCGACGCCATTCGTCTGGACGGCATCCGTCACATCCATCCTTGCCAAGGTCCGCAAAGCAAAAGAGACTTTGGCCTCAGTACACTAGGGTTGGCCCTGCCGGACGGAGTGACGGCTGCCTTCTCGCCCAACCCGGCGACCGGCGACAGCTCGGTGCTCACCCTCTCGGTGGATGCCGCGACAGTGCCGGGCGTCTACTACGTCCGGGTTGGCGGCGGAACCTCGAGCCTGTGGTGGGAGGAGATGCTCACGCTTACAATTACGGCGGCGTCACCCTGAGGAAGCAAAGCGACCCAAGCGGCCGATCTCGAGTCGAGATGGTCCCCGACGCCCAGGAGCGATCATGTCATCCCGCAAGAGTCGTTGGTGCGCCGGTGTTGCCGCGGCGCTGGTAGTTACTGCCTGCGGCATAGACGGTCCCCCGACGGATTCCGGCAGCATCTCTCTCTCCCTGGCCACGACCAGTGCAACGGTCCTGCAAGGTGGATCGCAGCCGGTGACCGCGACGCTCACCCGGATCGGCGGCTTCAGCGGCACCGTCAACCTGTCCGTGACCGGCCAGCCGAGCGGCGTCACCGCCGCCGTTTCCGACCTGCAGACCTCGGGCGCGGTCACCACAGCCACCATCACCATCGGCGTGGGCTCCGGAGTGACGCCGGCCTCGTACCAGCTCGTGGTGCACGGAACCGGCAGCGGAGTGAGCGACGTCACCCAGGTATTCACGCTCACCGTCACGGACCTTCCGGCGGTGCCGGGCGATCCCGAGCTCGTGCTGGAGACCGTGGCGACCGGGATGAGCCACCCTCTCTACGTCACTGCGCCGCCCGGGGACCGCAGCCGCTTGTTTGTGGTGGAGCGGACCGGGGCGATCCGCATCATCAAGAACGGCGTCCTCGAGGCCACCCCGTTCCTCGACATCAAGGCGCGGGTCTCGACCGGCGGCGAGCAGGGCATTCTGGGCATGGCGTTCCCTCCGGACTACGCGACCAGCAGGTACTTCGTCGTGTACTACGTCAACCCGGCGGGCGAGACGGTTTTATCGCGCTTCCACGTCGGGAGTGCGGCCTCCGACGCCGCGCTCGCCGGTGAGGAGACGCTACTGACAATTGCACAGCCGGGCGGCGACCACAACGGGGGGATGCTTGCGTATGGGCGAGATGGCTATCTGTACTTGAGCGTCGGCGACGGCGGCTGCTGCGGCGACCCCAATGGGCACGGCCAGGATCGCACGGAGCTCCTCGGCTCGATCCTGCGGCTCAACGTTGGACCCACCGGCCCGTATCAGATTCCGGCGACCAACCCGTGGGCGAACGATGGCGTGGTTCGGCACGAGCTCTGGAACTACGGCCTTCGCAATCCGTTTCGCTTCAGCTTCGACCGGGAGACGGGTGACATGTACATCGGCGATGTGGGTGACGAAAATCGGGAGGAGATCAGCGTCCTGCCTGGCACGAGCGTCGGCGGGGAGAACCTCGGCTGGCGGATCATGGAAGGTATGGAGTGCTTCGGCGGGGGGACGTCCTGCAACATGAATGGGCTCACGCTGCCGGTGTGGGATTACTCGCACAACCAGGGGTGCTCGGTCA
This sequence comes from Gemmatimonadales bacterium, assembly GCA_045403135.1. Taxonomy (GTDB): domain Bacteria; phylum Gemmatimonadota; class Gemmatimonadetes; order Gemmatimonadales; family GWC2-71-9; genus JABFSM01. The sequence continues at coordinate 3,346 of JAXIPC010000046.1, read as the reverse complement.
TCGGCGGGTTTGTGTACCGTGGCGGGGCGATCCCCGCCCTCCGCGGCACGTATTTCTACCTGGACTTCTGCGGGGCATGGGTTGAGACCTTCCGCTGGGTCGGTGGCGCGGCGAGCTCCAGTCGGCGATACCAGTGGCTCGACTCGAGGGAGTACCCAAACAGCTTCGGAGAAGACGCAGACGGCGAGCTCTACATCACCTCGGAGTCGGGGAACGTCTTCAAGATCGTAGCCAAGGCTCCGTAACGCCTCACCTCAGCGCCAAACCACCTCCACACCCCCCAGCGCCGAGGTCACTTCCACTTCGATCTTTCGTTTGGCGGCGGAGTAGTTGGTCGATGTGTAGGTCTTCCCCTCCTTGCTGAATCCCTTCGCGTCGAACCCGGCCATGAAACCCGACATCCGGACCCGAATGCCCAGGTCCCTCGGCGCCACCAGCCTCACCCCGCCCAGCGCCATGTTCAGCGTCATTCGGGCGTCGGCCGGCCAGGCACCATCCAGATCGATGGTTACCTCGCCGACGCCACCATCGACCCGCCAGCTCCGGCAGCCGCTGTTCCCGGCCGAGGCAATCGAGAGCTCCCCCGCGCCTGAGCTGATCTGTGCGGTCCGGCAGCTGCCCGCGTTGGGCGAGTCGAAGGAAACCGCGGTCCGGCTCGCGCCCGACTTGAGATCGAGCGCCGCAAGGCGAAGCCCGCCCAGGTCCAGCGTTCCCTCCGCGGCACCCACCGAGACGTCGAGCGTGAGGTCAATGGTGGCGGGGAATTCCACCACCGCCACCTGCGGCAACGCCCGGCTCCGGCTGATCCGGACGCCGCCACCGCCCATGCCCTCCACTCCGAGGCGCACTTCGGCGGTAGCGGGGTTGTAGCTGCCCACCGGCCGGAATCGCTCGGCATCATAGCGGAGCGCCATCTCGTAGAGCCGGTCAGCTGGTCCCTGACGCACCTGAAGCCGCCCCGCCGCGAATTCCACGACGGCGCGAAGCTGGGTTTCCTTCCGGAGCGGCCGAGTGTAGTCGTAGTCGCGGAGGGTCTGGGCGGAAGCGGGACCGGCCACTAGCAGGAGGCAGGCGGGGGCGAACGACCGCCGCATCATGGCAGTTGCTTCGGCGGCTTGCCGCCCTCGGGCCGCTTGACGGCATTGACGCCGAATTGCGGCGTGGCCCAGAGGTATTCATCGGTGAGCGCCTCGGGGGGCACGTAGCGGCCCGCGAACGCCGGCTTGATTCCCGCACGCGAAAGCAGGCACGCTCCGAGCCCCGCCGTCGCCAGCAGCCAGGTGGCCAGAAACGCCGCCGCATACATAAGCGATCCGGCAACCGGTACCCAGCCGAAGACGACCCACCCCAGCCACACCGCGCCGATCGCCCCCAGCCCGATCATCAGGTAGCGGTAGCTGTTAGGCGATCCGACCAGCACGCCGGCGGCCATGCGGCGGCGGAGGTGGATCTCGCCCATGGCATGGGCCACCGCCAGGAATCCCCCGACCACCGCCGCGAGGAAGAGAAAGGGAATGACCACGACGACGAACGGGACCAGCAGGATCCCGACCACGCTCAGCACCAGTCCGGTAATCAGCAGGCCGAACGTGGGGATGGCGAGGATCTGGGCCAGGAGCCCGGCCAGGAAGGAGCGGAAGAAACTGTGGCCCACGGTATCGGAGATGGTCTCCAGATTGGGCTTGGCAAAGAGCACCACGCCGAACCCGATCAGCCCGAGAGTGAACAGCACGCCGGCCAGCCCCGCCGCGCCGGTCAGTGCCTGCTGGAGCGGACCGCGGCTGGGTGGGGGCCCGAGCGCGGCCGCACCGAGCGAGCGCTGCTCGCCCTGCACGACCCCTCCGCGGTCTTGAATGCGACCGCCGATGGCCAGGGCATCCCCGCTCACAATGGATCCCGGGTGCATCACAATGTCACCGTCCAGCGCCACCACATTCCCGGTCACCTTCCCGTGAACGTCCACCTGGCCCTTCATCACCAGCAGGTTGCCGGTGACGGTTTCGGAGGCGCCGATGCTGAAATTGCCCAGGCGAGCCTGGCCATTGGGGACGGTCAGCCGAAGCTGCGAGGGCTCTGCCCGCAACAGCCTCCGAAGACGCTGCTCCAGCCCCACCGGATCATCGAGTTTCTGGAGATTGATCAGCGGTCCGTCGGCCGAAGTGGCCGGCGGAATGGCCTGGGCGGCGTCGGCGCGAGGGGCCAGTGCCCCGATCAGGACGACAAAAACTGCTGCGGTGCGATCAGCCGTGCGCATGGGGAACCGGCCGGCTGGGCGGGGTCAGGAGTCTGCGCAAGGCATGGAAGGCGGCGCCATACATGACCAGCAAGCCACTCACCAGTGCGACGAGCCGTCCAGGGGAGGAGACGAACTCGCGCAGAGGATCGTACCACGGCTGCGCTGTCAGGTTGGTTGCCACCACTCGCACGCCCAGCCAGATGGTCCGGCCGGTTTCCGCCGCGGAGAGGTTAATCCACGAGAGCAGGAGCTCCCGGTTGAACAGAGACCACACGATGCTGGCGCCCAGACTGATGACCACCGATGCCGCCAGCGCCAGCCGGCCCCAGGCCGCGGGGCTCCTTGGCCGGAGCAGGCGGGCTTTCGCCGATTCCGGCCGACGGACACCCGCGAGACACAAGTCCGCGAATTCCGGTTTCGGCGCGTATGACGGCAGCGAGGCCAGCGCGTTGAGGATGGCGTGATCGAGGAGCGCCATCGTTCGGCATTCCTCACACTCCTCGACGTGTTCGCGCGCTTCAACGGTCAACGATGCAGCATGAAACGCATCGAGATCGTCAGCGGTCAGGTGATTGATCGGCCATCGAGTCATAAGCAGTCCCCCATACGGTCGGGTTCAGCGTGAGGTTTCACGGTTTCAGGTGTGCCAGCGCGATGCGAAGCTCATTGCGCGCGCGATGGATGTATGTCTTCACCGTGCCGAGGGGCAGATTCAGGATTTCGGCGATCTCCTCGTAGGCGCGGCCCTCGACATGGCGCAGGAGGATGCAGGTCCGATACTCGGGTCGGAGCTTGGCAATGGCCTGCTCGATCTCGCCGCCTAGCTCCTTGTTTTCCACTTCCTCGAGCTGGGTCTCGCCTCGCTCGCCAATCTGCAAGGCAGTAGCCTCGACCATTTGGGGCGTCTCGGCGTGCGGCGAGCCCTCGAGCGACAGGGTGTCGAGCTCACGGCGCCGGAGGTGATCGATGGCGGCGTTGTTGGCGATCTTGAAGACCCACGAGGAGAACTTGTATTCCGGCCGGTAGCTGTCCAGCGCGTTCAGCACCTTGATGAAGGTTTCCTGGGAAAGGTCTTCGGCCAGCTCGCGGTTCCGGACCATCCGGAAGACC
>JAXIPC010000262.1:0-30713 GCA_045403135.1 Gemmatimonadales bacterium | reverse complement strand
ACGACGCGCGACCTGTGGAAAGACATGACCGCCTACATCACGACCGCAGCGGAGGAATTGACCCCGGCCCAGTACGACTATCGGCCAACGGCCAAGGTTCGCAGCTTTGGACAGCTCGTGGGTCACCTGGCCGGGGCGCAGAATCTGATCTGCGCGGCCGCGCTGGGCGACCCGCCGAGGGCTGAAGACGAGTACGAGAAGCCCGGCGTCACCAAGGCGCAGTTGGTCGCAGCGCTCAAGGCGTCGACCGAGTACTGCGCCAAGGCCTACGGTCAGACCGACGCGGCCGCTCAGCAGCCGACCAAGCTGTTCGGCCAGGACCGGACTCGCCTCTACGCGCTGGTGCTGAATGCCACGCACAATGGTGAGCACTACGGCAACATCGTCACCTACATGCGGATGCAGGATCTGGTGCCTCCGTCGAGCCGCGGTCAATAGACCGCCAACGGGAGATTCGACGATGGACAGGAAAGGCAGTGCGCGCTGGGAGGGTCCGCTTCGCGAGGGACGCGGCACCATCAAGCTGGGCAGCGGCGCCTTCGAGGGCGCCTACTCGTTCGGAACCCGGTTCGAAGGAAGTCCCGGCACCAACCCCGAGGAGCTCCTGGGCGCCGCACACGCGGGGTGTTTTTCGATGGCGCTGTCGCTGATGCTGACCAAGGCCGGGCATCCTCCCACGACCATCGAGACGACCGCCACGGTCCACCTCGAGAAGGTGGGTGAGGGCTTCGGCATCACGGGCATCGATCTGACGACGCAGGGCACCGTCCCGGGCCTCTCCGCCGCCGAGTTCCAGCGCCACGCGGAGGACGCCAAGACGAATTGCATCGTCTCGAAAGCCTTGGCGGGAGTGCCGATGCGGCTGACGGCCACGCTGGCCGGGGGTTAGTCCGGCGTGGCTCAGTGATGCCTAACACGCTGCTCCTCGTTCTTGCCTTGGCTCAAGGAAGCGCGGGCATCGCGGGGGGAGACCTCGCGGGGGGCATGCGTCTGGTGTATCACGCCAATGGCCAGGAGCAGCCGGCATGGACGGTCGATTCGGTGCAGGCAAGTCTGGCATTGGAGCGCTACACCAACTGCGTCCGCACCTACATCCGACGCCGGGTGGACCAGACTCAGCCCGAGGAGAGCCGGCTTTGTGTGTCGCGGGACACGCTGTTCGGGTGGGACACCCGCCGGGCGGCGTGGCTTCCGCAGCGGCCGGTGGGGCCCGGCATGGTGTTGGTGCTGTCGCGCTCCAATGGCGACACGGTGCGCTATGCTACCGACAGCACCACCCATGAGAACATTTCGGGCCGGCAGATTGCCGTGCTGGGCACCACGGTGACGACGGTCGATTCCCTCGGGCGCCCGAAACGGCGGCTGAGGGAGCGGTATGCACTCTCGCTTACCACCGCGACCGGCGGCCGGTTCGAGACGCCGGATCCATCCGCTCCCGGCGCCTGGCGGACGCAACAGGAGTTCGAGCTGCGGGAGATTCGGCCTCGAAGGTGAGGACGGTGAGGTCAGTGCGGAGGGTGAGGTCGGTGGGAATCAAGCTCACCGTTCTGGTCGTGGCGCTGGCATGTGCGGGACCATCGAGGGGCACCGACCCCACTGCCGTCGCGACCTCGCGACAAGAGGTCGCCGCCGCGATGCAGAGCTACATGGTGGCCGCCCGCGCGGTGGACCCCGAGGCGATCGCCTCGTTCTACACGGCCACCGGGATCCTCTTCGAACCGGGCATCAATCCGATCCGGAGCCGGACTCCATCAAGGCGTTCGTCGCGTCATTCCCCGGGGTCCGGGTCGATTCGGCGATCGCGACGCCGGACACCATCGAGGTGTTCGACGGGACGGCCCTTTACTGGGGCTCCTATTTCGAGCGGCTGGCCTTTCCCGGGCAGCCGGTGAGTGAGCAGCACGGCAAGTTCGTCATCGAATGGATGCGGCAGCCGGATGGCGCCTGGCTGATTCAGCGCTATTTCCGGGTGCCGTTGCCGTCACCCAGGTGAATCCTTGCCGGGTTAACCCTCGTAAAGCGGGACACCTCATTCCGGAGCCGCATCGGATGCACGTCTCCCGTCTGGCCTTCGTGGGCCTTCTTGCTCTCTGGGCCCGGCCGAGCGTCGCCCAGAGCTCCGCCGACCGCGAGTCGGTGCGATTGGCGGTGCTCGACTACGTCGAAGGATTCTATCAGGGGGACACGACGCGGCTGGTGCGCAGCGTCTGGCCCGAAGTCCGCAAGTACGGGTACTGGCGCTCCAAACCCGACGCGCCCTACCAAGGCGAGGCGATGCCGTTCCGGGAATTCATGACCTATGCGAATGGCGTGAAGTCCGGGCGCAACAAGACGCCCGCCGGAGCGCCGAAGGAGGTCGTCATCTACGATGTCCTGGATCAGACCGCCAGCGCCAAACTCACCGCATGGTGGGGCATCGACTACCTGCTGCTGGCCAAAGAGCAGGGAAGGTGGATGATCGTGCAGGTGCTGTGGCAGAGTCCGCCGCCCAGGTAGAGGCTAGGAGGCTAGGAGGCTAAGAGGCTAAGAGGCTAGGAGGCTAAGAGGCTAGGAAAGTGGACAACGTCACCCACACCCTGGTGGGGCTCGCGCTGGCGGAGTCCGGCCTCAAGCGTCGCACCCGGTTCGCCACCGCAACTGGGCCCGGTTCCCGTATTGCTACGCCGAGCGCCGCGGGGACAACGTCGAGGTGCTGGTCAGCGACATGCGCTACGGCAGGGGGCGGGCCGGCTCGTGGACTTCGGTGAAGACGGTGGGGGCGGTTGAGGACAGACGGACGGTGAGGAAGGAAATCTAGAAGGCGAAGGAGAAGCCCAGGTTCAAGCCCCGCCCGTCGCCGGACGATGCGGGAGTGGTTGCGACGGTTGGCATCCAGGCTCGAGTCCACACCTCACGCCGATCGAGCGCGCCGAAAACCAGGCCGAGCACGGTACCGGACAATGTGACGACGATTCCCTCTTTGAAGGCGAGCGGTTTTCGATTGATGCAGATATTCCGGGCGTCGCCGGTACATTCCTGCTGTCGCACGATACCCCACACACCGCCGGCCAGCATTCCGATCGCACCGCCGATGGCTCCGCCGCGGACGATTGAAGAACGGGAGCCCGACAGCACGAAGAGCTGGATGTCGAGCGCCGGCGTGTAGAGCTGGGTTTTGCCGCCCACCCGGGGCCGCAGTGTGAGGGTATCGCCGGCCACCGCTTCGACGGTGCCGTCGAAGGTCTTGGTGTGAGAGCCTGAGGGGCTGAGCAAGCGGAGCCGCACCCGGCTGCCCATGGTCACGAGCGGCGCGGACTGAGCCGCAACCCACTCCGCCGACCCGCTCAGGGCTGCGAGGAGGAGGATCCACCGCATGTTGACTCTCGTGGGGGAACGCAATATCAAGGAACAGCCGGATCGGATGCCCGTCAAGGCCTGGCTTGCTTTGGGCCTTTGTTTGCAACGAGTTAGCCCGGGGTCCGGCGGGTGAGCCTCGCATGGCGAGGCGCGCTGAAGACGGTGGTCTACGGGGCGGCGCTCGGCACTCTGATCCTGGGCGTTGGCGGCCGGCTCGCGATGCGGGTGATCGCGATGGCCACGTCGGGTGCCACGGGCTTTTCCTTCGGGGGCACGCTGACCGTGGTCTTCCTGGGCGGCGCGAGCGGTGTGGCGGCAGGAGCGATCCTGTCGGTAGCCCGCGCCGTCCTGGGCCGGTGGCCGGCCGCGCAGACAATCACATTCTGGCTGTTGCTGGTGGCGATCACGCTCCGCGGTCTCCGCCCGCTCGACACGCTGCGGGTAGCGCTGTTTCTCCCACTGGTCGTGTTGGTGGGGATCCTACTGCAGATCGTCACCCGGGAAAGGCCGACCGCACCCGCGTAGGACCGGCATCACTTCACCCGAGGCTCGCACCATGGACAACGATGATCGGACGATCGGCCGGATGCTCTCGCGGCGGAACGCGCTGGCGCTCCTCGGCGTGACGGGTTATTCCCTCTGGGCCGGGCGCAACACGGCACTCGGGCAAGGCCCCGGCGCCTGCGTGGTGCGGCCGGCCCAGACGGAAGGGCCGTACTTCGTCGACGAGCGCCTCAACCGGACGGATCTCCGCAGCGATCCGTCGGATGGCACCGTCAGGCGGGGCATTCCGCTCGAAGTCGCTCTGGTCGTCTCCAGCGTGTCCGGGAACAGCTGCCGCCCGGTTCCCGGTGCGATGGTGGATCTCTGGCAGTGCGACCACCTGGGGATCTATTCCGATGTCCAGGATCCGTCGTTCAACACGAAGGGCAAGAGATTCCTGCGGGGCTATCAGCTGACCGATGAGAACGGCAGGGCGCGTTTCACCACGATCTATCCCGGTTGGTACGCGGGCCGCACGGTTCACATCCATTTCAAGATCCGCTCACCCCAGGCGCAAAGGCCGGGCTACGAGTTCACCTCACAGCTCTACTTCGACGATACCCTGACCGACCGGGTCTTCAAGGACGCACCGTACGCCGGGCGGGGGGAGCGGAGTACCCGCAATTCCGCGGACGGGATCTTCCGTCGCGGGGGGTTGCAACTCATGCTCGACCTGACTCGCAAGGATGCCGGGTACGCCGGCACGTTCCACGTGGCGCTCACGGGGGTGTGACTGACCGTCCCCGTCCTGCTGGTCCTCGCGCTCCTGATGGTGGTGACGACCCGCGAGTGGCTCCTGCTGCGGGCGCGCCAGCGGCAGCGAGGGATCTTCCGGCGGTGGCCCATCTCGCGGGTGCCGGTGGAGGAGCTCGACCGGCGGTTCCGGCCCGATGAGCTCGGCGCGACGCACGCGGCGGAGGTGACCTACATAGGCCGCGGCACGATCCGCGTCCCGGGCGGCACGTCGGACACCGAAGCGTGGATTCTGGCTGTGCTGGCCAAGGGGGCGCGGCGGCTCTTCGAGTTCGGCACCTGTACCGGAAAGACCGCCTACCTGTGGGCGCGGAATCAGCCGCCCGACGGAACCGTGACGACCCTCGCCCTGGCTCCGGACCAGCATGGCGCCTACCAGGCCGCGGCGGGGGACGACCCGGTGGCCGAGCGCTACGCGAAGCAGGAATCGCGCTTCACCCGGTTCCTGTATTCCGGCACCGACGTGGAGGCCCGCGTGCGCCAGCTCTACGGTGACAGCAAACGGTTCGACGAAACTCCCTACGCGGGAACGTGCGACGTGGTCTTCGTGGACGGATCGCACGCGTACTCGTATGTGGTGAGCGACAGCGCCAAGGCTCTGCGGATGGTGCGACCCGGAGGTCTGGTGCTGTGGCACGACTACTCTCCCGAGTCTCCCGGCGTCTTCCGAGCTCTGAACGATCTCGCCCGGCGCATTCCCCTGACGCATGTTCAGGGCACCACGCTGGTGGCTTTCCGGAGCGGCACGGCCGCGTGAGAGCGTCCGGTGGCCGAGAAACGCCTTCGCACACATTGGTTGCGGGTAAGCCTATGCGATCGATCCTCGCCGGACTCGGACTCTTCGCGTTGAGCGGTGCGCTCGCCGCGCAGGTGCCGGGCAAGTTTCCGCCCGACTCCCTGGTCAACGTGAAGGTCATTCCCAGAACGACGCCGGTCATGGAGCTGGTCGGCACCATGCGGAACATCACCACTGGTCTCGGGGTCCGCTGCCAGTTCTGCCATGTAGGCGAGGAGGGCCAGCCGCTGGCCCGGTTCGATTTTGCCAGTGATGAGAAGCGCACCAAGCTGGTGGCGCGGGAAATGATGCGGATGGTGCAGGACATCAACCGGCGGCTCGATTCGCTGCCCGGCCGCACCGGCGCCGGGCTCCAGGTGGCGTGCGTCACCTGTCACCGCGGGATCAACCGTCCGATGCCGCTCGTTACGGTGATGATGGACGCGGCCACCGCCGCCGGGGTCGACTCGGCGGTGCGAGCTTATCGCGCGCTGCGGGAGCGTTTCTACGGCCGGGACGCCTACGATTTCGGCGAATCGTCCCTCAACATCGCCGCCCTTCGGCTTGGGCGGGCCAACCGATTCGACGATGCGATGGCGCTGCTCAAGCTGAACGAGGAGTCGTTTCCCTCCTCATCGGGGCTGAGCGGCTTCCGCGGGAATATCCTCCTGATGCGGGGCGACACCACGAGCGCCGCCGCGGCGTTCCGCGAGGCGATTCGCCGGGACTCCACCAACAACGAGGCACGCGGGCGGCTGCGGGACATCGGACAGCGTCCCTGAGGACCATTGCGTGCGCTTCCGGCGGATCGAGACCTTTTCCCCCCGGAATCACCTCCATGCCTTCCGGGTCACCCAATTGAGCGATATTGACGAGGAGCTCGTTGGACGAGCAACGGCACCTCGGCCGGTCCCCGCGCAAGGAGGCTCCAGGTGAGTGACCCGCCGGCCGCTCCGGCGCCGGTACCTGCCCCTGCTCCGGCATCGGTTCAACTCAGGCCGGCCTGGCCGTTGTTCGTCCTGGCGGCGTTTTCATTCACGCCGGTTCTCGGGTTTTTCGTCGGCGCCGTGGGCGCCAGCTGGGCGCTGATGTCTTCACGGCGGGGCGCGCTGCGCGCCGCGGCCATCGCGGGGACGGGGGCGCTGCTCAATCTGGTGGGCATGATCGTGTTCGGCGCCTTCTTCGTGGAGGCGAATCTCGTCACCGAGGCAGCGCTGGCCCGGGTGACGCAGGAGAATCTGCTCGAGCTGGTCATTGCGATCGACGGGCACCACGCGGAGGCGGGCGCATATCCGGCGTCGCTGCAGAAGCTGCAGCGTGAGCTGATGCCGCTCAAGATCGTCAACATCTACGACCAATCCACCGGAGTGTTCAGCTGGCCGCGACCGTATCAGTACACCATCGCACCGGACGAGGGCTCCTTCGACCTCTTCGCGGTGGGGCCGGACCGCAAGGCCGGGACCCCCGACGACATCCGCCCGGAGCTGCCGGATTCGGTGCGGGGCCGCACGGGTTATCGGCCATCACAATGAGAGGTTTTAGAGGCTAGGAGGCTAGGAGGCTAGGACGCAAAGAATCTATTGGCCGGCTCAAGGGGTCGAGAGCACGAACCTGTTGCCGTCGGGATCTTTGAAGATCGCACTGGTGCCCCAGTCCGCCTTCCGCGGCTCCTGCACGAACTCCACGCCCCGCTTTTTGTATTCACGCGCGGTGGCCTCGACGTCGTCGGCCATGAAAGTGACGTTCATGAATCCGCCGATCATGGCTTCCTGTCCCGGGCCGGTAAAGAGCACCAGTTTGGTTTCGGCGCGGGGGAATCCCAGCTCGATCCAGCGCTGGGTCCCGTCGAAGGGGCTGTCGGTGATGACGCGGCAGCCGACCGTCTTGGTGTAGAACTCCAGAGCGCGGTCCTGGTCGCGGACCGGGATGCTGGCGAATTTGATGGCTTTGATCATGGTTGTAAGAGGCTAAGACAGGATGGGGTGCGGGGCGATTGTGGGCAAGGCGTGAATCGTCTACTATGGCAGCAGGTGCCACAGGAGGCCGGAGGTGACCGGGCTGGATCTCGATCCGTATGTCGTCGACACGCTGATGCCGGATCTCGTCGGGCATGACCGGCAACCTTCGGCGTTTCTGGTCTATTTGCTGCTCTGGCGGCTGACCCACGGCGCGGGAACCTCGTCGGCGCAGGTGGCCCTGCGCGATCTGGCGGAGGGCACCGGATTGTCGAAGCGGGCGGTGCAGGAGGCGCTGGCCCGCCTCGCCAAGCGGCGCCTGATCGAGGTGGCGCGCGACGGAATCACCGCGGTGGCCGTCTATACGGTGTTGCAGCCGTGGAGGCGGAGGTAGCAGGCCCTGGCCGCGAGGAGTCGTTCCGCATGAAGCTCATCTCCTGTTTGGTTATCGGATTGGCCAGCGCGCTCCCCGGAGGAGCGATGGCCCAGAACCCTTCACCTCCGGCGCAGCTCCCATCGATTAGCCTCCCACCCGCCCTGGACCGGGTGCTCCGGGACTACGAGCGGCACTGGCTGGCCGGCAATGCCGATTCCCTGGCCGCGCTCTTCGCCGGGGATGGAATCGTGCTGCAGCCGGGACGACCGCCGGTTCGGGGGCTCGAAGGAATCGCCGGCGCGTATCGCGGCCGAGGCGGGCCTCTGGCGTTGCGAGCCCTCGCCTTTGCCACCGCCGACACGGTGGGCTACATCATCGGCGGCTTCGCGATGAGTGCGGGCGAGCCCGACGCGGGCAAGTTCATCCTGGCGCTGCGCCGCAGTCCGGGGGGGCCGTGGAAAATCGCGGCGGACATGGATAACGGGAATCGACGCTAGGGGCGGGAAGCCAGACACCCGAATCGGAATGGGAGCGAACTGAGATGTGCCGTAATATCAAAACACTCGCGAACTTCGAGCCGCCGGCCACCGAAGACGAGATCCGCGCTTCGGCGCTTCAGTTCGTCCGGAAGCTGAGCGGCACCACGCGGCCATCCCGCGCGAATGAAGCGGCGTTCAATCTGGCGGTCGAGGAAACCACCGCCGTGGCGCAACAGCTCATCGCGGCGTTGAAGATCAACGCGGCGCCTCGTAACCGTGAAGAAGAAGCGCGCAAGGCGCGGGAGCGCTCCCTCAAACGCTTCGCCTCCTGACCGACCGAAGCCGAGCATCCGGCGGCCGTGCTGCTTCAGGCAGCTTCGGCGGTCGCCACCTCACCGCCTGGTCCCTCGCGGCGCTCGGCGCGGGGCTCGGGCTCGGGGTGGCGCTGCACGGATCGCAGGCCCCCTGGGTGGAGAAGCTGGCGAACGCGCTGGAGACGATCGGGGGAGTCTGGATCTCCGTCCTCAAGTTCACGGTGGTTCCTCTGGTCCTCACCCAGGCGCTCGCGGCGGTCATGCGGACCGAGCGCCTCGGCACCCTGGGCCTCAAGTCGCTGGCCGTCTTCCTCGCCTTGCTCGCGGCCGCCGCTACCTTCACCCTGCTCGCGGCGCCGCCCCTGATCGCGCTGTACCGGGTCGATCCCGCAACCATCGCGGCCCTCAGGGCCGGGGTCTCGGTCCCCGATTCCGTGCGGGACGCACTGGGGAGCGGGACGGTGGTGGGCGACTGGTTGTGGGGCTTTGTCCCCACCAGCGTGCCCCGGCTCTTTCGCGGAGCGAATTTTTTGCTGGTGCTTCTGGCCACGATCGCGGTCGGGATGATCGCCAAGCGACTCGCCGGCCCCCGCCGCGATCAGCTCCAGCGCGGAACGACCCGGCTCGCGGACCTGGCGATACTGGTGGTCGGATGGGTGCTTCGAGTCATGCCGCTCGGCGTGCTGGCGCTGAGCTTCGGGCTGGCCCTGAGCGCCGGTGGCAGCGCCGTTGGGCTGATGACCTTTTTCGTGGTGCTGGTGTCGGGACTCATGCTGGTGTTCACCGCATTGCTCTATCCCGTGACCGCAATCCTTGCCGGGATTCGGATCCGCCGGTTCGCGAAGGCGGTTGGCCCGGCGCAGCTGGTCGCGGTGAGCACCCGCTCGTCGCTCGCCTCGCTCCCGGCGCTGGTGGAGGGCGGAAGGGAACACGGACTCCCGGTTGCCGCGACCGGATTCGTGCTGCCCCTTGCCGTCGCCACGTTCAAGCTGAGTATGGCGATCAGCCATCCGTTCATGCTGCTCTTTCTCGCCCATGCGTTCGGCGTGCCGCTCGGGCTCGACCGAGTCATGGTGTTCGTTGGGACCATTCTCCTCATCAGCTTTGCCACGCTCGGGATCCCGGGTGGGAATCCGGGGGTCAGTACCCTCCCGGCGTTCGTGGCCGCGGGGGTGCCGGTCGAGGGGGTGCTGATCCTGGATGCCGTGGAGACGATTCCGGACATCTTCAAAACGATCACCAATGTGACGGCCGACATGAGCGCCGCCGCGATCGTCACCCGGACACCCGGCTCGAAGACCAAGGCGTGATCAACCAGGTCGTACCAGTCAGGCATCCGCCTTTCTGGTGAGCGGCTGAATCCTCCGGCTCCGGGCTGAATCCGCGATCAGGGCCTTCAAGCGACGGAGGCGGGTCGCCTCCTGTTTGGCGGTGGTCACCCAGTAGGTGCAGAGGCGGCGATACCCCGGCGGCTGCGAGCCGAAATACTCCCATGCCTTCCGCTGCTCCCGGAAGAGCTTCTGGTACTCTCGGCTGAAAGTGGCGGTCTTCCGCTGTTCGTAGGAGTAGATCCCGGATTTGCCCGCGATCTTTCCGGCGAAGGCCTTGAGTCCGGCCGGCTGCATCAATCCCGTCTTCTTGAGCTCGCCCACCCTTTTCACATTGACGGCGCTCCAGGTACTGCCGGCCCGGCGGGGCGTGAAGCGGATGACGTAGCGGCTTTCATCGATACTCTTGCGGATGCCGTCGATCCAGCCGAAGCAGAGCGCGTGGTCCACCGACTCCGGCCAGATGATGCTGGCCCGGCCGGATCCCTTCTTGTAGAATCCCACGCAGAGTTCGGGGCAGGATTCATGATTGCGGGAGAGCCATTCGCGCCACTCGGCTGGTGAGGCAAAGTAGAGAGGCTTCATGGAGGGAATGGTAATCGCGGGTCTCCGAAAGATTCCACCTGCAGTACGTCTGGCTGCACTGGGGCTTCTGTGGATCGGCGGCACCGTGTCCGCGCAGGAGATCCGCACCACCTACCATCTGCCCCTCCGTCTCATGGACCTGAGTTTCACGGCCGACACGATGTCGGGCGTGCAGGTCTTGATGCGCCCATCGGCGCGGAGCAAGCAGTCCCAGGAGGCGAACGCCCTGTCGCTGCGGTTCCATCCGGATACGGTGCTGGAGTGGATCAACCACGCCGCGATGGTGCTCCGGGTGCCGGCGCCGAACGCGCAGGCGGACGGGATCCAATGGTCGCGCGCGCTCCTGCCCCGGGAAGGAAAAGGCGCGATCGCGGTGGGACGGGAGCGCAGGAAGGGGAAGCTGCAAAAGGGGCACTGGCTCGCGATCGCGGACTCGATCGCCGGCTGGCGAGCGGAGATGGGCGGTGCGGACGCCGACAGCCTGCTCAAGTTGCTGATGCTGGTGGGGAGCCAGTCCCGGGTGGACACGACCGGCATGGAGGCACTCAAGCCGGCGCAGCGGAGAAGCCGGCCGGTTCGCCGGCTGGTTTATCAGACGATGACCTGGCGGCCCGGGCCCTGAACGACCGCCGATTCCTCACCGCCGAGTGGCGCCATCTCATCATGGCGACCTTCGAGGTGCCGGTGCGACTGCTCGCGCCGCGGGTCCCTCCGGGCACTCGACTCGATCTGTGGCAGGGAAAGGTGTTCGTGAGTGTGGTGGCATTCCAGTTCCTCAACACCAAGGTCCTGGGCATCGCCTTTCCGGGTCACCGCGACTTCGAGGAGATCAACCTCCGATTCTACGTGGCGCGGGATCATCCTGAGGGCAACCGCCGCGGGGTGGTGTTCATCCGCGAGGTAGTTCCGCGCCGAGCCATCGCCCTTGCCGCGCGGCTCTTGTATAACGAGCCGTACGTCACGCTCCCCACCCGGAGCACGATCGTGCAGCCGTGCGGCGTGGCCCGAGGCCGTTTTGTCTACGGGTGGAAGAGTCTGGAGGGATGGAATGAGCTCGAGGCCAGCGCGAGCGGCATGCCGCGAGTGCCTCAGGCAGACTCGCTGGAACGGTTCATTTCGGAGCATCACTGGGGTTACAACGTTCAGCGGAACGGCGGCACCATGGAGTACCGGGTGGAGCACCGGGCATGGGGAGTCTGGGACGACCCGGCCGGGTGGCTCCACGCCGATTTCACCGATCTGTACGGCCCCGGCCTGTCGGCGTACCTCCACGGGTCGCCGGCGAGCCTCTTGGTGGCCGATGGCTCCCCGGTCACCGTGTACCGGGGGCAACGCATCGGTTGATGGCCGCCCCTGTTGCCCCGCCAGTGTTCCGGACGGTGCGTTAGCGCCGGTTCTTAAGCCAGCGCTCGGCCGCCCGCTTGGCCTTGAGGGAACCCCCGTATGCCGCATCGGAGAACAGGCGGCTGCGGTATCTGCGACTTTTCGTGTCTGGGTTCACCGCCCCGTACGGGACGCGGGCCTGCCAACCCTTTGTTTTGGACTGCTTTGAGCGTACGCGGACAATCCAGCTCAACATGACCTCCTGGCGGGATGCACTGCTGGAAGATAACTCAGCGGTCCAGTGAAGTGGCTAGGCGCCGCACCATGGCGCGTGGCGACGACTGTGTTCACTACGCACCGATGCTGCCTGGCGTTGCTGGCGGTGGCGGGCCGCCGTTGATGGTCAGCTTGCGCCACCCCCGTCCGCGGGCGACTATGCAAGCCCCACGAGGAGCGTGATGTCCCATGGCCTCTTTCCGAACTCTCGGCGTGGCGGCATGCCTCCCCTTCCTGCTGCCCGCCTGCAAGCCGGTGCCGAGCGACAGCTCGTCGCCCTATGGGGTGGAGTGGCACCTGGTCGAGCTCAACGGGCAGCCAGCACCCCGCGGTGCGGGTGGGAAGCCCGGCACCCTGACGCTCCTGCAGGATGAAGGACGGGCCAGCGGGTTCGCGGGGTGTAACCGATTCTCGGGGACCGTGACCGCGTCGGCGGGCCAGATCCAGTTCGGGGCGTTGATGATGACGAAGATGGCCTGTTCCGAGGGGATGGACCTGGAGGTGCACTACCCGGCGACGCTCAGCGGCAGCAGCGGCTTCCGGGTTACGCCGGCGGGTCTCGAGCTGCTGTCGGGCTCGGAGGTCGTGGCGCGGTTCAGGAAGCCGTAGACGGAACACTCTTGGGAGGCGCCGATGAATCCCGCCGTGCTGGCTCTGATGATTCCGATCGTCGCGATCGTATGCGGGACGGTGCTCAAGGCGCTCACGCTCCGGAGCGAGGCCCGGCGCGGGGCCCTTTCGCCCATTCTGGCGGGCCGGCTCGACGCCCTGGAGCACGAGGTGGGGCAGCTTCGCCAGGAGTTGGGAGAGACCCAGGAGCGGCTCGACTTCACCGAGCGGCTGCTGGCGCAGGATCGAGGGATCAACCGGCTGGGGTCGGAGCACTGAGGTCAGTGGGCGGCCGGCCGTCGTCCCCAGCGGGCCACGAGCGCGCTCGGCACCCCGACGCCCAGGGCGTGAATCAGGAGTCCGTTCACCAGCACCGGCAGGGTGGGCGGCCCGTGCGGTGCGGCGGACAGGGGCACCACGACCAGGTTCATGAAGGCGTATACCAACAGGCCATAGGCAATGCCGCAGGCCACGGCCTGGCGGGTTAGAAAACCGATCGACCGGCTCGTGACGTAGTAGACGGTGACGATCACCGTCGCGATGAAGAAATGAAACACCACGCCAAGCAGCGCCGTCCGGAGCCCGCCGGTAAACGATGCCCGGCCCAGAGCGCCGCTCGCGATGTGCTGGAAGATCCGGATCGGCGCCACGCCCCGGAGTCCGAAGAACACCACCGCATCGAGCCCATCGAGTACGCCCACCACGAGCCCGCCCAGCAGAATGGCCCGACCGGGGCCCACGGGTTTTCTGCCGGCGGCTGGCGCGACGGGTGGCATGGTCGTCTCCGGATGTGGGAAGGTGAGCGCCGTCGACAAGTGCAAGTCCGATACCCGCGGGAGCAACCCCCAAGTTCGCCGGACAACTGGAGTTGGACCGCGCCGTCCGTCGCGGGCGTGTCGAAGGGACGCGCCTCGTCGAGGGGGTGCGTCGCTCCGACACGTCGCTCGACACAACTGGCGTCCGAGCGCCCGCCGGCTAGGTTACCCCAAAGCAGACCGGTCCAATCCCCCGGTGCCAAGGAGTACTGCATGCCCACGGTGTCCTTGCCGGCCACCCTCGTCGCCACAGTGCTCGGCTTCATGCTGGGCGGGCTCTGGTACGGCCCGCTGTTCGGGAAGTCGTGGATGGAGGAGAACGGGTTCACGCTGGAGACCATCAAAAAGGACTTCAATCCGGTGAAGCTCTACGGCACCACGTTCCTGCTCTCGGCGCTGGCGTCCTGGCTGTTCGGGATGTTCGTCGGACCCGATCCCGATCTCAGGTACACGGTGGGGGCGGGATTGGCGGTGGGGGTGATCTGGGTCGCGGGTTCCTTTGCAACCAGCTATCTGTTCGAGGGCAAAACCCTGCGGCATTTTCTGATCAACGGGGGGTACCACGCCATGCAATTCGGCTTGATCGGTCTGGCATTCGGGCTGCTGGGCTGAATCGACATGGCTCGATTCGGTGGTCTTCTCGTGATCTCGCTCGCCCTGGCCGCCGCACCGTCCGGCGCGATGGCACAGGGCGGCCGGTCCCCCACCGAATCGGCGCTGATCCTGGGGCCGTCGCCGTACGACCTCTCGGGAACCGGGACCGGCTTCGCGGTCAACGCCGGGATAGCCGTCCCCGTGCTGCGCCAGGTCCTGATCCTGGAGCCGAGCCTCGGGGTCTTCACCTACTCGTCTCAGTTCGGGAATCGGACCCATTGGCTGTTCCCCGAGCTGAGCCTCCAGGCCCAGACGCGCCTCGGCGGCGTGCGGCCCTATCTCGGAGGCGGCATCGGCGCGGGAACGGCGGGCCTCTCGGGTCCGGCGCGCTGGCAGGTCACGCTGCACGGCGTCGCCGGGATGCGTGTGCATGTCGGCGGACGGTGGGGAGTCCGTGGAGAAATGAGGCTCCGGTCGGTCGACCCGTTCCACGGGAATACGGTGGACCTCGGCATCGGGGTGACGCGCAGGTCTTTCTGATCTCACCCGGCTTTTTCGGGGGCAGACCATGAAAGTCAAGGTGTTCGGCCGAGACGGCCGGCTGACGGGACCGGTGGAGAGCGCGCGGGTCGTGAAGACCGACGACGAGTGGCGCGCGCAGCTCACTGAGGAGCAATTCCTGATCGCGCGCGGCAAGGGCACCGAGCGCGCCTTCTGCGGCACCCTGCTCGACAACAAGCGGGACGGGGTCTACAGCTGCGTCTGCTGCGGGCTGCCGCTCTTCGCGTCGGACTCGAAGTTCAACTCCGGCACCGGATGGCCCAGTTTTTTTCAGCCGGTGGCCCAAGAGAATGTGACCAACGAGCGGGACCTGGCCTACGGCATGGTGCGGACCGAGATCCTCTGCGCCCGCTGCGACGCCCACCTCGGCCACGTGTTCGACGACGGTCCGGCGCCCACCCGGCTGCGCTTCTGCGTGAATTCGGAATCGCTGGCCTTCACCGATCAGAAAGACCTGGCGAAGCTGGCCGACCCGGCCGGACCTTGACGCTCTGGCGCATCACAATTCCGGCGATAGTTTCACCGCATGCCTTGCCTCTTCGCAGTCTTCGCGCTGGTGACGCCCCGGCTGGTGGTGGCGCTGCTCTTCTTCTTCACCCGGTGGTTCGCGGGGATGTTCGACACGATCCTGTGGCCGATCCTCGGATTCATCTTCCTCCCGACGACGCTGCTCTGGTACACCGCGGTGCAGCACTGGTTCAACGGGCAATGGACTTTGTGGCCCATCGTGGGGCTGGTCCTGGCGCTGATGATCGACATCTCTCCCGCGGGCGGTCGGCGGCGGCGGGACGGATAGCCCGCGCCGGCCGGTGACCCCGTGCTGATCCAGCTCACCAAGCGCGCCGACGGCGGAGCGGTGCTTCGCTGCCGACGCGCCGACGGCTCGGTGACCTGGCAAACCCACCAGGGCACTCGGGCCGCGTTCTTTCCGAGCCACGACCTAACCCACTTCGCGGTGGAGAGCGAGCTCTCCGGCCCCGTCGCCTTCTACGGCCTGATCGCGGCCGGCTGGGACATCGAGGACACGACGGGCAAGGGCGCCCGCGGGCCGCTTCCGCCCGAGGCGGTGATGGTCGAGCACATCGTGGGGCTGCTCGACGTGGAACGGGGCAGCGGCCACTGGATGAGCGGCACCGAGTTCCGATCCGCCCTCCGCGACGCGGGCAAACCCGCCCCGCTTCTCGACGACGACGCGCTGACGCGAATCCGGGCCCGCCGCGCCGAGCTGCTGGCTCGGTGGCGCGGGCTCCCCGCGGGAGCTACCCTCGAGCTCGAGTTCAGCCAATCATCTCCTCTTTCCGGAGCCTCCCCATGACGACGCGAAACCTTCTCATTTTTCTCCTCGTGGGCATCGTGGCGGGGTGGCTGGCCGGCAAGATCATGCGGGGAGCCGGCTTTGGGTTGTTCGGCGACATGGTCGTGGGGGTGCTCGGCGCTTTCGTCGGCGGGTGGCTGTTCTCGAGGCTTGGCGTCGCCACCTGGGGCATTCCCGGCCTGCTGATCACCGCGCTGATCGGGGCGATGGTGCTGTTGTTCCTGCTCCGGTTGATCAAACGGGCTTGACGCGGTGCGGTACGCGGTGAACTACCCGATCCTGGCGCGGGTTTGGCGCGGGTAGCTTAGCTTGAGTGGTAAGGTCGACCATGTCCCGGATCAACGCACTCCTCGCCGCCGTTCTCCTCGCTCCCGCCTGCAGGTCCCACGTGCCCGCGGGCGTCCTGGTCGGCAGTGGAGACGAGTCGGGCCGCTTCGTGGCGCATTACGGCGCGGCGTCGCCGGTGTTCCGGGATTTCCGCAGCGGTCTCGTCGCCAACCGGTTCCTCGATACCATCGCGATCCGGCTCAACGACTCGCTCCGGATCCCCCGCGAGATCGTGCTGGAGACGGCGCACTGCGGCGAGCCCAACGCCAAGTATGATTACAACCGGCGCCGGGTGACCCTCTGCTACGAGCTGTTCCAGTCGCTGTCGGACCGGTTCGCCAACACGAGCGGCGGACAGTATCTGGTGACCGGCACGGTGGTGTTTGCGCTGATGCACGAGCTGGGGCACGCGCTGGTGGACGTGCTCGAGCTGCCGATCACCGGCAAGGAAGAGGACGCGGTGGACCAGCTGGCCACGATCCTGCTCCTGCAGCAGGGCACGCCCGGGGATTCCCTGGCCTTCGGTGCGGTCGGATGGTTCGTGACCAACGCGCGGATGGGCGTGCCGGACGATCTCGCCTTCGCGGATGACCACGGCCTCGACCGCCAGCGGGTCTACAACATCATCTGCTGGATTTACGCCCGGGATCCGGCGCGCTACCCGGAGATCGTCACCGACGGCTGGCTTCCCGAGCACCGCCGGGACCGCTGCCCCTCGGAATTCCGCCGGCTCGCGGACAGCTGGCGACGGATCCTCGCTCCCTTTCGCCGCTTGCCCGCCGACGCGGCGCCGGACTCTCGAGGAGTACCGCAATGAAACTCCCACTCCTGTGCCTGCTCGCGCTCGCGGGTTGTTCCACCATGCAGGTGCAGTCCGGCCGGCAGCCCGGAATCCCGGGGACGAGCGCCGATCCCGACCTGGGCGGAACCGGAGGCATGCCCCGGAGCCCGGGTAGCGTTCCGGGAGCCGGCTCCAGTCAAATCTGCCGGAACCAGACGATTCCCCGGGAGTGGATCGCCGTGGATTATGTGGCGTCGGCGAGCTGCCCTCCCGTATCCGGCGGAAAGGAGTCGGGTCCGAACTCGATGTTGCTCACCCGGTTTTCGCTCCTGCCGCCGGAGACGATTCTCACCGTGTGTTCCGATCAGCGGATTCCGAGGGATTGGTCGCGCGAGCCATCCGAAACCTCTGAAGCCGACTCAGGGCGGTGTCCGCGCATGCCCGGGGACACCCGGACCAGCCCAACGGTCATGCGGATACGGAGGATACGCTGAGATGTACGGATCCCGAGAGGATGACGACCCGAAGGAGCGCGACGAGGACGAGGCCTTTCCCGATGGGGAAGTGCAGACGGAAGCCGAGGTGACCTGTCCATATTGCGGGGAGACCGTGACCATCGAGCTGGATGCGGCCGGCGGGGCCACCCAGGAGTACATCGAGGATTGCCAGGTCTGCTGTCAGCCGTGGCAGGTGCGGGTACAGTACGACGACTCCGGAACCGCCGAGGTGACGGTGGAGGAGGAAGGATGACGCCGGCCGGATCGGTGCGGAGGCTTTCGGTCAAGCCGCAGACCGAAGGGGAACGGGGCCTGCCCAAGCGAGCGGTGCCTGAGCTCCGGATCACCTCCGCGGGGGCTGAGGGCGACTATAACCATTACCGGTCCACCAAGGTGAAGGGCGATCCCGATCTGGCCATCCTGGTGCTCACCGAGGAAGTCATCGAGGCGTTGCGCCGCGAGGGATGGCCGGTCGAGCCGGGCGATCTGGGCGAGAATCTGACTCTGGCGGGAGTGCTGGAGGCGTCGCTCAAGCCGGGGTCCCGACTCGCGATCGGCGAGGTGGTTCTCGAGGTGAGCCAGGCCTGCGATCCCTGCAGCGAAACGTACGTGCTGCCCTATGTGGGCAGGGACAAGGGGCCCGAGTTCGTCCGCACCCTGGTGGGACGGCGCGGCTGGTTTACGCGAGTGCTTTCGCCCGGGAAGATCGTGACCGGGGACGCGGTGACCGTCGAGTCACCCTCCGCCCCTTCGCTTCGCTCAGGGTGACAATGCGGCCCCAGTCCCCGCGACACGACCGGTGGCCCAGGCCCAGAGAAAGTTGTATCCCCCGATCGGCCCGAAGGCGTCGAGGGCCTCCCCGCAGAGAAACAACCCGCGGTGCTTCCGGCTTTCCATCGTTCGGGAATCGACCTCATCGAGACTCACGCCGCCGCCAGTGACCTCGGCCTTCCGGTAGCCCTCGTGGCTGGTCCAGGGCAGTGCGCCCCGGACCAGGGTCTCGACCAGGCGGTTCCGTTCCCCGCGCCGCAGCTGTGCGAGGATTCGGCCCGGCTCCACCCGAGCGGTGTCGAGGAGCGCCAGGGCCAGCCGCACCGGCAGCTGGTCGGAGAGCGCCCTCGCCGCGGTGCGAGCTCGGTCGGGACGCAGGGCGGCCTCCCATTCTTTTTCGCCGAGGGGAGTCCACTGGACCCTGATCCGGGCGCGCTCGCCGCCTTCATCCAGAGAGCGCACCGCCACGTGCGACACGTCGAGCACCGCCGGCCCGCTGTACCCCCGGTGCGTAAACAGGAATCCCCCGGTGGCCGAAGCCTGTCGCGCGCTGGCGCGCGCGGTAATCGTGACGCGCAGCGACACGCCGGCGAGCGCGCCGAAGGGCGCGGGCTCGGCGGTGAGCGGCGTCAACGCGGCGTAGGTGGGGTGCACCGTGTGTCCGAGCCCGCGGAGCACGTCGAGACCCCGGCCGTCGCTCCCGGTGTTCGGCACCGAGAGCCCGCCGGTGGCGACGATCACCGCGTCGGCCTCGAGCGCAGGCGCACCCGCGCGCTCGATCCGCCACCCGTTAGCCACGGGGGAGAATCCGGTCACCAGCGTCCCGGTCTCGACCGCGGCCCCCCGCGCCCGGGCCAGCGCGAGGAGGCTGTCGCGCACGTCGCGCGCCCGGTGCGAGGCGGGGAAGAGCTTGGCCGATTCGGTTTCCTCGACCAGCGAGAGGCCGAGTTCGGTCTCGAAGAAGGCGATCTGCTCCGCGAGCGGCCAGGAGCGCACCATCCGGCGCAGGAGATGGGCGGGCGAATCGGTGACGAAGCGCGAGAGATCCACCCGGGCGGGCAGCACGTTGCAGCGGCCGCCACCGCTGATCAGGATCTTGCGGCCGCCGTCCCGCGTCCGCTCCAGCAGGATGGTCCGCGCACCGGCCGAGGCCGCGAAGATGGCCGCCATGGATCCCGCGGCCCCGGCGCCGATGACGACGATCGTTTTCAGGAGGGCACCCCGCGAAGAGGCTAGGACGCTAAGACGCTAAGAAGGAACTATACTAGACGGGAATCCCACCCTCGATGGAGTAGCGAATGGCGGACACCCGGCTTGCCGACCTCGCGGCCCGGCGCTGGAAGGTTCAGGTCGTGCTCACCGTGGCGATGGTCGCGCTGTACTTCGGATTCATTCTGCTGATCGCGTACGATAAACCGCTGCTCGCCCGGATCATCGCCCCGGGGCTTTCGCTCGGCATCCTGCTGGGCGCGCTGGTGATCGTGGCGTCCTGGCTGCTCACGCTGGTCTACGTGCGCTGGGCCAATACCCACTACGACGCCGGCCTCGACGGGCTCCGGAAGTAGCATGGTCCTGTTTCAGGAGGCGGCCACCCGGATCGGAGAGCCCAACCGGGTCGCGATGGGGTTCTTTTTTCTGTTCATCGCGACCACCCTGGGCATCACCTGGTGGGCCGCGCGGAAGACCCGCACCACCGAGCAGTTCTACGCCGCGGGCCGGAGCATCAGTCCCGGCCAGAACGGCGTCGCGCTGGCGGGCGACTACATGAGCGCGGCCTCGTTCCTGGGGATCGCGGGTCTGGTCTCCACCACCGGATTCGACGGGCTGATTTATTCCACCGGCTGGCTGGTGGGCTGGCCGGTGGTGCTGTTTCTGATCGCCGAGCCGCTCAGGAACCTGGGGAAGTACACCTTCGCGGATGTCGTGGCGGTGCGGCTCCGGCAGACGCCGGTGCGCATCGCCGCGGCGGCCGGGACGCTGGCCACGGTGTCGTTCTATCTCATCGCGCAGATGGTGGGCGCCGGCGGGCTGATCCGGCTCATGTTCGGGATCCCCTACGAGACGGCGATCGTGGCGGTCGGCGTGGCGATGATCGCCTACGTGCTGTTCGGGGGGATGCTCGCCACCACCTGGGTGCAGATCGTGAAAGCGGTGCTGCTTCTGTCGGGCGCCGCGCTGCTGGCGCTGCTGGTCCTGTCGCGCTTCGGCTGGAGCCCCACGGCGCTCTTCGCGGCGGCGGCCGAGAAGTACGGCGCGGGCGTGCTGTCGCCCGGCCGCCTCGTGTCGCGGCCGCTCGACGCGGTGTCGCTCGGGCTGGCGCTGATGTTCGGCACCGCGGGGCTTCCGCACATCCTGATGCGCTTCTACACCGTGCCGGACGCCAAGGCGGCGCGCACTTCGGTGTTCTACGCCACCGGTCTCATCGGGTCGTTCTACCTGATGACGTTCATTCTCGGATTCGGCGCCATGGTGCTGGTGGGACCCGATGCCATCCGGAGCGTCGAGCCGGGCGGCAACATGGCGGCGCCGCTGCTGGCGGAATTTCTGGGCGGTACGCCGTTCCTGGGGTTCATCGCGGCGGTAGCCTTCGCGACGATCCTGGCGGTGGTGGCGGGACTCACCCTGTCGGGCGCGGCGGCGCTCTCCCACGACCTCTGGGTGGGCGTGGTGCGGAAGGACAAGGCGGACGCCGCCGAGCAGCTAAAGGTCGCGCGGATCGCGACGGTGGGGCTGGGCGTGTTAGGGGTGCTGCTGGGGATCACCTTCAAGGGGCAAAACGTCGCGTTCATGGTGGGGCTGGCGTTCGCCATCGCGGCGAGCGGGAATTTTCCCGCGCTGGTGCTGTCCATCTTCTGGCGCCGCTACACCACCGCCGGGGCGGTGACCAGCATGGTGCTCGGCACGCTGAGCACGCTGGTGCTGATCTATCTCTCCCCGACACTGCAGGTGGATGTGCTCAAGCACGACGCGGCGTGGTTTCCGCTGCGGAATCCCGCGCTGGTGACGATGCCGCTGTCGTTCCTGGCGGGCATCGTGGTGTCGCTGTTCACCGCGAATCGGGAGGAGGCGCAGGGATTCGACGGGGTAGCGCGGCGGATGCATCTGGGGCCGTCGGCGTAGCTGGTCCATAAAAAGCAGACGCGGAGAACGCGGAGGACGCTGAGCTGCGCGGAAACAACTGATCTGTTGTCTCGTGATATCTGCGGTTGGCTGGTCGAGGAGTCCTCCGCCCGTATCCGCTACCTCCGCTCACTCCGCGTCTGCTTGCCAAGAGTCGCCCCTCGCGTAAAGCCCCCCGAACCGACGATCTTTCCGGGATGCCATTCAGCACCCTGAAACTACATCCGAGTCTCCTCAAAGCGGTCAAGGAGCTCGGCTTCACCCGGCCCACCCCGATCCAGGCCGACGCGATTCCCCCGGCCCTCGCGGGGAAGGACGTGCTCGCCTGCGCGATGACCGGCAGCGGCAAGACCGCGGCCTTTCTGCTGCCGATCCTGCACCACCTGCTCGACAAGCCTCGGGGCACCACGCGGGCGCTGGTGATCACCCCGACCCGGGAGCTGGCGGCGCAGATCCTCGAGGACACCAACGATCTCGCGGTGCATACGCCGATCACCGCGGCGGCGGTGTACGGTGGAGTCGGGATGGGCCCCCAGGAGCACGCCTTGCGGAGCGGGGCGGATGTGCTGATCGCCACACCGGGCCGGCTGCTCGACCACTTCCGTTTTCCCTACGCCAAGCTCGCGGGGCTCCAGTACCTGGTGCTCGACGAGGCCGACCGGATGCTCGACATGGGCTTCCTGCCGGATATCCGGCGGGTGCTCCGGCATCTTCCGCCCCGGCGGCAGACGCTCTTCTTCAGCGCCACGATGCCGGATCCCATCAAGGCCCTGACCCGGGAGATGCTGCGCGATCCCGCGACCATCAACCTGGAACGCAAATCGGCCCCCGCGGTGGGGATCACCCAGGCGGTGTATCCGGTGCCACAGGAGCTCAAGTCGGCGCTCTTCGTGACGCTGCTCAAACGGGGTGAGATCAAGGAGGCCCTGGTCTTCACCCGCACAAAACATCGCGCCAACCGGCTCCAGGCCTATCTGGTCAAGCAGGGCGTCAAGGCCGAGCGCATCCACGGCAACCGAAGCCAGGCGCAGCGGACCGAGGCCCTGGCCGGGTTCAAGAGCGGCAAGTACCGGGTGCTGGTGGCCACCGACATCGCGGCGCGGGGGATCGACATCGAGGCGCTGGGCCACGTGGTCAACTTCGACGTGCCGCTGGTGCCCGACGACTACATCCACCGGGTAGGCCGCACCGCGCGCGCCGAGCTCACCGGGGACGCCTTCACCCTGGTGGCGCCGGAGGAAGAAGGCGAGCTCCGCGGTATCGAGCGGGCGGTGGGCAAGCGGCTGCCGCGGGTTACGGTGCCCGATTTCGACTATCATGCCAAGTCGGAGCAGCGTCTCGAAGTGCCGCTGGCCGAACGAATCGCGGCCATCCGGGCCCGGAAGACCGAGGATCGGGCCCGCGCGAAGGCCAAGGAGGAACGACGACAACAGCCCGACGGGAGGACGGGAGGACGGAACGGTGGCAGGGCGGGAGTACGGGACGGCAGGGGGCCGGGAAGACGATAAGGGGCATGCCCGATTAGATTTCCCGCGTGCGGCCTTTCTCTATCCGGTAGCTTCCATGAGTGCGTACAAGATCGAGCAGAAACGCCTGCAGCACCGGGGACGTGAATTCCACTTCGTGTCGTATGAGGGCCAGCTCGCCAATCCGGCCAAGGCGCTCGCCGCGGTCCCGCCCGGTTGGTACCTGATGCAGAGCGGCAAGCGGATTCCGGTCATGCCGCAGGACCGGGACCAGCCCGCCGAGGTAGTCGAGAAGGTGTTGATCCAGTGGCTGGACAGCCACGTCTTTGCCTGATCGGAGAAAGGAGCGGGGATGACGAAGCGCGAGGACCAGCGCATTGCCAAGCTGGTGAAGAAGAACACCGCGAAGATCGCGAATCCCAAGATCGACCGCTCGGTGCAGTACGACGACACCCTGAAGCGGAAACCCGACGAGACCGACGCGGAAACCAAGCGGTTCTTCAAGGAAATGAAGCGCCGGGAGTTTTAGACACTGCTCGCGTACGCCTTCTGGCACTGGAAACAGGCAGCGATTCCGGCAGCCGACTATGAGGCGCGCCAGGTCGGCTTCCAGTCCGCGCTCGCCCAATACCCCCCCGATGGATTCCTGAGCGCCACCACGGTCCGCCTCGAGGGCGCGCCCTGGGCGGCGCAGGGTGACATGGCCTATGAGGACTGGTACCTGGTGCGGGACATGGCCGCGCTGGCGTCGCTCAACGAAGCGGCGGTGTCGGGGCCGCGCCTCGAGCCGCACAACGCCGTCGCGCGTCTCGCCGCGGGCGGCACCGCGGGTCTCTACGGACTCCACGCCGGTAGTGCGCTCGTGCGGCCGGCGCACGCCGCGTGGTTCGGGAAACCGGCCGGGATGAGCTACGCCGCGCTGTTCGGGCTCCTCGGGCCGCTGGTGGATTCGGCGCAGGGCGGGCTCTGGATGCGGCAGCTGGTGCTCGGGCCGACACCGGAATTCTGCCTGCAGAGCGGGGCGCCGGTGGTGCTCCCGCCGTCGATCGACGCGAAATATCTGGCACTCTCGCCGGTGTGGCCGGGCCCGTGAATCGATGACCCGCTCCCTCATCCCCGAAGCCGTCGAGCAGTACGTGTCCGGCCTCATCACCCGGGAAACGCCGCTGCATGCGCGGCTCCGGGCCGAAACCGCCGCGCTGCCCGAGGCCCGCATGCAGATCGGCGCCGACCAGGGCGCCCTGCTCGCCCTGCTGGCGCGGCTGATCGGGGCGCGCTATGCTCTCGAGATCGGGACCTTCACCGGCATGAGCGCCCTCGCGGTGGCCGCGGCGCTCCCGGACGACGGCCGCCTGATCGCGTGCGACGTGAATGAGGAGTGGACCGCGATCGCCCGGCGCTACTGGAAGGAGGCCGGCCTCGACGGCCGGATCGAGCTCCGCCTGGGGCCCGCGCTCGACACGCTGGGCCATCTGCTGCGGGAGCGCGGCGCCGGCTCATTCGACTTCGCGTTCATCGATGCCGACAAGTCGGCCTACGATGCCTACTACGAAGCCTGTCTCAGGCTGGTGCGCCCCGGCGGGTTGATCGCGCTCGACAACATGCTCTGGCACGGCACCGTGGCCGACCCCAACGATCGCGAAGCCACCACGGAGATCCTGCGGGCGCTCAACCTGAAGATCCGCGACGACCCCCGCGTCGAATCCTGCCTGCTGACGGTTGGGGATGGGGTGATGCTGGCGGTAAGACGCTAGACGCTATGACGCTAAGACGCTAAGACGCTAGGAAACTGCCATGCCTACGCTCTGGGATCAGGCCACGCGCGAGGAGATGCTCGCCCGTCTCGACCACCTCACGGCCACCACACCGGCGCGCTGGGGCAAGTTCACCTGTCCCGATATGCTGGGGCACCTGAACGACTCGATGCGCATGGCCCTGGGCGACGTCACGCCCCGATCGAAGAATCTCCCGCTGCGCTTCTTTCCGCTCAAGCAGCTCATCATTTACGTCGTTCCCTTCCCGAAGGGGGCGCCCACCGCACCGGAGCTGATCGCCCGGACCGGCCGATGCATGTGGGATGAGGAGGTCCAGGCGTTCAAGGAGCTGCTGGGGCGGCTGTCGGCCCGCTCCGACGCGACGGTATGGCCGCCGCACCCGGCCTTCGGCGTGATGAACCGGCGCGACTGGGGCGTGCTGGGCTACAAGCACATCGCGCACCACTTCACCCAGTTCGGGGCGTAGAACCCCTACAGCTCCATTCCCCGCTTGCCGAGTTGCGCCGGCGGCGCTACATCCTCTCCGTTGCCACCGATCGTCGATCCGGATCGCGCACCGGAGCGGGCCATGACGGACTACAGGATCCCGGACGCCACAGGCATCGGTCACGTCCATCTCAAGGTGAGCGACCTCGACCGCTCGCTCGAGTTCTATTGCGGCGTGCTGGGATTCACCCTCGTCGCGCGCTATCGCGAGAGCGCCGCCTTCCTTTCCGCCGGCGACTATCACCACCATCTCGGCCTCAATACCTGGGAGAGCAGGGGCGCCGCGCCGCCTCCGCCCCGCCACACCGGGCTATACCACGTGGGGCTCCGCTACCCGACGCGCGCGGACCTGGCCGCGGCGGTCAAGCGGGTGGTGGACGCCGGCATGCCGCTGGCCGGCGCGTCGGATCACGGAGTGAGTGTGTCGGTGTACTTGACCGATCCCGACGGCATCGGCCTCGAGCTCACCTGGGATCGTCCCCGCGCCGAGTGGCCGCGCACCGCCCAAGGGCATCCCGATCTCTGGATGTCGGAGCCCTTCGATCTTGCGGTTTTTCTCAAGGAGGCGGACCCGGCCGTGCTGGTGTGATATTCCCCGCAGTTCCCTAATCTGAACCTGCGAGTCCCATGGACACCGTGATCCGTCTCATCGCCGACACCATCCAACCAACCCGCGGAATGGCCTGGCATGGTGGGCCCACTCCGGCGGGCGCGCTCCGCAACGTCGACGCGAGCGCCGCACGATGGCGGCCCCGGCCCGGCCGGCACACCATCTGGGAGCTGGCCCTGCACTGTGCCTACTGGAACTATGCGGTGCGCCACCGCCTGCTGGGCACGCGGGGGCCCCGATTTCCCCGGAGCCCGGCGAACTGGCCGGAGATGCCCCGGGTCGGCAGTGACTCCGCCTGGACAGCCGACCGCGCCCTGGTGGCCGAGCAGCAGGGTCTGCTGGTGGAGACGATCAGGAACTTCCCGGGAGGCAAGCTGGGCCGCTCGGTGGGAGGCGGAAAGCGGTGGACCTGGGGAGATGTCCTGATCGGCATCGCCATGCACGACACCTACCACGCCGGCCAGATCCAGCTCATGAAACGGCTCTGGCGCTCCCGGTGACGGCCTCGCGCTTGCACCATCCGTCACAAGTTCACGGTTGGCAATCCCGGCAGGGAGCGGCTCCATTTCACCGATGACTACTGAAGCGGCTTTCAAGCAGAAGAGCGCCGAGCTGCTGCTCCAGCTCTATGATTCACGGCGCGAGCCGGCGCTGCGCGCGGCCCGCGACTGGTGGGTGATGAAATTCCACCCCAACAACGCGAAGGACGTGATCCGCATCTGGGTGGGCTCGGAGAGCGCGCCGTACCGGATGGTCACCACCTACTGGGAGATGGCGGCTTCCTTCGTGACCATGGGTGCGATCGACGCCGAGATGTTTCACGCCGCCAACACCGAGCACCTGGCGGTCTACGCCAAGCTCAGGCCGTTTTTGACCGAAGTTCGGGAGCTGGCGCGCTATCCGGACTACCTCCAGCACCTGGAGAGTGTCGTCACCGGCCTGCCCGATCTCGAGTTGCGTTTGTCACCGATCGAACGGTTTCTCGCCCGCAGGGCGGCGGCCGGCGCCGCGTGAGCGGTTCCGCTCCGCCGGGCCGCACCGGATTCGCGGACCATTTCTCGAGAGACTCGGCGGCCTACGCGGCCTTCCGTCCCCGATATCCCGCGGAGCTGTTCGCCTTCATCGCCGGTCTCCCCGCCTCCCGCAGCCTGGCCTGGGACGTGGGCACCGGCTCCGGCCAGGCCGTGTCGATGCTGGCCGGCTATTTCGATCGGGTGGCTGCCTCCGATGCCAGCGTGGCGCAGCTCCGGGCCCGCACCCGCGCGCCAAGCGTGTACTACCTGGCGGAGCGCGGCGAAGCGAGCGCGATCGCGGGAGGACGAGTGGATCTGGTGACGGTGGCCCAGGCCTACCACTGGCTCGACCACCAGGCCTTCCATGCCGAAGTGGACCGCGTCATCGCCCCGGGTGGCGCGCTCGCCGTGTGGTGCTACGGCAAGCTCGACGCCACGCCGGATATCGAGGCCGCGCTCTCGGCGTTCTACGGCGGGACCGTCGGTCCCTATTGGCCGGCCGAGCGGGCCCACGTGGAGCGAGCCTACCGGCACCTCGAGATTCCGATCGACGAGGTCCCGGCGCCCCGAATCGACATCGACGCGCAGTTCACCCTGGCGCAGCTGCTGGGCTACGTCAGCAGCTGGTCGGCCGTGGGGCGATTCATCAAGGCCAACGGATACGATCCGGTGCCGGAGCTCGGTCGGGTGCTGGGCTCGCTGTGGGGAAATCCCGACACGCCCAAGCGGATGGTGTGGCCTATCTCGGTGCGCGCGGGCCGCTGGCGGGGCGCCGGCGTGCGCGGGCGATGAGTGGCGTCCGGATCGGTTTGATCGGTGATCACGATCCCGGCGTCACCGCCCATCGCGCGATTCCGCTGGCGCTCGAGCTGGCCGGCGCGCGGCATGGCGTGGCGGTGGCGTTCGAGTGGATCGCCACGGAAACCCTCGCCGGCGGCGCCACCACAGCGCTGGCCGGGTGCGACGGAATCTGGTGCGTCCCTGCGAGTCCGTACCGGAGCGAGGCAGGCGCTCTCCGCGGTATTCGCTTCGCCCGGGAATCTCGACGCCCCTTCCTGGGAACCTGCGGCGGCTTCCAGTACGCGGTGCTGGAGTATGCCAGGAATGTCCTGGGCCTGGCCGCCGCGGCTCACGCCGAAACTGAACCGGGGGCGCCCGAGCCGGTGATCGCACCGCTCTCCTGCGCGCTGGTGGAAGCGAGCGGTACCGTGGTCGTAGCACCGCGTTCCCGCCTGGCCGTCATCTACGGCGCGGCGCAGGCGGTGGAGACGTATCATTGCCACTACGGGTTGAACCCGGAGTTCGAGCGGCGCCTGGTGGCAGGGCCGCTCCGGGTGGTGGCCCGCGACACCGCCGGCGAGGTGCGCGCCATGGAGCTGATCGATCATCCCTTTTTCGTGCTGACGCTGTACCAGCCGGAACGTGCGGCGCTCAGCGGGAAAGCCCACCCGCTGGTCAACGCCTTCGTGGCCGCGGCGGGCGTCCGACGGGACGCCGGGGCATGAGCCGCCACGTCCGCTTCGCTCTGCTCAGCGTGACCTTTGCTCAATCGTTGAGCACGAAGGTGATTCTCATGCCGACCCGGTAGCTGACGATCTTGCCGGCGTCGAGATCGATCTTCTGGTATTCGATCCAGGCGCCTTTGACATTCTTGAGCGTCTTGTTGGCGCGGGTGATTCCCTGCTGAATGGCGTCCTCGAAGCTCTTCTTCGAAGTCGAGGTGATCTCGCTGACCTTGGCGACGGACATGGCTGACTCCGCATGAGTGAAAAGGGATCCTAATGTATCTCCCGCTCCTCGTCGCCGCAGCGGTTGGGGTGTATGCTCCGGCGCCGCGGCCGGCGCCCGATTCCAGCCGCGGCCTGATGCCGGTTCCGGCCCGGGTCTCTTGGGGCGAAGGCCGGCTCCGGCTCGAGAGTCTCTTCGGCGTGATGGCGCATGGCCGGGCCGGAGATGGCCGCCTGGACCGCGCGGTGGCGCGATTCCGGACGCGGCTCGGCGTCAGGATCGGTTTCGGCTCCCGCGAGGACGGGTCGGGACTCTCGGTGGAGGCCGCCGCACCCGGCGAAGCGATTCAATCTCCGGCGGAGGACGAGCGCTACACTCTGGAGGTGACCCCGGCGGGCGCGCGTCTTGAGGCGCCGACCACGGTCGGGGTGCTGCGTGGGCTGGAAACGATCCTGCAGCTGGTCGAGGCCGATTCGGTGGGGTGGTATCTGCCCGCCGTAAGCATCGAGGATGCGCCGCGGTTCCCGTGGCGCGGGCTCCTCATCGACGTGGGCCGCCACTTCGAGCCGGCGGAGGTGATCAAGCGCCAGCTCGACGGCATGGCGGCCGTCAAACTCAACGTGCTGCACTGGCACCTGAGCGAGGACCAGGGATTCCGGGTGGAGAGCAAGCGCTACCCACTGCTCCACGGCAAGGGCTCCGACGGACAGTTCTACACCCAGGCGCAGATCCGGGAGATCGTGGCGTACGCCCGGGATCGCGGCATCCGGGTGGTGCCCGAGTTCGACATTCCGGGCCACGCCACGGCATGGTTCGTCGGGTACCCGCAGTATGCCAGCGCCGCGGGACCGTATCGCATCGAGCGCCGGTTCGGCGTGTTCGACCCGGCGTTCGACCCCACCCGCGAAGTGGTCTACACGTTTCTCGACGGCTTCCTCGCCGAGATGGCGGGGCTCTTCCCGGATCGCTACTGGCACATCGGGGGTGACGAGGTCGCACCGAAGCAGTGGCGGGAGAACCGCCGGATCCGGTCGTTCATGAGGACCAAGGGGTTCCCCGATAACGAGGCGCTGCAGGCCTACTTCAACCGCCGGATGTCGGCCATTCTCACCAAGCACGGGAAGCGGATGGTGGGATGGGACGAAATCTTCCATCCCGGCCTGCCCACCACCACCGTGGTGCAGTCCTGGCGAGGCCAGGAATCGCTGCTGGAGGGTGCGCGGAAGGGGTTCAACGGCATTCTCTCGGCCGGGTATTACCTCGACCACATGCGGACCTCGGAGCAGCACTATCTGATCGATCCGCTGCCCGAAGGCCATTCGTTCACTGTGGAGCAGGCGGCTCGCGTGCTCGGCGGCGAGGCCTGCATGTGGCACGAGCACGTCACCGAGGCGTCGATCGATTCCCGGGTCTGGCCCCGGATGGCGGCCATCGCGGAGCGGTTCTGGTCTCCCCGGGAAGTGCGGGACGTGGCCGACATGTACCGTCGCCTCAACATCATGCGGATCCGGCTGGAAGAGCTGGGCCTGAACCACGAGAGCCACACGCCCCGCATGGCTCGCTGGCTGGCCTCGGGTCAGAGCGTGGACGCTCTGGTGTCCTTCCTGGGCCTGGTGGAGCCGGTGAGCTTCGGCGAGCGGGTCTCGCGGCAGCAGCTCACCAGCCTGACGCCGCTGGTCTTTGCGGTCGACGCGGCGCGGCCCGACCCGCCGGCGCACTGGGCCACCCGCGAGATGGCGATGAAGGCGCTGGCGGGTGACGCCGAGGCGCGCGCCCGGCTCCGCGAGGCATTCACGGTCTGGCCCGCGCTCTCTCCGGCGCTGGACGCGCTGGCCCTCGGGGCGCCGCTGGTGCGGGACACCAGGCCGGCGGCTCGCGCGCTGATCCAGGTGAGCGCGATCGGGCTCGAAGCGCTGGACCAGCTCGGCCGCGGGCCCGCGTCGGCCGAATGGATCAGGATGCGGAGCGCGGCGCTCGACTCGCTGGCGAAGCCGCAAGGGCTGCTCCGAATCTCGGTGATCCCGGCGGTGAAGCTGCTGGTTCGGGGAGCCGGGGGCCCGGTGCCGTGACGTTCTACTTCGCCTACGGCGCCAACATGGATCCGGTGCACATGGCGGAGCGATGTCCCGGTGCCCAGCACCTCGGCGTTGCCAGTCTGCCGGGGCACCGGTTCGGGATCGCGGCGGGAGGCTATGGCATGCT
>JAXIPC010000006.1:0-9272 GCA_045403135.1 Gemmatimonadales bacterium | reverse complement strand
GCCGATTTCCTTCGTCTTCTCGGAGACGACCATCGTGAGGGTCCCGATGATGTTGAACGCGGCGACCACCATGATGAAGCAGATGATCAGGCCCATCGCGAGCTTCTCGAGCTGGAGCGCGCTGAAGAGACTCTGGTTCTGAACCTGCCAGTCATAGGAGCGAAACGGATAGCCGAGCCGGCGCTGCAGACTGTCGCCCACCTCGGGCGCCTTCCAGGGATCCTTCACCCGGATCTGAATGCCGGTCACCGCGGTGTCGAGACCGGAGAACCGTTGCGCGGTGGCCATCTCCATCACCGCGAACCCGTCGTCGTACTGGTACATCCCGGTGTCGAAGGTGCCGGTCACTTCGAAGTACCAGAACTCCGGCACCGGCCGCCCCAGCGCCCGATTCACCTTCCCGATCGACGCCGGCGAAACCAGCCGCACCACGTCGCCCGGATACGCGGACAGCCGCTCGGCCAGGCGGTAGCCGAGCACGATGCCGCCGTCGACGCTGTCGGCGGTGGTCTTGAAGGATAGGCTGCCGGGCGTGACTTTCTGCGAGAGCGTCGTGACCGCCACCAGCCCGGTGTCCGGGTCGAAGCCGACCACATCCACCGCCGCGGGATAGTCGGCGTGCTTCAGGATCAGGGACTTGGTGAGCACCTCCGGCCCCGCGGCCACCACCTCGGGATACGCGCGGATCGTGTCCAGGGCCTGGCGCCAGTTGTCGATCCGGAGCGTCGATCCATAGGTCAGGATGCGGAGATGGGGGTTGGCCACCAGGATGCGGTCCCGGAGATCGTCCCGCAGGCCGTTCATGACGCCCAGCACTACGATGAGCGCAATGACGCCGATCGCCACCCCACCGATGGCGATGATGGTATTGAGCGAAGCGAACCGGGAATGCTTCCGCCCGCGCATGTAGCGGATCGCGATGCTCCGCTCCAGCGGCGACGGAAGGCGAATCGGCGACATCATGCCTCCTGGCTCCCCGGCGCTCCGGCGCTCTGAGTGCCCTCCTCGGGGCGCAGGGCCGGAAAGAGAATCACGTCTCGAATCGACGGCTGCCCGGTGATCGCCATAATGAGGCGGTCGAGGCCCACGCCCAGACCACCGGTGGGGGGCATGCCGTATTCCAGAGCGCGCAGGTAGTCGGCATCGAGCGGCTGCGCTTCATCGTCCCCGGCCAGGCGCTGCCTGGCCTGGTCTTCGAAGCGAGCCCGCTGCTCGTCCGGGTCGTTGAGCTCGCTGAAAGCGTTGGCGACTTCCTTGCCCGCCACGAAAAGCTCGAATCGCTCGGTCAGCGCGGGGTCATGACGGTGCTCCCGGGCGAGCGGGGACAGCGCCTTGGGATAGTCGAGCACGAAAGACGGCTGGATCAGGAGGGGCTCGAGGAACATCTTGAACACCTCGTCGATCAGTCTGCCGCCGGCGAGCTGCGCCGCGTCATCGCGGGAGACGCCCGACTCGACCAGCTTCGCACGGAGCGCCGCTTCCCCAGCGGTCCGGATATCGAGCCCGGTCTGCTCCCGGACTCCCGCGACGAACGACACCCTGCGAAACGGTCTCGAGAAGTCGAGCTCGTGTCCTTGATAGGTAACCCTTGGGCCGCCGGTGGCGTGCTGCACGACTCCGGAGATCATCTCCTCGGTGAGGGCCAGGATGTCCGAGTAATCGGCGTAGGCTTGATAGCACTCGAGCATGGTGAATTCCGGATTGTGGGTCCGGTCCATCCCCTCATTCCGGAAATCGTGTCCGATCTCGTAAACCTTCTCGAGGCCGCCCACGATCAGCCGCTTCAGGTACAGCTCGTCGGCGATCCGGAGGAAGAGCGGCATGTCCAGCGCGTGGTGGTGGGTGACGAACGGCCGAGCCGTGGCGCCGCCGTACAGTGGCTGGAGAATCGGTGTCTCCACCTCCAGAAAGCCGCGCTCATCGAGGAATCTGCGCAAGTAGCGGATCACGTCGGCTCGAGTCTCGAACACTCGGCGCACCTCGGTGTGGACCGCCAGGTCGGCGTAGCGCTGGCGATAGCGCAACTCCGGGTCCACCAGGCCGCCGAAGGTGATCGCGCCCGATTCGGTCTGCCGGGTCTTGCCCCGGGGCAGCGGGCGCAGGCTCTTGGCGAGGAGCTCGACCACCTCCACGCGCACCGTCACTTCCCCGGTGCGGGTACGGAAGAGCGTACCGGTGACGCCCACGTGGTCGTCGAGGTCGAGCAGCTGGGCGGTTTCCCACCCGTCACCGAGGCTGTCCTGCCGCAGATAAACCTGAATCCGGCCGGAGAAATCCTCCAGATGCCCGAACATGGTCTTGCCCTGGAGCCGGAGCGAGGCGAGCCGGCCGGCCACCGCCACCGCGGGGCCGGCGTCGCCCATCGAGTCGGCGTACGCCGCCGCCGCGGCGGCGGCCGAGTGGGTACGGTCGTAGCGATAGGCGTAGGGGCGAACACCGCGCGCCTCTATCGCGGCGCGGTTAGCCCGCCGCGCCTGCTCCACGTAGCCGCGCTCGGCATCGCCGCTCACGTGCCCCCGCCGAACTTCTTGAGATAGGCCTGGATGAATTCGTCCAGATCGCCGTCCATCACCCGCTGCACGTCGCTGATCTTGAGCTCGGTCCGGTGGTCGTTCACCATGGTGTAAGGCTGGAAGACGTAGGAGCGGATTTGATTGCCCCAGGAGTTGTCGGTCTTGGTGGCCTCGACCAGCGCGCGGGCGGCCTCCTGCTCATCCAGCTTCTTCTGGTAGAGGGCGGCGCGAAGCATCTTGTACGCCGTGGCCTTGTTCTTCCCCTGGCTGCGTTCTTGCTGGCACGCCACGACGAGGCCGGTCGGGATGTGGGTCAGCCGCACCGCGGAAGAGGTTTTGTTGACGTGCTGCCCTCCGGCGCCGGAGGCCCGGTAGACGTCCATCTTGATGTCTTCCTCACGGAGATCGACCTCGATGGTGTCGTCGATGTCGGGATAGACGAAGACCGATGCGAAGGAGGTGTGCCGACGGGACTGGGAGTCGTAGGGGGAGATGCGAACCAGGCGATGCACCCCTTTTTCGGCTTTCAGAAACCCGTAGGCGTACTCCCCCTTGATCTCCATGGAAACCGACTTGATCCCGGCTTCTTCTCCCGGAATCAGGTCGAGTACGCCCACCTGATAGCCCCTCCGCTCCGCCCAGCGCCGGTACATTCGCGAGAGCATCTCGGCCCAATCCTGCGATTCGGTGCCGCCCGCGCCGGGATGAATGGTGAGGATCGCGTCGCCGGCATCGTCGGGCTCGCGCAGCAGGGTCTTCAGCTCGAACGATTCGAGGACCGGCGCGATGCTCTCCACCTCGGCGGCGAGCTCGGTCGCCAGTCCCTCATCGGGCTCCGCGGCGATCAGCTCGTTCATCCCGCGGGCGTCCGCCAGGCGATTCCGGAGCGACCCCGCTGGCATGACCCAGCTCTTGAGAGTCTTCACTTCCTGGACCAGTCCGCGCGCGCGATCCGGATTGGACCAGAACCCGGGATCCGCCTGCTGGGCCTCGAGCTCCTTTAGCCGCGCTTCTTTGCCGGGGAGGTCAAAGAAACACCGAAAGCTCGAGGATCCGTCGTTCCAGCTCATCCAATCGTTCGTCCAGATTGGCCATCGCCCGATACTCTCAGGTTGAGGGTCCGTTTGCGATGCGAGCCGCCCCCCGCCCGCGGCGAAGAGACGGCTCGCTTCACTCGAGAGGAAATATAACGCTTAGGGGAACACCGGCTGGCCGTCCGCCAGGATTTCGTTGAGTGCATCGGTGAAAAAGCTGGTGGAATCGGCGAGCGGCTTGCCGACCTGGTCCACGTATTCGTCCCAGCTTTTTCGGATTTCCTCCTCGAACAAAAGCTTGAGCGACCCGTCGCGGAGCCCGTCACGCCGCTTGGCGGGGTGATAGACGACGATGTCGCTCACCAATGCCCGGGCCAGCCGACGAGCCCGCGCTTCCGGGTCCTGGGACAGGAACGGATTGGTGGGACGTTTCGGCCGGGGCACAGCCGGGGCCGTTGGGGCCGGCGGAGCGAACGACCCCCCTCCGGCTGGCGCCGGCATCGAGGGGGGCGCTGGTGCTCGTACGGCCGGCGGAGGTGCGAAGGCAGGCGCCGGAGGGCTCACCGGGCGGTAGGAAGGGGCCATCGGGGCCGACGGCGGTACCACAGACGGCCGGGAAACTGCCGGTGGAGGGGGCGCACGGGGCGGGCGTGGGGGTGCCGCTGGTTGAGCCGGCCACGGTGCCGAGGTTGGCTGTCTCCCCGGCGGCGGCCCGACCGGGGCGGCCGGAGCGGTCGGCGCGGCGCGGGCCGGTGCCGTGGCCAGTGGTGCCGCCGTCTCCGCCTCCCGGCGCACCCAGAACACGCCGGAGCAAACCGAACAGCGGGCCCGGACTCCGTCCACCGGCACCTTGGCGGGGTCGACCCGGAAAACCGTCTGACACTGGGTGCAGGAAACGTTCATGGCCGTTCACCCGCGGGCTCCCGCTGCGCCGGCGCTCCGGCGGCACGGTCCTCCTCATCCGCGCGGCCCTGGCGGCGGTCGACCACATACACCGAACCAGGCAGCGTCTTGGCGTAGCTCTTCATTTCGGTAGCCAACTCGCTCACCTCGGCCGGGTGCGCGAAGGTGCGGTGGCGATTGGTCACGATGCCCACCGACAGGGTCATCAGTGGAACGCGGTGCAGCTGCCCGCGCCGGTCCTTGCCGAAGAAATAGCCGGCCCGCCGGTCCTGCTCGTTGTACTGGAAGGGCACCAGGGTATCGAACACGGTGAGCACCTCCCCGCAAACCAAGCTAATATCGGCCGCGGGGATGACGAAAATGAAGTCATCGCCCCCGATGTGGCCCACGAACCCCCGGGCGCCGAGCAGGCCCTTCACGACGTCGTGAAGGATCCGGGAGAGGATGTAGATCACCCGATCGCCGTCGTAGTAGCTGTAGCGGTCGTTGTACTCCTTGAAATGATCGAGATCGGCGTAGCAGACCGCGAATTCCTGGTCTCCCTCGAGGCGGCGGCGTATTTCCCGTTCGATTTCCGTGGTGCCCGGCATCCGGGTCGACGGGTGCACCGACACGTCCCGCTGCGATCGCACCAGGATCGCGTCGAGCCGGGCCCGCTGCTCCGGCGGCGGAAAGACCCCAGTCAGAATCTCATCGGCCCCCGCGGCGAACCATTCCTGGATTTCGTCGGCGTCATGGTTGCCGGCCAGAATGAGCGCGGGGATGATGGCGGTGAAGGGGTCACTCTTCAGGCGCCGAAGCAGCTCGAGGCCCGATTTGCCCATGCGGTCGGCATCGATAAACAGCAGACAGGGGTGGCCGCGGAGGGCGATAGACTCGACCTGGGCGGCATCGGCGTGGACCTCCAGGGGAAAGCTCCTCCCGTGGGCCCATTGCAGCACCAGGTCCGGGACAGT
The DNA here is from genome assembly GCA_045403135.1 of Gemmatimonadales bacterium. Lineage (GTDB taxonomy): Bacteria > Gemmatimonadota > Gemmatimonadetes > Gemmatimonadales > GWC2-71-9 > JABFSM01. The sequence goes on along the minus strand of JAXIPC010000006.1, from coordinate 3,866 downwards.
CTCCCCGACCGGTCCGAAGAACAGAATGGTCGGACGAGTCCGCACCCTTGATCCTTCGTAAGAGTTTATCCAGAAGCAACTTAGGGAGGCGAGCCGCCTGAGTCAATCAGAGAAAGAAAGCCGCCGCCCCAACCATCCCGTACAGGGCCAGGAGCTGGGCCCCCTCGAACCAGTGCGATTCCCCGTCCAAAGTGATGATCGCCACCACGACCGTCGCCAGTCCCAGGGCCACGACTTCGAAGGGCGTGAAGACAAGATTCAGGGGAACTTGGAGGATCAGCCCGGCCAGGACCAGCATTGGCGCCACCAGGAGCGCCACCTGCGTGCTGGAGCCGAGCGCAATCTGGAGGGCGAGGTCGGTCTGTCCCTTCCGGGCGACAACGACGGCGGTCGCGTGCTCGGCGGCGTTGCCGATAATCGGGATGATGATCAGGCCGAGGAACGCCTCCGACAAACCGAGCCCGGCGGTCACGCCGTCGACCGCATGCACCAGGATTTCCGATTCTACCACCACGCCGGCGGTCGCGAGCCCAAGGACCAGGACCGCGTTGCCCATGCTCCAGGTGGCGCCGTGCGGAGTAGCCGTGGCATCGAGCCCGAAAAGTGCCTTATGGGTCTTGAGCGAGAACAGTAGCGACAGGCCGTAGGTCAGGGCCAGGATCACCGCCACGGCCTCGGAGAGCTGCAGCTCGGTGAAGGCGAGCCGCGAGTTCTCGGTACCGGGGTGGAGGCTGTGGAACAGCGCCGGGAACACCAGCCCGGCCACGGCCAGCGCCAGCATGGCGGAGCTCATTCCCGCGGACGTACGATTGAATTTGAGAAACGGCGTCCGGGTTCCGCCGGCAACGAGCGACAGGCCGAGGATGAGCAGGAGATTGCCCAGGATGCTTCCGGTGATGGATGCCTTGACCAGGTCGACCAGTCCGGCCCGCAACGCCACGATCGCGATGATCAGCTCCGCCGCATTGCCGAACGTGGCATTGAGGAGTCCGCCGATGGTCGGTCCGGTGCGCTCGGCGATTTCCTCGGTGGCCTTTCCCATTAGCCCGGCCAGCGGCAACACGCCGAGGCAGGCGGTGATGAAAATCAAAACCGGCGAGGCGTGTTGCATGTTGAGCACGACACTGGCTGGAATCGCGAAGAGCAGGATCAGCGACGCCGGGAATCGTCGCCCGGCGTGTTTCGGGCGGGGCCGCGACTTGTCGAGATGCGGCGGCAGCCGGCGCTCGGTGCGGACGTCCTCGACGACCGGCGGTGGTGCCGGCGAGGGACGACGATCCTTCTTTCCCCGCCCCGGCTCGGTATGGACCGGCTTTTCGGGTTCCTTCGCCCGATGCTTGTCTTTCTCCGGCCTGGGCCGGCGCTCCTGCGTCGGCGGTTTCGGGGGTCGCGCAGGATCGGCAGATCCGCGGAGCTCCTGGAGGTTGGCGCCCCGGCGAGCCAGCGCGCTCGCCACCCTTCCTCGCGGCGCGCGCAACAGCACCGCCAGGAGATTACCGCCGGCACGCTCGGCCTCGGCAACGGCGCGTTCGGCAAACCGGCTGAGTGGCGGAGGGGTCTCGGCGCCGGCTTCCGCCGCGGGCAGTCCGGCCAGCAGCTCCTCGGCGAGGCCGTCGAGCGACACCCCGGCGGCGGTGAGCGCCCGAGCCGGTGCGCCGTCCGCGTCGGTCAGCGCGGCCGCCAGCAGGTGCTCGGTTCCGGCGAACGCGTGGTTGGCAGCCGCGGCGGCGCGCCGGGCGGTTTCGACCACCCGTGCGATATCCGGTGAGGTCAAACCGGCTTCGCCTCGTCGATCAGCATGATGGGGATGTCGTCTTCGATGGGATAGGCCAGACGGCAGGCGGGACAAATGAGCACCGCTTCAGCAGGACGATACTCCAGATCGCCCTTGCACTTGGGACAGACCAGAATGTCGAGCAGCTCCGGGGCCAGCGTCATGGGCGCTCCGCGGGAAGATCTGGAAAGCCGAACCGGGCAAGCTGCGACGGGTCTCGGCGCCACTTCGGTAGCACCTTCACCCAGGTTTCCAGGTACACCCGACGTCCGAGCAGCTGCTCGAGTCGCCGCCGGGCGTGAGTGCCGATGGCCTTGAGCGTCCGACCGCCCTCGCCGATCAGGATGCGTTTTTGGGTCTCGCGCTCGATGAAGAGCGCCGCCCGAATGTACACCGGATCGGTCGCCTCGCGGAACTCCTCGATCTCGGCGGTGAAGGCGTAGGGGAGCTCGTCCTCGAGATGGAGGAACGCGCCTTCCCGCAGGTACTCCACCGCGAAGAATCGCATCGGCTGAACGCCAAGGTCCTCCGCGGGGTAGGCGAACTCGCGCTCGGGGAGCAGCGCCGCGATCGTTGCCAGGAGGGCGTCGATGCCGTCGCCGGCGGTAGCGGAAACGACAAGCGCCTCCGAGGAGAGCACGTTATGCCAGGTGGGCGAGAGCAGGTCGCCCTTGGTGTAGACGGTAAGCACCGGAGCGTCGGGACTCCGATCGAGCCCGGCGAGCCGGAGGAAGTCGGGGGCCGGCGCTTCGGTCGCGGGGTGGAGGTACACGATGACATCGGCGCGGCGCACCCCTTCGACCGCAAGGGCCCGCATTCGCTCCTGCATGGCATACTCGGGGTCGAGCAGCCCGGGGAGATCATGGAAGACGTACTGGATGTCGCCGTCGGTCCGGAGCCCGGTGACGGGAAGCCGGGTAGCCTGGGCTTTGGCGCTCACCAGGGCGAGGTGCTCCCCGACCAGCGTGTTAAGCAGGGAAGACTTGCCGACGTTGGGGCGGCCGGCGAGGGCGATGTGGCCGGACTTCGTCATACCAGGAAGGTAGGCCGGCCTTCCCGACTTAACTATGGCAACCGCAGCGTCATCCTATGGTAAGCGCAGCGTCATCCCGGGGTGGATCAAGTCCGGCGCTCTGACGAGCCGCCGGTTGGCGGCAAAGATCTCGGACCACCGATTCGGGTCGCCGTACTCCCGCCTGGCAATCTTCCAGAGGTTATCACCCCTTGCGACCAGGTAGGTTCGCCTCGCCACCGGTCGGGCTTCCGGGTGGTCGGTTGCTGGGCGGCCTCTTGCTCGGCCAAAGATCCGCTTGAGGATTCCCATCGCGTCACCTCCGGCTGGTAGAAACCTCCGGCTCGTAGAAGGGGTGACGACCTGTCTCCGGGTTCGCGCACGGGTGGGCGGTCTGGATTTCGGTCAGTCCGGGATCGCCTGATGAACGGTCCGGAACCGTCCTGTAAAAAGAATGAAGCCCGCCCTCGCAACGGAGGACGGGCTTCATTGGGAATGGCTGGCGACGGCCTACTCTCCCACGACCTCGCAGTCGTAGTACCATCGGCGCTGCGGGGCTTAACGACCGTGTTCGGAATGGGAACGGGTGTGGCCCCCGCGCGCTAGTCGGCAGCCAATGCGGTGCCAATTGAAGAGCCGGACGATGCGGTGAGAAAAAGTGGAAGAGATCAAACTGCACGGGCGATTAGTAGCGCTCGGCTGAAGTGGTTGCCCACCGTACACCTGCGCCCTATCAACCTGGTAGTCTCCCAGGGCCCTTTAGAGACCTTGCGGTCTAGGAGTGTTCATCTTGGGGACAGTTTCCCACTTAGATGCATTCAGCGGTTATCTGCGCGCGATATCGCTACCGGGCGATGCCCTTGGCAGGACAGCCCGTACACGAGAGATCGCTTCGTCCCGGTCCTCTCGTACTAAGGACGAGTTCCCTCAACACTCCTGCGCCCACGACGGATACAGACCGAACTGTCTCACGACGTTCTGAACCCAGCTCATGTGCCACTTTAACCGGCGAACAGCCGGACCCTTGGGACCTTCTCCAGCCCCAGGATGTGACAAGCCGACATCGAGGTGCCAAACCGC
>JAXIPC010000051.1:0-22824 GCA_045403135.1 Gemmatimonadales bacterium | reverse complement strand
ATTCCTCCGGGCCATCCAGCTCGCCGCCGAAATCCTGCCCAGGTGACTACTGCGGAACCCCGCTTTCGGAACTGCCCTGAATGTCCGTCAACGCGTTCTTGGGTCGGTCTTGGGCCGGGCGGGGCCGGCCAAAACGAAGAGCAGAACCAGCGGAGAGCCGAGACTCCGAGAGAGCAAATGCATGATTTGCTTGAGGTTAGGGTACACGGTTATATTGTCGCGCCTTCGGCTAGGTAGCTCAGTTGGTAGAGCAGCGGACTGAAAATCCGCGTGTCGGGGGTTCGATTCCCTCCCTAGCCATATGCGGTGCACGGCCTTCCGAGTTGGGCGGCCGTCATGGCTCGGGGCTTCGCCTGCGGCCTCAGGAACCCGCCCGCTTCGATCGGTTGCACCTCCTGCCGTCCTGACGAGCCGCTTGGCTTGACGGGTTCGTGCGTGCGTGTTACATATGTGGCAGCACCACATATGGAGCCGCTATGCCAGACCGGGAATGGAAAAAGGGCAGCGCCGAGCTCCTGGTGCTCTCCCTGGTGGAGCACGAACCCCGCCACGGCTACGATCTCTGCAAGCTGATCGAATCCCGCTCCAAGGGCGTGCTCACCTTCCACGTCGCCTCCCTCTACCCGCTGCTCTATCGCCTCGAGAAGCGCGGATGGATCGACGGCCGCTGGGTGGAGAAGGCGGGCCAGCGCCGCCGCCGCTACTACCGGCTGACGGCCGACGGCCGGAAGACCCTTGCCGCGCAGCGGAAGAGCTGGTCGGCCTTTACCCAGGCTATCGGCCGGATCGTCGGAGTCCAGCATGCCTGAATGGAACGCGGAGATCCGGCGCCGGCTGACGGCGCTGCACCTGTCGCCCACCCGCGAAGCCGAGATTGTCGAGGAGCTGTCTCAGCACCTGGAAGACCGGTACCGCGAGCTGCTCTCCCGGGGACTGGCGGAGGACGCCGCCGCTCAGTCCGCGCTGACCGAGCTCAGCGACGGCGAGCTCACCCGCGCCCTCGGCGGCATCGAGCGGCCGGCCCCAACCGCCCCTTCCGCACCGGGCGCGCCGCGCACCCGCCCACGGGGTGGCCAGCTCCTGCAGGACATCCGATTCGGACTCCGCATGCTGCGGACCCGTCCGGGGTTTGCCGCAGTGGCCGTGCTCACCCTGGCGCTCGGTATCGGCGCCAACACCGCGATCTTCAGCACGGTCAACGGCGTGCTGCTGCGTCCACTGCCATACCCCGAGTCCGGGAATCTGGTCACGTTCTGGGGCACCGCGCCGGAAAAGCGGCTTCCGGTGGTGAACTACCCCGACGGGATGTTCGTCTTCTTCCACCAACGGAACCGGGTCTTCGAATCGCTCGCGGCGTATTCCTCCGGCGGCGCCAGCCTTTCGGGAGACGGAGAACCGGAGCGGGTCGCGACCACGTGGGTGTCCCCGGACTTCTTCACGGTGATGCGGCAGGTTCCGATCGTTGGGCGGGCGTTTCTGTCGGAGGATGGAACCCAGGGCAAGAGCAACGTGGCGGTGCTGAGCCATGCCCTCTGGCGCCGCCGCTTCGGTGGCGATCGCAACTTGGTCGGCAAGCCCATCCTGGTGGGCGGCGAGCCGACCGTGGTCGTCGGCATCATGCCTCCGGGCTTCGATTTCCCGGACCGGTCCGAAATGTGGCTGCCGCAGGTGATCAAAGCGGAGACCGTGGACGACTGGTATCTCTCCACGGTCGGGCGACTCAAGCCGGGCCAGACGGTCGAGGACGCGCACCGGGAAGTGGTCGCCCTGAGCGATGAATTCATGCTGGGACACCCCGCCGTCTTCCCCAACGCCAAGCCCGGGGCCAGGGCCGTGGTGCAACCGGTGCTCCGGAGCCTGGTGGGAGACGCGCGCACGCCGCTTCTGGTGCTGCTGGGCGCGGTGGGATTTGTGCTGCTCATCGCCTCGGCCAATATCGGCAACCTGCTCCTGGCACGGGCGCTTGCCCGCAGCCGAGAGATGGCGCTCCGCTGCTGTCTGGGCGCCAGCACCGGCCGGCTCGCCGCGCAGCTCCTGACTGAAAGCCTGGTCCTCGCGGCGCTGGGTGGCGGCGCCGGGCTTCTGCTCGCCACGCTGGGAATTCGCGTCATTCAGGGCCTTCAGGTAGGGCCGGTGCCCCGGCTTGCCGAAGTCCGGCTCGATCCGCTCGCCCTGCTCTTCACGCTGGGTGTCACCCTCGCGGCGGGAGTGCTGTTCGGCGTGGCCCCGGCGCTTCGCTCCTCCCGGGTGGATCCGCTCGACGGGCTGCGTGAGGGAGCGCGAGGCGGGACCTCGGGCGGCACCCGCAGGCTGAGCCAGGGATTCGTGGTGGCGCAATTCGCGCTGTCGCTGGTGCTCCTGATCGGAGCCGGCCTGCTGCTCCGGAGCTTCCGGCGCACGCTGGAGGTAGACGCCGGGTTCCGACCCGAGAACGTCCTCGCCGCCCGGGTGCAGCTTCCCTGGCCCAAATACGGCAACGACACCGTGGTACGGGTGTTCCAGAACCGGCTGCTGGAGTCGGTCGCATCGCTTCCCGGACTGCACCAGGTCGGCCTGGTGAACCGGGTGCCGTTCAGTCGAGGGAATCCGCAAACCAACCTGTTCGTGGAGGGACGGCAGACCAGACCGGGCGAGGCCGTTCCAGTCATCAATGTTCGCGGCGCCTCGCCCGGCTACTTCGATGCGATCGGCACACCTATCCTCCGGGGCCGCGGCTTCTTGCCGAGCGACGGTCCCGGTTCGCCCCCGGTCGTGGTGGTGGATGAAACGGTGGCGCGTCAGTACTGGCCCGGCGGCGATGCCATCGGCAAACGCATTCGCACCGAAACGGACAGCACCGCCCCGTGGCAGACCATCGTAGGCGTCGTGCCGAACGTGAAGCACGCGAGCCTGCGCGAGCAGCCGAATTTTGAGCTGTACTGGCCGATTGCCCAGCGCCCGACCTGGTCCTCCTACATCGTGATCCGCGCCGCCGCTGCTCCCGACGGACTGGTGGCGGGCCTCCGCCGCATCGTGAGCGAGCTGGATCCGACCCTGCCCGTCTCGGAAGTGCACACGATGGAAGGGGCGATGGCGGAATCGCTGAGTTTGGCCCGGCTCACCAACGTGTTGCTCACCGGGTTCGCCGGACTCGCGCTGTTGCTGGCGGTGATCGGGATTTACGGCGTGATGTCGCTCAACGTGAACGGCCGGTTGAGCGAATTCGGCGTGCGGCTCGCGCTGGGCGCGGCGCCCCGGGATGTGCTTCGCCTGGTGATGCGCCAGGGGCTCGTGCTGGCGCTCCTGGGGCTGGTCATCGGCCTGGGCGGTGCGCTCTGGCTCACCCGGTTCCTGGGCTCCATGCTGTTCCAGGTAAGCCCGATGGATCCGGTGACCTTTGCAACCGTTGGGGGGATTCTGACCGCGGTGGCCGTGGTGGCGTGTTACATCCCGGCCAAACGCGCCACCAGGGCCGATCCGATCGCGGTGCTGCGGCGGGACTGAATCGCCCCGTCAGGCAGTTGGCATGTGATAGAAGAACTGCTCCCGCACGATCTTCCCGTCCTTGACCGTGTAGAGCGCCATCTCGGTGAACCGCTTCCGCTCGCCCGTGGGCTTGAAGGTCGTCTCGTAGGTGCCATGCACCGCGAACTGGCCTTCGCCCACGAACGGACCGTTGAGCTCGGCGGAATGGACCTCGTTGTTGGCTTGCCACCATTCGTTCTTCCCGCGGATGGCCTTAATGCCGGACATCTGGGCGGGCATCTGCTCGTTCCCGACCGGCTCGACGCTCACGATCTGCTCCGAATACAGCTTGTCGATCGCCTCCAGATTGCGCCCGGCGCGGCACAATGAAACCAGCTCCTGTGCGAGGGTGGCCGTTCCGGTAGTCGCAGTAGCAGTCATGATTCTCCTCCGTGGTATTGGGTTCCGGGTGCACCACCAAACTGCAGACTTTAATCAAAGAGTTCCAGACCCCGCCCGTCGGCCATGCCACAATCCCGTAACGACGGCGGGCACTACCCCAAGAGCTCCGCCAGCCGGCGCTCCAGAAACCGCCGCCCGGGCTCCTGCTCGGTCAGCTCCAGGGCGCGCCGGTAGGAAATGATCGCGTCCGCTCCCTTCCCCGCGCGCCGGCAGAGATCCGCCCGCGCCGAGTGGGCCAGGGGGTAGTCGGCCAGGTCCCCGCGTCCGAGGATCGCATCGACGAGAATCAGTCCCTCCTCGGGCCCGTCCCGCATCGCGATCGCGGCGGCGCGGTTGAGCTCGACCACCGGCGACGGTTCGGCGAGCAAGAGCACGTCGTAGAGCCCCACGATCTGGCGCCAGTCGGTGGCAGCGGAGGTCTCGGCTTCGGCGTGGACAGCGGCAATGGCGGCCTGCAGCGTGAAGGGTCCGAAGCGCCGCGACGACAGCGCGCGCTCCACCAGCGCACAACCTTCCGCGATCTGCTCGCGATTCCAGCGCGACCGGTCCTGGTCATCCAGCAGGACCACGCCGCCGTCCGGACCGGTGCGGGCCTCGCGCCGCGCGTCGTGCAGCAGCATCAACGCCAGCAGGCCGAGCGCTTCCGGCTCGGGCAGCAACTCGGCGAGGAGCCGTCCCAGCCGGATGGCCTCGGTGGACAGGTCGTGACGGGTGAGCGAGCCGCCCGACGAGGCGGAGTAGCCTTCGTTGAAGACCAGATAGACGACGTGCAGCACGGCGTCGAGCCGCCCGGGGAGATCGGCAAGCCCGGGAACTTGATACGGGATGCCGGCGTCTCTGATCTTGCCCTTGGCGCGAACGATCCGCTGCGCGAGCGTGGGCGCCGAGACGAGGAATGCGCGGGCGATTTCCTCCGTCTCGAGCCCGCAGACCTCGCGCAGGGTGAGCGCGACACGCGCATCCGGCGACAGGGCAGGGTGGCAGCAGGTAAAGACCAGGCGGAGGCGATCGTCTTCCACATCTTCGGCGTCGAGCTCCGGAGCGGGGGATTCGCCCTCGCCGAGCCGGTTCGCCAATGCCGCCAGCGATGCGTCGAACCGGGCGCGCCGCCGGAGCTGGTCGATGGCCTTGAAGCGGCCGGTGGATACCAGCCAGGCGCGCGGGTTGTCCGGCACGCCGGCCTCGGGCCAGCGCTCGACCGCTGCGGTGAAGGCGTCCTGCATCGCTTCCTCGGCGAGCTCGAAATCCCCGAGAAGGCGGATGAGCGTCGCGAGGACCCGCCGCGACTCCGCGTGATAGATCTCTTCGATCGCGCTACGGGGCATTGTGCTCCACGATCGGGCGGACTTCGATCGAGCCGACCCGCACCGACGGAATTCTCGACGCCACCTTGATGGCGTCGTTCAGATCTTTGGCGTTGATGAGGTAGTAGCCACCGAGCTGCTCCTTGGTCTCCGCGAACGGCCCGTCAGTCGTGGAGACTTTGCCGTTGCGGACCCGCACCGTGGTGGCGGTCTGGGTGGGCTGCAGCTCGTCCCCCCCGATGTAGTGGCCGCTCTGCTTGATATCCTTGGTGAACGCGAAGTACTCCCCCAGGACCGCGTCCGCTTCCGGCTTCGACATCTTCTCCCACTGGGTCTCGTCAGAATAGATCAGGCACAGATACCGCATGGCTGCCTCCGGGTTGGGTTGAAGGGCGAGATCACCAGGTAGTCGTTCGGCCGAACCCGGAATCGACACCCGCCCGCCCGGCTTGGTTCAGGCGGGAACGGGGGAGCGGGCGGAAGCCCTCACTCCGCGCGGCGAGACCTCGTGCGCCCCGGTCAGGCCCCACCGGATGATCTGGTGGATGACTGGAATTAGCCCCCCGCCGCGCTCCGTGAGGCTGTATTCGACCTTGGGCGGGACCACGGGATACTGTTTTCGGTGGATGAACCCGCGCTGCTCCAGATCCTTGAGCTCGCGGCTGAGGATGCGGGGCGTGACCGGCTTGCCCTGGCAGGCCGTCACGAGCGAGGTGCGAAGCACCCCATAGCGCCTGGTTCCCTTGCTGAGCTCCCACAGAATCCGAAGCTTGTACTTCCCGCCCGCCTGCTGATCGAACGCGATCAGCGGGCACAAGCGCAGGCCCTTCTCTCCCGATTCGCCCATGGCGCTCCTCCCAGTACGCCGGTGCGGCGCGCAAGGTGACGGCATAAGATACGGCTTTGACTATAGTATCGTTTTTGTCCGTACTTGCAAGTTCGTACCACTCCCATACCTTGAGACCGGTCCCGACCCAACGGCTTATTCGAGGAGGCGGCATGAGCGGCAACCCGGTGCAGACTACGGCGCAGGAGGTTCTGAGCGACGCGGAGATCGAGATGGCGCTCGCGTATCTGGAGGTCGCGGCGTATGGGCTGGCGGAGTCGGTTCGCGGACTCGCCCAACGACAATGGACGTTCAAGCCCCGCGGTCGCTGGTCCATAGCGGAAATCGTGGAGCACCTGGCGCGCCTCGAGGAGCTGTTCGTGGGTCGGATCATGCTCCGACTCATCGATGCGCCAGCCGGTTCCGCGGACCGGGATCGGGAAGAGACGGATGCCCTCGTCCGGTCCGTGGCCTCCGACCGATCCGCTCGGGTCGTATTGCCGGGCCGAGTGTCCCTGGCCGACGCCCCGTCGCAGATTGCGCCGCGCGGGGAATGGGGTCCAGAGGAGTCGATGCGATGCTTCCGAGACGGTCGGACCCGGACGGCGGATTTCCTCCGGACATCCAGCGCCGTGCGGGGGCATGTGGTGGAGCACCCGGCGCTGGGGGCGCTGGACGGCTATCAGTGGGTGCTGTTCCTCGCCGCCCACAGCGTCCGGCACACCAAACAGATTCTCGAGGTGAAGGCCGAGCCGGGTTTCCCGGTGTGAGTCACAGGTTACTTTTCCGTCCCCTCGGAGGCCGGGGGTCGACGGCTCAGGGGGAGATCAGTCTCGGCACGAGGAATAACAATGGTGTCACGATCGAACGGTTCGCCGACGTGGCCGCTGGTCACCACGGCGGCCGTTCTTGCCCTCGGCTGCTCCAAGCCGGCGGCCTTCGCGCCGCCACCGTCCGAAGTGGCGGTGATCGAGGTTGTTCCGCGCCGGATCGAGCAGCTCTTCGAGTTCTCCGGCAACGTGGAAGCGTCCCGGAGCGTCCAGGTCCGCGCCCAGGTGAGCGGTGTGATCACCGAGCGGCCGTTTCACGAAGGCCAGGCGGTCAAGGCGGGCGACGTCCTCTACCGGATCGACCAGACCACCTATGAGGCGGACTGGCGCGCCGCCCGGGCCCGGCTGGCCGAAGCCGAGGCGCGCGCGGCTAATGCGCAGCAGACGCTGAACCGGTTTGCCGCGCTGCTCAAGGACAACGCGATCTCCCGGCAGGACTACGACAACGCCGAATCGCAGGCCAAGCAGGCCCAGGCCTCGGTGGAAGAAGTGCGCGGTCTCGTCGACCGGCTGAAAAAGAACCTGGACGACACCATTGTCCGCGCCGAGCTCTCGGGGAGAGTGGGCCAGGCATTGCTCGAGCTGGGCGCCCGGGTTCGCGGGTCCGAGGATATCCTGACCACGGTCGACGTCCTCGACCCGATCTATGTGACGTTCCGGCCCTCGGCTCAGCAGCAGCTCTCCTGGCGCCGAGACTCGCGCACCAGCCGCATGCTGGTTCCCGGAGGCGGGCTCAGGCTCGAGGCCATTCTGCCGGACGGAGCGCCCGCTCCCGCACAGGGTCGGCTCGATTTCGTCGATCCGGTCGTGGACCCCGCCACCGGCACTCAGCAGTTCCGGGCCGAGTTTCCCAACCGCGAGCGCCTGCTGGTTCCGGGACAATTCGTGCGGATTCGCCTGCTTGGCTTGATGCGCGACAGCGCGATCCTGGTGCCCCAGCGCGCGATGCTGCTCGCCATGGGGCGCCAGGCGGTGTACCTGGTGGATCGGTCCGACACGGTCCGGGTGAAGGACGTCGTCGCCAGCACCTGGACCGGGAACCAGGTGCTCATCGAACAGGGCCTCCAGCCCGGTGACCGGGTGATCGTGGACGGAGTACAGAAGGTGGGGCCGGGGCTCAAGGTGCGTGCCGTGATCGCCTCCGACAGCTCGGCGGCCGCCAAAGGGGCAGCGGGGCCGGGAGGGCCGGCGAGGTGAGCGACCAGGATCCGCAGCCGGTCCGCTATTTCTTCATTCGCCGCCCGGTGCTGGCGGGCGTGATCTCCATCGCGATCACCCTGCTGGGCGCCTTCGCGCTGCTCCGGCTCCCGATCAACCGGTTTCCCCAGATCACTCCGCCCGCAGTCCAGGTGACGGCGGTGTATCCGGGCGCCAACACCGAGGACGTGGCTCAGGCGGTGGCCGCGCCGATTGAGCAACAGCTCTCCGGGCTCCAGGGTCTGCTCTACTACCAGTCAGCCAATTCGAGCACCGGCACGATGGCGCTCTCGGTGTATTTCGACATTGCCCGGGACCAGGACCTGGCGGCGGTCGAGGTCCAGAACGCCGTGAAGCTGGCCGAGCCCCAGCTGCCCGAGGAGGTGCGGCGGAACGGGATCGTGATCCAGAAGACCAACACCAACATCCTGATGGTGGTGTCCCTGGTCTCGGAGGATCCGCGTTACGACGCGCTGTATCTGAGCAACTACGCCCGGCTCTACGTGGAGGACGAGATCAAGCGCCTCCCCGGCGTGGGGAACGCGACGGTCTTCGGGGGGTCGGACTTCTCGATGTTGCTGGGGCTCGACCCCGAAAAGATGGCGCGCCTGGGTCTCACCGTGGACGACGTGACCCGGGCGGTCCGGGAGCAGAACGCCACCAGCCCGGCCGGTCGGCTGGGGCGCGAACCCGCGCCCAAGGGCACCCAGCTGACGCTACCCGTCACGACCAGCGGCCGGCTGGCCACGACCGAGGAGTTCGGAAACATCATCCTCCGGGCCCGACCGGACGGATCCCTGGTGCGGGCCCGGGACATCGGCAACGTGCGCCTGGGCGCGCTGAGCTACGACGCGGTCGGCCGGCTCGACGGCCGGCCGACGGCCATCGTGCTGGTGTTTTCCCGGCCCACCGCCAACCAGCTCGATGCCCGCGACCAGGTAGTGCGCCGGATGGAGGAGCTCTCCAAAAGCTTTCCGGCCGGCGTGCGGTTCGAAGTGCCGTTCGACACCACGCCGTTCATCACGGCCTCGATGGAAGAAGTGGTCAAGACGCTGATCGAGGCGATGCTGCTGGTGACGCTGGTGGTGTTCCTCTTCCTCAAGAGCTGGCGCGCCACGGTGATCCCGATGATGGCGGTGCCGGTCAGCATCATCGGCACCTTTCTCGGGCTGCAGGCGCTCGGCTTCACCATCAATACGCTGACCCTGTTCGGCCTGGTCCTGGCGATCGGCATCGTGGTCGACGATGCGATCGTGGTGATCGAGAACGTCGAGCGGATCATGGAAGAGGAGCACCTGCCGCCCCGCCAGGCGGCGGATAAAGCCATTCGTCAGGTGAGCGGGGCCCTGGTGGCCATCGTGCTCTCGCTCTGCGCGGTGTTCGTGCCGGTGGCGTTCATCAGCGGCATCACCGGCGCGATGTACAAGGAATTCGCGCTCACCATCGTGATCGCGATCGTGATCTCGGGCCTCGTGGCGCTCACGCTCACTCCGGCACTGTGCGCCATGCTGCTCCGCCCTCCCGCGGCCAGGGAAAACCGGTTCTTCTCGGCCTTCGACCGCGGGTTCGAGCGGGTGCGGGCCCGCTACCTCGGCGCCGCCGGAAGGATCGTGGGGCGGCCCCGGGCGGGTCTTGCCGCCTTTCTGGTCATGGTGGTGCTGGCGGCGGTGCTCTACCGCAAGGTGCCCAGCGCATTCGTGCCCGACGAGGACAAGGGCTTCTTCGTGCTGGCCATGCAGCTTCCCGACGCCGCGTCGCGGCAGCGGACCGAGGACGTCGTGGCCCAGGTGGAGCGCATCGTGCTGGCCGATTCATCGGTGGCGGCGGCGGTGTCGCTGGTGGGCCTCGACTTGCTCACCTTCTCCAACGCCACCAACAGCGCCACGATGTTCGTCCGGCTCAAGCCCTGGGACGAGCGGAAAGGGAAGAGCCAGCAACTGGGGGCGATCCTGGGCCGGGTCAACGGACAGCTCTTCGGGCTCAAGGAGGCCATCTCGTTCGGCTTCAACTTCCCGGAAATTCCCGGGTTAGGTCGGACCAGCGGTCTGGAAATGAACCTGCAGGCGCGAGCCGGCCAGGACTACCGGCAGTTCGCGCAGATCGTGCGTAGCTTCGTCCAGGACGCCAACGCGCTTCCCGAGATGGGGGGCGCCACCAGCCTGATCCGGGCCGACGTACCCCAGCTCTTCGTCACGGTGGATCAGGACGCTGCCTACGCGCGCGGGGTGGGCCGGGGGCAGATCTTCGCCACGCTGCAGACGATGCTGAGCAGCCTCTACATCAACGACTTCAACCTGTACGGCCGAACCTACCGGGTGCAGGCGGAGGCGCAGTCGGAATTCCGGCAACGGCCGGAGGACATCGGCCGGTTCTACGTGCGAAGCTCGCACGGCGACATGGTCCCGCTGGCCGCGTTGGTGACCACGGAGATACGGGGCGGTCCCAGCATCATCACCCGGTTCAACGGATTCCCGTCCGCGCTGGTGGCCGGTCAGCCCAAGCCGGGCAAGAGCTCCGGGCAGCTCATCGAGGCCGTGGAGCGGCTGGTGGCGGAGAAGTACGCCTCCCAGGGGATCGGCTACGGGTACAGCGGCCAAACCTTTCAGGAGCGGATCTCCGGCGGGAGCAGCGGGCTGGTCATCGGGCTGGGGCTGGTCATGGTGTTCCTGGTGCTGGCAGCGCAATACGAAAGCTGGGTGATTCCCTTCGCGGTGCTCCTGGGGGTGCCGTTCGGCGTGTTCGGCGCCTTGCTGGGCGCCTGGCTCCGGGGCATGGCGAACGACGTGTATTTCCAGGTCGGAATGATTGCGGTGATCGGGCTCGCGGCCAAGAACGCGATCCTGATCGTGGAGTTCGCGAGCGAGCTGCGGGCCCAGGGCCTCGCCGTGAGAGACGCGGCGATCCAGGCGGCGCGGCAGCGGCTCCGGCCGATCCTGATGACGTCCTTCGCGTTCATTCTCGGGGTGCTTCCGCTGGTGGTCGCGGGAGGCGCGGGTGCCGCCAGCCGGCACTCGATCGGCACCGGCGTGTTTGCCGGCATGCTGGTGGCCACGCTGGTGGGGATCTTCTTCATACCGTTGTTCTTCTCGGTGATCGGGGGAGTCGCGCGACGAAGAGTGGCGGCTGCCGGGGGAGGGCGCTGACATGCGCTCCGGCTTGGGTGGCCTGGCTGTGGTGCTCGCGGCAACCGGCTGCGCGGTGGGCCCGTCGACTCGAGCGCAGGAACCGGTACCGGCGGCCGTGCGAACGACGGACAGCCTAACGGCACCGGCGGCGCGCGCCTTTCTGGATTCGCTGGCTGAGGTCCGCGGGGGTGAGCGCCGCGATTCGCTCTCAAAACTCTGGACGCCCAAGCTGATTTCGCTCGATAGCGCGAGCCGGGCCTGGCTCGCCGTGCTCGACGACCCGGCCCTGGTGGTGTTGGTCGAGACGGCAATCGCCAACAACAAGGATTTGCAAGTCGCGGTCGCGCGAGTCCGCGAGTATCGCGCGCTGCTGGGGGCGGCGCGGGGAGATCTGTTCCCGCAGATCGGGGCCAGCGGCGCAGCGAGCAAGAACCAGAGCGTGTTCGGTACCTTCGCGGCGCAGAACTTCGACGTCGTGCGGGTGACGGCGGACCTGGCGTGGGAGCTGGATTTCTGGGGCAAGCTCCGGCGGCAGAGCCAGGCGGCGAGCTTCGATCTCAAGGCTCAGGAGGAAGACGAGCGCGCGGCCGTGGTGACTCTGGTGAGTGACGTGGCGACCGCCTATCTCGAGCTCCGCGAGCTGGACCAGGACCTGGAGATCTCGGAGCAGACCCTGCAATCGCGGCGGGCCACCCTGGCCCTGGCGCGGCGGCGGTTCGCCGAAGGCGTCATCTCGGAGCTGGATGTCCGGCAGTTCGAGTCGGAGGCGGCCGCTCCGGCGGCCCGGGTGGCCGAGTTCGCCCGGCAGCGGGCCGAAAAGGAGCATGAGCTGTCGGTGCTCCTGGGCCGGGCACCGGGCCCGCTGCCGAGGGGCCGACCGCTCGAGGAAGCAGTCCAAGCCGTCGCGGTGCCCGATTCGATTCCGGGGGAGCTTCTGCTGCACCGGCCCGATGTCCGGCGGGCGGAGCGAGACCTCTCCGCGGCCCTCTCGAGAGTGGGCCTCGCGCTGGGCAATCGGCTTCCGCGGGTGGCCATCACCGGACAGTACGGCCGGCAGCGGGCGGACTTCCACGATCTCTTCGGCAAATCAGGCGAGGTCTACTTTGCCCAGCTGGGCATTGCCCTTCCGCTCTTCACCGGGGGCAGGCTGCTCAACCAGCAGCGCGCCGCGAGTGCCCGCGCCGACCAGGCCAGGTTGCGGTACGAACAGGCGGTGTTGACGTCGCTCCAGGAGGCGGACGATGCGCTGGTAGGGCTCCGGCTGACCCGCGACCAGCTGGTGGCGCAGGCCACCCAGGTGCAGGCGTTGCGTCGCGCGTTGGAATTGGCCCAGCGGCGCTATGAGAACGGGGTGTCCAGCTATCTGGAGGTGCTGGATGCGCAGCGCGGGTTGTTCAGCGCGCAGCTCGGCCTGGTGCAGACCGAGCGGCAGTACCTGGGCGCGACCGTCAAATTGTACAAGGCAGTCGGAGGAGCCTGGAGCGCACCGCGATAGGCTGCGCCCTCCCTTGCGCCACCCCTCCCCGGGCGTATCGTTCAGCCCTTCGGTACGAGAGGGAGCCAGCGCGTGGACGGCCAAGTTCCCATCGCAGTCACGATCAACGGCACGCGCCACGAGCGATCGGTCGAGCCGCGCCTGCTCCTTTCCGATTTTCTCCGGCACGACCTCGGTCTGACCGGCACCCATGTGGGCTGTGAGCACGGCGTCTGCGGCGCGTGCACCGTGCTGCTGGACGGCGAGGCGGTGCGGTCCTGCCTGGTGTTCGCGATTCAGACCGACGGCCGGAGCGTCGAGACGGTCGAGAGCCTCGCGAGCAACGGCACGCTTCATCCTATCCAGCAGGCCTTCCACGATGCCCACGGGCTGCAGTGCGGCTTCTGCACGCCGGGCATTCTGATGACGCTGGTGCCCTGGCTCCAGGAGCACCCATCCCCCGGTGAAGCGGAGATCCGCGAGGCCCTTTCCGGCAACCTCTGCCGCTGCACCGGATACGCGAACATCGTCAAAGCGGTGCAGCTCGTCGTGGAGCGCCGGGCGGGACGACGGGAAGACGGGAAGGCGGGTTCCACCACGTGAAGTCGAGTCGCTACATGGGGCGCAGCGTCCCGCGCCTGGAGGACGAGAAGCTGCTCACCGGCCGCGCCCTTTTCGTGGACGACGTGCAGCTCCCCGGCATGCTGCATGTGGCATTTCTTCGGAGCGACGACGCCCATGGAATCCTGAAAGGAATCGATGCCACCGCCGCGCGCGAGCGGCCCGGCGTGGTTGCCGTCTATACCGCCGCGGATCTCGGCGAGTATTGGCGCCCCGGCCCCCTCCTGGTACCGCCGCCTCCGATCAAGGACCTGGTCTTCAACGCGGCAACCCAGGTGCCGCTGGCGCGGGACAAGGTACGGCACACCGGCGAAGCCCTCGCGATGGTGGTTGCGGAGAGCCGCTACCTCGCGGAAGACGCCCTGGAAGACATCGTCGTCGACCTGGACCCGCTCCCCGCGGTGATCGATCTGGAGGCCGCGCTCGCGCCGGGCGCCCAGCTCATCCACGAGCGGTTCGGCACCAACCTGGCCGCGCATGTGCACCAGAGCAAGGGACACTACGCCGCCGCGCGCGCCGGGGCCGACCTGGTCATAACCCGCCGGTTCCGCTACGACCGCGGTGCCTCGGCCGCGATCGAGAACCGGGGCGTCGTGGCGGCGTGGGACGCGCGCGCGGAGGAGCTGACGGTCTGGGACACCACCCAGGCGCCCATCCCGATCCGGAACGGGCTCGCGGCGATGCTGGGGCTCCGCGAATCACAGGTAAGGGTGATCGCCCCGTTCATCGGCGGCGGGTTCGGGCCCAAGATCATGATGTTCTACCCCGAGGAAGTCCTCCTGCCCTGGGCGGCCATGCGGCTCGGACGGCCCCTCAAATGGATCGAGGACCGGCGGGAAAACTTCTACGCCACGACCCAGGAGCGGCTCCAGATTCACGATGCCGAGCTGGCGGTGACGAAGGACGGGCGCATCCTGGGGGTCAAGGACCGCTTTCTTCACGACACCGGCGCCTACGATCCGTACGGTCTCACCGTGCCCATCAACAGCCAGTGCACGCTGCTGGGGCCTTACGTGGTGCCCAACTACGACAGCGAGTTCACCGCGGTCTTTACCAATACGCCGATCGTCACCCCGGTGCGCGGGGCGGGCAGGCAGCACGGCGTCTTCGTGATGGAGCGGCTGCTCGACTTTGCCGCACGCGAGCTCGGGCTGGACCGGGTGGAGATCCGCCGCCGGAACCTGATTCCGCCCGACGCGTTTCCCTACGACCACGAGATCCTCTTCCAGGACTTCCGCCCCCTGGTGTACGACAGCGGGAACTACCCCGCCGCGCTCGCCAAGGCGGCCGAGCTGATCGGCTACGAGCGCTTCCTCAAGGAGGAACAGCCGAAGCACCGGCGCGCGGGCCGCCACGTCGGCATGGGGGTCGTCACCTACATCGAGGGCACCGGCATCGGCCCCTATGAGGGCGCTCGGGTGACGGTCGAGCCCAGCGGCGTGGTGCGCCTCGCCACCGGCGTCGGCACCCAGGGCCAGGGACACTTTACCACCTTCGCGCAGCTGGTGGCCGAGCAGCTCGGCGTCGACGTAAACCAGGTGCGGGTGGTGACCGGCGATACCCGCGAGTTCAACTGGGGCACCGGCACCTTCGCGAGCCGGGGCGCGGTGGTGGCGGGCAACGCCTGCCATGCTGCGGCGGTCAAGGTGCGGGACAAGATCATCGCGCTGGCCGGCCGGTTGCTCGACGCGGCTCCGGAGGACATCGTGCTGCAAGGCGGCCGGGCTCTGGTCCGGGGAACGCCCGATCGCGGATTCGACCTGGGCGAGCTGGCTCGCCGCGCGAACCCGCTGCGCGGCGCGGTCACGCCGGGCACCGAGCCCGGGCTCGAGGCCACTGCCTACTTCGGTCCTGACCGTGGCAACGCGGCCAGCGGAGTGCACGCGATGGTGGTCGAGGTCGACATCGAAACGGCCGCGGTGGAAATCAAGCGCTACGTGGTGGTGCACGATTGCGGCGTGGTGATCAACCCGACCGTGGTCGAGGCGCAGGTGCAGGGCGGCGTCGCCCACGGGATCGGCAACGCCTTCTACGAGCAGCTGGTGTTCGACGAGAACGGCCAGCTCATGAACGCGTCGTTCATGGACTACCTGCTGCCCACCGCCCTCGACGTCCCGACGGTGGAGATGGCCCATATCGAGACGCCGTCGCCCCTCAATCCGCTAGGCACCAAGGGGGTGGGCGAGGCCGGCGCGATCCCCACCGGCGCCCTGTTTGCGCAGGCGGTGGAGGATGCCCTGGCCGGCACCGGGGTCGAGATCACCGAGATTCCGCTCAGCCCGAACCGGCTGTTCGAGCTGATCTCGCTGGCCAAAGCAGGGGTATCATGATCGTCGAAGGCACCTATACCTTTGCCGGCCCTCGCGAGGTGGTGTGGAGCCTGCTGCTCGACCCCGACGTGCTGGCGATGACGATGCCCGGCACCGCCACCGTCCACCGGGTGAGCGACGCCCGGTACGAGGGGAAGATGGGGGTGGGGATCGGCCCGATCACCGCCGCGGAGTTCGACGTGGTGATCACCATGACCGACCAGGTCGAACCGGCCCGCTACGCGATGCAAATCGAGGGACGCGGCCGCTTCGGGTTCACCAGGGGGAATGCCGCCGTCACCCTCACGGCCGATGGGGCATCGACCACCATGCACTACCAGGCCGACCTGATGGTCGGCGGAAAGATCGCCGCCGTGGGCCAGCGCCTTCTCGACTCGGTGAGCCGCATGCTGCTCAAGCAGGGGCTGGAGGCGATGAGCGCCGAGCTGGACCGCCGCCTGGCCAAGGGCTCGGCGTGAAGCCGCCGGTCTTCGAATACCACCGTCCCGCCAGCACCGAGGAGGCGCTCGCCCTGCTGGCCGAGCATCCCGGCGCCAAACCACTCGCGGGCGGGCAGAGCCTGATTCCCGCGATGAACTTCCGTCTCGCCGCGCCGGACGCGTTGATCGACCTGAATGCGATCCCGGGGCTCGCGGGCATCACGCCGCTCTCCGGCGGTGGGCTCCGGATCGGCGCCATGACCCGGCACCGCGCGCTGGAAACCGGTCCCGCCGTGATCGGGCTGGCGCCCCTGCTTGCGGAGACCATGCCGTTCATCGCGCATCCGCAGATCCGCAATCGCGGCACCATCGGAGGCAGCCTCGCCCATGCCGACCCCGCCGCCGAGCTGCCCGCGGTCATGGTGGCGCTGGGCGCCACGCTGGTGCTCACCAGCAAGGCGGCGGACCGGCGGCTGCCGGCGAGAGAATTCTTCACCGGTCTCTTTGTCACCGCACTCAAGCCCGGCGAGCTCCTGACCGCCGTCGAGCTGCCCGCGACGCCGGCCGGCTCCGGCTCCTCGTTCATCGAGATGGCGCGGCGGCACGGGGACTACGCGCTGGTCGGCGTGGCGGTCACGGTGACGCTGGGAGCCGGAGGCACCTGCGCCCATGCGACGGTGGCGCTCTTCAGCGTGGGCGAAGGGCCGGTGGTTTCTCCCGGTGCCGCGGCCGTGCTCCAAGGCACGGAGCCCATCCCCGAGGCCCTCCGCGCCGCGGCCGCCGCGATCGACCAGGACATCGATCCGCCGTCGGACATCCACGCGTCCGCGGCCTACCGGAGAAACCTCGCGCGGGTGCTGACCGGCCGCGCCCTGGCCCGCGCGTTCGAGCGGGCCCGAATCTCCGCCTCTCCAACGGAGCAGTGATGCGAACCTACGATCTATCCCAGCCGCTCAATCAGGAAGTCTCCTTTTGGCCCTACTACCCGCCATTCGAGGTCAAGTACATCAAGCGCAAGGCGGAGCACGGGGTCAACGCCCAGTACATCCAGACCTCGAACCACATGGGTACCCACCTCGACGCGCCCCGGCATTTCGTGACCAACGGCCGGACCATCGACGAGATCCCCATGGAGTGGCTCTGCGGGCCCGGAGTCATCGTGGATCTGCGCGACGAGATGGGCGACCTGGCGGTGTATACCCCGCGGATGATCGAGAAGCGCGTCAAGATCAAGCAGGGCGACCTGCTCATTCTGCACACCGGATTCCACCGGCATTCGCAGTTCGGCGCCGAGCCCGACGAGGAACGCTATATCCACATGCATCCCGGCGCGCATCCCGATATGGTGCCGTGGCTCCTCGACAAGGGCATCCATATCTGGGGGGTGGATTGCGTTTCCACCGACCATCCGATGAACCTCCCTATCGGCCGCTTCCTCGGCAAAGGCATGCACGACCACTGGGCCCGGGTCCGCGCCAAGGCGGAGGAGAAATTCGGCGGCAAGAAGGGGGTCGAGAAGATGTTCCCCGATTCCGCCTATCAGCTCACCCACAACGCGCTGTTCCCGAAGGACTGCATGCACATCGAGAACGTCGGCGGCGAAATCGACGCGCCCGAGCTGCAGAACCAGCGGCTGATCGTCGGGTGCTTTCCGTGGAAGTTCCGGGGCGGGGAAGCGGCTTTCTGCCGGACCGTGGCGTGGCTGGGCGAGTGGCCGAAGAAGCCGTAATGGGTCCTCGGCCATGAGGCACGATCTCACCGCCACCGAGATCGCGCGCCAGGTTGCCGCGGGCGAGCTCTCCCCCGTCGAAGTCGTCGAGAGCGCCCTGGCGCGGGTGTCGGAGCTCAATCCCCGCCTCAACGCGATCGTCACCCTCAACGAGCGTGCCCTCGACGATGCGAGGGCGCTGGAGCAGCGGATCGCGCGGGGCGAATCGGTGGGCCGACTGGCGGGCGTGCCGGTCGGCATCAAAGACGTGACCCAGGTCGCCGGGGTCCGCACCACCTTCGGATCTCCGCTTTACGCCGATCACGTGCCCGAGGAAGACGCGCTGATCGTGCGAAGGCTGCGGGCCGCCGGGGCAATCATCCTGGGCAAGACCAACACCCCCGAGTTTGCGGCAGGCGGGAACACCTGGAACGATGTCTTCGGGCGCACCCGGAATCCCTGGGATCCCGGCAAGAGCGCGGGTGGGTCGACCGGAGGTGGCGCGGTGGGACTCGCCACCGGGATGATCGCCCTCGCCGAAGGCACCGATCTGGGTGGATCGCTCCGGATCCCGGCGTCGTTCTGTGGGGTGGTTGGCCTCAGGCCTTCCCTGGGTCTGGTCCCCACCGTGCCCACCGATTTTGTCTGGGACACGCTCCAGGTCTCCGGCGGAATGGCCCGCACCGCCGAAGATGTGGCGCTCATGCTCCAGGCTACCGCCGGGCCGACGCCCCACTATCCTTTCGCGCAGCCGCCGGTGGCCGGCCGGGATTTCGTCGCCGCGGTGCACCAGGGCCCCAAGCCCGGGCTCCGCGTCGCTTACTGCGCGGACATAGCGGGAATCGGCGTCGACCCGAAGGTTGAATCGGTCTGCCGGGGCACCGCCAAACTGCTCGCCCGCGCCGGCATCGAGCTGGACATTATCGACCTCGATCTCTCGGCGGGCCGCGAGGCGTTCCTGACGCTGCGGGGCCATTGGTTCGCCTCGTGGATGTCGAACCGATTGGACCTGATCCAGGGATTCGGCGCGAACGTGCGCAACAACACGAAGGCGGGCAACGAAGCGAAAGGCCTCGACCTGGGGCGTGCCGAGCGGATTCGGGGCCGGATCTGGCAGCAATTCCGGGAGTTCTTCCAGCGCTACGATCACCTGCTCACGCCCACCATGGCAGTGCCTCCGTTCCCGGTCGAACAGAACCATCCCGAGGTGGTGGCCGGGAAAAAAATGGAGACCTACGTCGACTGGCTTGCACCCACCTTTGTGCTGAGCCTCACTGGACTGCCGGTGGCTTCGGTGCCGTGCGGGCTGGATCGGGACGGGATGCCGGTCGGACTGCAGATCGTCGGCCGCCCCCTGGGGGAGGAAGCGGTGCTGGCGCTTGCCGCCCGGTTGGAGCGAGCCAATCCCATCGGAAGCCCGCGCATGCCCGCGCCCGCATGAGCACGATCGACCGGCGCGCGCTGCTCAAGGGCCTGGCCGCCGCCGCCGCCGCCGGGGCGCTCGGCCCCTCGTGTTCGTCGGGCCGGCGCAGTCCGAACCTCACCGTCGCGACACCATCCCGCCGCCGGGTGCTGGTCCGAGTGCAGGTGCGCCCGGAGCTGGTCATCCGCGAAGTGGCAGGTCTCCGGCCTTTCCGCGCTCCAGGTTTCCGGGTGGAGGCAGAACCCCTGGGAGACAAGCTGCTGGTTCACAACTACGGTCACGGCGGCGGCGGAGTCTCCTTGTCCTGGGGCACCGCGCACCTCGCCGTCCTCCAGGCGCTCGCGTCTCCGCATCGCATCGCCGCGGTGCTGGGCGCAGGTGCGGTGGGGCTTGCCACCGCACGGCTGCTGCAAGACCGGGGCTTTGCGGTGACCATCTATGCTCGCGACCTGCCGCCCGACACCACCTCGAACCTGGCGGGCGCGCAATGGGCCCCGGTGAGCCTGGTGGCGTCCGACCGCGTGACGCCTGAGTTCAGGGAGCGGTACCTCACCGCCTCGCGCTATGCCTTTCGCTACTTCCAGACACTGGCGGGAGATCGCTACGGGGTGCGCTGGCTGGAGAACTACTTCCTCAATCGCGCGCCGGCGCAGACGGAGGACTGGGCAACCGCTACGCTGTTCCAGGAGGTGTTCCGGGTGGAGACGCTTACGCCCGACGCACATCCGTTTCCGGTGCCGTTCGTTCGCCGCCTCCTCTCCATGCACATCGATACCAGCCATTACCTGCGGCAGGTTACCGAGGATTTCCACCTGGCCGGCGGACGGATCGTGGTGCGGGACTTTCCGGACCCCGCGTCGGTGGCCGCACTGGCCGAGCCGGTGGTGATGAACTGCACCGGCCTGGGCGCAGCGGTGCTCTTCGGCGACCGGGAGCTGGTGCCCGTCAAAGGACAGCTCGTGGTGCTCGCGCCCCAGCCGGAGGTGGACTACATCACCATAGGCCCCGGTCCCGGCGTCATGTACATGATGCCGAGGCGGGACGGGATTATTCTGGGGGGCACTTTTCTGAACGGGGACAGCACGACCACCCCTGATCCGGATCACAGCCGCCGCATTCTCACCAGCCACGCCGCCTTGTTCGACAATCTGCGCTAGGCGGCCGGCCGGCGTCGGACTACCTCCCGAACAGCTTCGCCACCTCCTTCTTGAGCACCTTGCCCATCGCGTTGCGCGGAAGCGCCGCGACGCACTGGAGCGCGCGGGGCACCTTGTAGGGCGCCAGACGCTCCCTGGCCCAGGCCTTCAGCGCCGGCAGCGAGAGCTCTCCCCCCGGCCGGAGCTCCACGGCGGCCGACACCCGCTCGCCCCATTCCGCGTCAGGTACACCGACTACCGCGCACTCTCCCACGGCCGGGTGCTTCCGCAACTCCTCCTCGATCTCGAGCGCGGAGACTTTGAACCCCCCGGTCTTGATGATGTCCACGCTGCTCCGGCCCAGGATGCGATAGGAGCCCTCCTCGAGCCCCGCGGTGTCGCCGGTCTTGAACCAACCTTCCCGGAAGGCCGCCGCGGTGGCCTCGGGGCGGCGCCAGTACTCCAGGAAAACATTCGGTCCCCGGACCTCGATCTCGCCCGCCACACCGGGAGTGACCGGGGCGCCGCTCTCGTCGACCACCCGGACCTCCACTCCCGGCAAAGGGGCTCCGACAAAACCGGGTCGGCGCTCCCCGTGGAGCGGGTTGGTCAGCGCCATGCCCAGCTCGGTCATCCCGTAGCGCTCCAGCAAGGTGTGGCCGCTGATCGCCTTCCACTGCTCGAGCGTCTGCACCGGCAGTGCGGCAGAGCCCGAAATCATCAGCCGCATCCGGCGGCATGCTTCCGACATGCGCGCTCGCCGCTCGGGACCCGCGGCTTCCCAGGCGGCGATCAGCCGCGTGTAGATGGTGGGCACCGCCGAGAAGACGGTGAGGCGCCCCGAGGTGATCCGCTTCCAGGTTTCTTCCGCGTCGAACTTCGGCAGCATCTCGCACGCCGCGCCGGCCCATAGCGCGCACCCCACCACGTTGACGATGCCGTGCACATGATGCAGCGGCAGCACCAGCAGGATCCGGTCGTCGGCCGTCCAACCCCACGCCTCGATCAACGCGGTGATCTGGGCCCGGAGGTTGGCATGGGTCGTGACCACGCCCTTCGGCTTGCCGGTGGTGCCGCTGGTGTACACCATCATCGCGCGGCGGTCTTCGGAAAAATCCGGCAGGGGTTCAGGCCGGCGGGCGGCGGCCAGTGCGTCGGCCACGAGGAGGAACCGCACTCCCGCCGCCCTGGCCAGCGGCTCCAGTATCGCGGCCGCATCGGCATCGGCGACGACGATGTCGGCGGCGGAATCCGCGATCACATACTCGAGCTCGGAGGCGGGGTGCGACGTGGCCAGAGGCACCGCGATGCCTCCCGCGCGCCAGATCCCCCACTGCACCGCGACGTGGGCGAAGCTCGGCGGAACCAGGAACGCGACCCGGGCCTCCTCCAGATCGTCGCGGCCGTCGAGGAAATGTCCCGCGGCCCGGGCCGAACCGTCGAGCAACTCGGCGTAGCTGTATTCTCCGTGGTGGTCCGTGATGGCGACCCGGTCCGCATGAGAATGGGCGCGGGCGATGAGGGGAAGGGATGAGGCAGCGGGCATGGGACCGAAGAAACGGCGGGTTCGCCGCCGGCGCAACCTGGCGGCAGTCGCGTTACTCGCCCCGCAAGACGACTACCGGGTCCGCCCGAGTGGCCCGGCGCGCCGGGA
The DNA here is from genome assembly GCA_045403135.1 of Gemmatimonadales bacterium. Taxonomy (GTDB): domain Bacteria; phylum Gemmatimonadota; class Gemmatimonadetes; order Gemmatimonadales; family GWC2-71-9; genus JABFSM01. Next base: position 871 of record JAXIPC010000051.1, on the reverse strand, counting down.
TCCAGCACGCGGCAAACGCGACTCCGAGGAACCCTGCGGCGGATAATCCCAGGACGACGGGATCCGCCGCCGTCACCTGGTAGAGCAGCCGCGAGAGGTTGCTCGCGATCAGCCAGCCCAGACCGAGCCCGGCCACCGCTCCGAGTGTCGCATCGCGCATCCCGGCACGAACCACCTCGGCCACGACTTGCGAGTCGCTGGCGCCCAGCGCGCGGCGCAGTCCCATCTCCCGAGTGCGCTGTGCCACGATGTGCGAGATGACCCCGTAGACGCCGAGCCCCGCGAGCGCCGCCGCCAGAAGTGCGAAGAATCCCATTACCCAGGCTCGGAACCGCTGCGACGCGGTGGCCTGCCGGACCACGGCTTCCATGGTCTGGACCTCGCTCAACGGGAGGTCGGGTTCCATGGCGGTGACGATGCGCCGCACCTCGGGTACCAGCGAAAGCGGCGGTACCGTGGTCCGGAGCACGAGAGAGGTATAGGACACCGGGACCAGATCCGTATTGCCGTAGATGATGGCGCGCACGTCCCGATCGAGCCCGCGGTCGCGCACGTCGCCGACCACGCCGATGATATACCCCTGGGGCCGGTCGTCATCGGGTCCTGGTTGCGCGTCCACCCGGACAAAGTGGCCGAGAAACTTGCCGTCGGGCCAGAACTTCCGGGCCGCGGTCTCGCTGACCACGACCACCGGCCTCCCGCCCCGCCGGTCCTCCGCGGTGAATCCCCGGCCGGCCACAATGGGAATCTTCTGCGTGGTGAAATAGTCGGCGGAGGCCAGCCGGAGCTGCGCCGACTGGCTGACCCCGTCTGGCACCGGGACGCTGTCGATGGAAAAGCTCGAGCTGTACCCGAAGCCGTTGAGCGGAAG
>JAXIPC010000009.1:0-125384 GCA_045403135.1 Gemmatimonadales bacterium | reverse complement strand
CGGCAACGGCGCTCCAAGGCCGCGGCCCCGCTGCTTATGCGTGTTCGTTGGACGGACAACTAGGGAGAACAAATGCTGAACCTGATACTTCCCCTCGCGCTTTTTCTTGGCTCGGAGGCCATACCGCCGAAGCTCTTCGCCAACTATCGGGAGCTCTTTGAGTACATCGCCGACGCTGAGTCACTCCCCAAGGATCCGGAGACAGTCTTCAAGCTGGCTGCCGAGAGCAGCATCAGCGTCCACCAAGTCAAGGTTGGCGACTTTCACCTCGTAATCCGCGCCGACTTCCATGGTGATGGCTATGTCAGCACGATACGGGGCGCACAGGGAAATGGCACGTTTTATGTGTTACACAGGGAGCGTGGCGGCCTTCGACTCATTGGAACAATGTTTGGGAATGGTTATGTGCCCGGTAGCCTGAATGGACAGCTCTATTTCAAGATGGGTGCCCACATGTCCGCGGGCAGCTCTCCCGAATCGATCTACAGAGTCGTCGGCGACTCGTTAGTGCTCGACGGAGCAAAGAAACAGTAGTCTCAGGCTAGCGGTCCAACCACCTTGCCGTCCAACAAGCGGATGCAGCAGACAAGCGCGCCCTTTCCTGGCCGCCGCGCGCTTGCAGCTGATCCGCGATGTTAGGCGGCACCGGCGTTTGCCACCTCGCTCAGAATCACGTCTTGGGAGGCTGAATGTGATACCGGCAACGCTGCTCCGAACATCGATTGTAGTGGTTGCCGGGGTCGGCGCATTGATTCGCCCCACATTGGCACAGGAGCCGGGCCCTCAGGCGTTTGCCCTCACAAACGTCACGGTCGTCGATGTTCGCGATGGTCATCTACTTCGAAACTACACGGTCATCATTAGCGGCAACCGCATTACGCAGGTCGCAAGCGGAACGCAGGTACGGATTCCCGCCGCAGCACAGGTTATCGACGCGCAGGGTCGGTATCTGATTCCGGGACTCTGGGAAATGCATGCACACCAGGTCCGGAACTTCCTGGGCCTGTACATCGCCAATGGCGTTACCGGCGTCCGTGAAATGGGGAATTCGGCGATGCCTCTGCCCCAAACCGTGGCGCTGCGGGAGCGAATAGCTCGGGGCGAGCTCTCCGGGCCGCGATTCTTTGCGGCTGGTCCAACCGTGGACGCCCGGCCGTCCGCCAGCGTGAACCTTGTCAGCGCGTTGAACGCCGAGCAGGGCCGCGCGGCCGTGGATTCCCTTCGCCGTGCGGGAGCGGACTTCATCAAGGTTTACTCGGGGCTCGATCGGGATACCTACTTTGCGATCGCTGATACTTCACGCCGTCTCGGTCTTCCATTAGCTGGGCATCTGCCGAATGCCATCGGACTGGGCGAAGCCGGGCGCGCAGGACAGCGCAGTGTCGAACACCTGACGCTCGGCACAGCCGGCGGCCTGCTACCCATGTGTTCTTCCCAGCCTGATTCACTGGCTCGGACAATTCAGGAACTCGACGGTATGCGTGTCGGGGTGAACGTCGCCAACGCCCCATCGTCGCTGCAAACACGGCGGCGCGCGATGGTACGGCTTGCCGTGGAAAGCTACGACGAGACACTCTGCGCTGCGCATGTACGCCAGCTTGCTGCCTTCCGGATGTGGCATACGCCAACGCTCATGGCCGGGATGCGGCGTCCCGAGGTGCACGACGACCGCATCCTGCAGGATCCACGCCTCGACTACATCGGGCAGCCACTGCGAGGGACTTGGGAAACAGCTCGAGCGAATCACGTCTCCATCTTTACCGAAGGCGATGATAGCGCGTTTCAGGAGCTACTCCTCCGGATTGTACGCCAGTTGCATGGAGCTGGCATCGAACTTCTCGCCGGCACGGACGCGCCAGGGCCCTTCGTCTATCCTGGCTTCAGTTTGCATGAGGAACTCGCTCTGCTTGTCAGGGCGGGGCTCACGCCACTCGAAGCGCTCCGGACAGCGACCTGGAATCCCGCGCGCTACTGGGCAATGGACAACTCGCTTGGCAGCGTGGAGGCAGGAAAACTCGCGGACCTTGTGCTGCTCGATGCCAATCCGCTCGAGGACATCAGCTACACGCAGCGAATACGGGCAGTCGTGGCGAACGGCCGCTATTACGACCGCACAGCCTTGGATAGAATACTCGACGACGCAAGAAACTGAGGCCAGCCGGTACTCAAAATGGCGAAGGCCGGTGCAGGGCTGCTGCCGCCTAACAGGTTGCTGAAAAAGTAGCCGAAATGTGTCTGGCGTGGTCGAGGGAATCATGTAGCTTGGAATGACCCTCCCAGCGAGCGCGGCGATGCGCGGTCCCGACGAGCGGCAGGCGATCCTCTTCAGCTACCGGTCGATTGAAGACCGGATCCCTGCCGATCACCCACTCCGGGCGATGCGCCGCCTGGTCGATCCGTTGCTCGTCGAGCTGTCGCCGCGCTTCCAGACCCTGTATTCCACGATGGGCCGGCCGTCGATTCCTCCCGAGCAACTGCTCCGGGCGCTCCTCCTGCAGGTGCTGTACACCATTCGGAGCGAGCGCCAGCTCATGGAGCAGCTCGACTACAATTTGCTCTACCGCTGGTTCGTCGGCTTGACGCCGGACGATACGGTGTGGGTCCCGACGGTGTTCACCAAGAATCGCGACCGGCTGCTGGCGGGGAACATCGCCGAGGCGTTCTTTCAGCAGGTGCTCGGCCTGGCCGACCAGCACCAGCTCCTGTCCCACGAGCATTTCACGGTCGACGGCACGCTGCTCGAGGCGTGGGCCAGCCACAAGAGCTTTCGCCCGATCGATGAGCCGCCGGCGCGCCGTCGGACGACGACCCCAGCAATCCGAGTGTGAACTTCCGGGGTGAGAAGCGGTCCAACACCACGCACCGCTCGGTGACCGATCCGGAGGCGCGGTTGGTACGCAAGACGCAGCATGGGGCCGCCTTCCTCGGGTACCAAGCGAGCGTGCTCACGGAGAATCGGCACGGCCTCATCGTACAGACCGACGTGCGGGCCCCCGAGTACCACGCCGAGCGGGAGGCCGCCCTGGAGATGCTTACGCTGCTGGCGCCGACAGGTCGCCGCCGGACCCTTGGGGCCGACAAGGGCTATGATACGCCGGAGTTTATCGCCGGCGTCCGCACCCTGGGCTTCACGCCGCATGTCAGTCCCAATCTCCATCGGTTTCGCCGACGGAGTCTGGTCGATGGCCGGACCACGCGTCACCCCGGGTATGCCATAAGCCAGCGCAAGCGTAAACTGGTGGAAGAAGGCTTTGGCTGGCAGAAATGTGTCGGCTTGCTCCGCAAGCTGCACCACCGCGGGCGCGAGAAAGTCAGTTGGGTCTTTGCCTTTACCAGTGCCGCGTACAATCTGGTGCGGCTCCGGACACTGCTCACGGCGGCACCGGCGTGAGCCCGACCCTCGCTAGGGTGCCGCGGGCACCGCGGATGAGGACCGAGAGGGGCAGGACAAAGTCACATTCGGCATCCGTCCGACTGATCGCACGCCGAGGACCAGCTATTTCTCGTTTCGATTTTACTTTTTCCGCAACCTGCTAGGCTGCATTGCGAGATGGTTGGGTCGCCCGTCTGGGACCCAGCCATCACCTCGTTCGTGATGGACGAGCGGCGCCATGAATCAACCTGCATTTGAGTCTTCAGCAAATGCGTCTGAACGCTGCAGGAATCGGAGGCCGGCCACGGCCTGCACCTAAGACCGACGATGCTGCTCCGGAGCGACTTCGACGAACTGCACGGTTCTCCCCGGCTGGCACTGCGCCAACTTCCCAAGGTCCGCCCCTATAACTACCGCCAGCTTGGGATAGCCTCCGACCGTCGGCCCGTCGGGCATCAGCACGATCGGCTGCCCGTCATCGGGAATCTGCACCGCGCCGGGGCATGCGGCCTCGGAGGGTAGCGTCGCGCGCTCCCGCGGCCGCACCGCGGGTCCTTGGAGTCGATAACCCATCCGGTCCGACGCGGGAGTGACCGTGTAGCTCCCCGCGAAGAACTCAGTCCGGGCCGCTTCATCAAACCGGTCCCACTGCGGGCCGCGGGTTACGCGGAGGACAAGGCTACCGGCGGGATCGCCACGGCCCCGTTGGGGCCTCGCGATGACTACTCCTTTCCCCCTGACCTCTTGAGGCCTCGCGATGACTGATGGGGAGCTTCCTGACGCGGGCGTCGCGCCGAGCGGCAGCCGGTCCCCCGTCTTGATCCGCCTCCCCTCGAAGCCACCGAGCCCGCCGGGCAGATAGGTCGACCGGCTTCCCAGCATGAGCGGCACGTCGATCCCGCCCCTGACAGCCACGTAGACAAACCGATCGCGCCGCCCCGGGACTATCTCGACCACCGCCCCGGCCGACACGCGCATCGCACCTCTTCGGTGCGCGACCCCGTCGATCCGCACCTCCGCATCCTCGAGCACGCATAGCGTCGCGTCGCGCTCGAAACGCAGCGAGCCCGGCCCCAACGCCCACTCCAGCGCCGCAACTCCGGGCGCATTGCCGACACACCCGTTGGTCTCCTGTAGGAGCGCGCGGTCCATCGCGCCGCTTTGGGGCAGCCCCATCGCTCGGCCGGTGCGCCACCCCAGGTCCTGCACCGTGGCGAACGGCGGTGCCTTGAGCACCTCGATCATGCGGTCGGCTCGAAGCGGACTCGGTCCCCGACTCGGAGCAGTGCGGCCGGCTCGCGGGCGGGATCGAACATGCGGAGCGAGGTGTTCCCGATCAGATGCCACCCACCCGGCGTGGCCAGCGGATACACTCCGGTCTGTCCCCCCGCGATCGCCACGGTGCCGGCCGGCACTCGCGTCCGCGGGGTGTTGCGACGCGGTATCGCCAGCGCGGGGTCGAGGTCGCCCAGGTAGGCCCACCCCGGTACGAATCCCAGCAAGTAAACGAGGTACTCCGGCTCGGCGTGACGGCGGATCACTTCGGTGCGAGACAATCCGGTTTCCGTCGCGACGTGATCGAGGTCGGGGCCGTCATATCGGGTTGGGATGGTTACAAGGCGGGCGGACGGGCGGACGGGAGGACGGGAGGACGGGAGGGCGGACGGGCGGACAGGCGGACGGGCGGACGGAACGGTGGCAAGTCGGGACAATTGCTCCCGTAACACCTCCGCGTCCGCCTCGAGCGGGTCGAAGAACACCGTCACCACCGCGTACGCCGGCACGATCTCCACCACCCCAGCCAACCCGGCCTCGGCGATGCGGGCGGCGAGCTCGATAACCCGCGCGTGCAGCTCCCGGTCCACGGTGTCTCCCAGCACCACTGTCCATGCCGCCTCGCCCAGCGGCAGGACCAGCGGCGCGCCGCCGCTCACTTCACGAACGGGGCGAGGGTGATCCCCTCGGCCTCGAACAGCTTCCGTACCGTCCGCACGATCTCGAACGCCTTGGGGCCGTCGCCGTGCACGCAGAGGGAGTCGGCGCGCACGATGCAGCGGGTTCCGTCGATCGCCACGACGTTGCGGTCATGCACCATGCGGAGCGCCCGCTCGGCGATCGCATCAACGTCATCCAGGACGGCTCCGGGCTCGCCTCGGGGCACCAGCTGCCCATCCGGCAGATAGGCACGGTCCACGAACGCCTCCCGCGCCACATCGAGTCCGGTTTCCGCCGCCGCCTGCAGCAGCGCGCTCCCCTCGGGGCCGAGGACGACCAGATCGCTGTCGAGCTGCCGGATGGCGAAGGCCACCGCCTTGGCGACCTCCCGGTCGCGAGCAGCCCGGTGGTAGAGCGCGCCGTGCAGTTTCACATAGCGGACCCGCGTGCCTGCTGCCCGACAAAAGCCGTGCAGCGCCCCGACTTGATACGTGACATCCGCCGCGATTTCCGCCGGACCGGCCGCCATTTCCCTGCGGCCGAACCCGACCCGGTCGGGATAGCTGGGATGGGCGCCGATGGTCACGCCGCGTCCCGCCGCCGCGGAGACGGTGCGCTGCATCACCAGCGGGTCTCCCGCGTGGAAACCGCAGGCGATGTTGGCCGAAGTCACCAGAGCGAGGAGATCGTCTTCTCCGGGCAGGGTGTACCGCCCGAAGCTTTCGCCGATGTCGGCGTTGAGGTCGACGCTGGTCACGCCGGGGGGAGGGGGCGTGCTCGGACGGTGTCTCTCGGCGCGATCCGGAAGGTGAAGACTTGCTCGGCCAGCTGGCGCACCACGAATCCCCCCCGGATGGCCGGGCGGAACCGCATCCCGGGGAGCGCACGGCGCACCGCCACGGCAAAGTCTGGATGGGTGGCCTTCACCACCCGGTACGTCATCGTGTCCACCAGGCCGGTGCTGTCCACGACGAATCGCACGAACGCCGATCCCTCGATACCCTGAGCCTGCAAATGCAGCGGGTAATCAGGTGCCGCGCTGGTCGGATCGCGGACCACCACGCTGTCCACCTCGATGACCGAGAGGGCGTTGTCGCCCGGTTGGGGAGTGGCGGTCATATTCACGTCGGACGGATCGGCCACGGGAAGGGCGCCGCGGGCGGGAAGGACGTCGTCCACGCCGGGGGCCTCCTCCTTGCCCTGCTGGTGGCCGACCGCTTCAGTGGCCACGACGCTGGCCGGGGCCTCCCCGAGCAGCTGCTCGCGGCTGCCGGTCTTGTCGGGCGGTACCAGGTAGACCAGCAGCCGGTCGAAGATCTCCTCCTTGGCGACCTTGCCGAGCGGGACCATGAGCGCCACGAAGGCGGCGACGTGCACAACGAAGTTGGCCGCCGTCACGAGGTCGGGGCGGAGCACCCCGTCGCGGGTCGAAGGAGCAAAGATGCGGATCATTGAGTCCCTGCCGCCTCGGCGCAGGCTTGAATAACACTGTCTATTTCCCCCGACGGCGGCAAGAGCACCCCGGTTTCGTGAAGATATTTTGATTTGACAAATCAATATATTATCGCGATCTTGGCGCCGTGCTCGATGACGCCGTCCATGCGGTCCTGACCGCCTACCCAACGATTCACTCCGCTTTCCGTCGCCGCCAGGTGCGCGACGCGGCCAGTGGCAGGCGGCTGTCGGACCACCAGGCCGGCATCCTCGACCATCTCGATCCCGACGCCCCGATCACGGTGGGGGAGCTCGCGCGCCGGCTTCGGGTCACTCCCGCGACCGCATCGCTCCAACTCAATCAGCTCACCCGGCTCCGCCTGGTCGTGCGGGAGCGCGACACGGTGGACGCCCGGCGGGTCCAGCTCCGGCTTACCGACGCGGGTGCGCAGGTTCGGCGGCTGCGGTCGTTGCTCGATCCCGACCGCGTCCGCCAGGCGCTGGTTCGGCTGGTGCCGCCGGAACAGGAGATGGTGGCCGCGGGGCTACGGCTGCTGGCGCGCGGGGCCGGCGAGCTGCCCGAAGATCCTCAGGAGAGCAAGCGGACATCTCGAACCACACGGAGGGGACCCAGACGATGAACTGGATCGATCGCCGGAGGCAGCAGCGGCGCCGGCGGCGGGTCATGATGGCACTGGCTGTGGCCCCGGGCGCGCTCGCCGCGCTCTTCCTGGTCGGGGCACTTCTTCCCGCCGAACACCGGTTTACCAGTCAGGCGAAGCTGCAGCGGCCGCCGGAGACCGTGTGGCGAGTGCTCATCGACGTCGATGGCATGCCGCTCTGGCGCTCCGATCTCACTGCGGTTGAAAGGCTGCCGGACCTCGGGGGCAATCCGGCCTGGCGGGAGGTCGGGAAGGCGGGCAATCAGGTGGTCGAGCTCACCCTGGCCGAGCCGCCTCGGCGGCTGGTCATGCAGCGGGCGCGTTTGGGGGCGCCGGGGCTCCCCATGCGGACGGTCGAGCTGACCGCTACGACGCTCGGCACACTGGTCACCGTAACCGATCGGGTGGAGTCCAGGAATCCGCTTCGGCGCGTGCTGGTCCGGCTCCACCTGCCGCGACCGGCGGTCCTGCGCTTACTCCGGGACCTCACCGAGCGGTTGAGCATCAATCGCCGAGAAGTCGTGGCGCTACCGGGAGCGTAGCGCATCGGACTGAAAGCGGACCAGCCCCTGACACTTCGCTTCGGGGAATACCGTAGATTGTCGCAGAGCCCGCGCATCCAATTCAGGTCAGGAGTCAGTCCCATGGTATCCCTCCGTCTCGTCCCCTGCCTCTTGCTGGTGGCCTTCCCGCTAGCCGCCCAGGGGACCACCTCGAACTACCTCACTCGGCTCGGGCGCGATACCATGTTTCTGGAGAGAGTCACCCGGAACGGCTCACGGCTCGAGGGCGACCAGTTTGTCACCACGCCCCGCACCGCCCGGGTCCACTATGTGGCGACGCTGGACGGCCGGGGACGGATCACGGCGATCGAGGTGACCCGGAGGCCTGGGGTGGACGGCGCCACCCCGGCGGTTACGGCGTGGCAAGCCAAGGTCCAGGATACGACGGTGACGATCGCCCTCCAGCGGCCCAGCCGAGCCGACACGGCGTTCGTGTTCCGGGTCAGGCCGGACGCGGTGCCGACCCTCTTCATGGCGGTGGGCCTGTACGAGCAGCTGGCGATGCAGGCGAGCAGCGCCGGCCGGGACAGCGTCGCCCTGGAGACGTACACGGCCGGCAACCGCGCCGCGGTCGCGAACTATGTCGTCAAGAAAGGCCGGGATTCGGTCGCCATCGATTTCTTCGGAACTCCGTTCTACCTCCGGGTCGATGGCGGCGGCCGCTTGCTGGGCCTGAACGGGGCGCGCACTACCCAGAAGTTCCTGACCGAGCGCGTTTCCAATCTCAATTTCGACCAGGTTTCGGAGTCGTTCGTTTCGAGAGAGCGGGCCGGCGTGGTGGCGGGCCCGATGTCGACGCGTGACACGGCGCGAGCCCAGTCGGGCGACGCGAATGTCTGGGTGGACTACGGGCGCCCGCTCACCCGGGGCCGCCAGATCTTTGGCGGAGTCGTGCCGTGGAATGAGGTCTGGCGGACGGGTGCCAACGCCGCGACCCAGCTCAACACCGCCATCGATCTCAAGGTGGGTGACGGGGTGATTCCGGCCGGGAAATACACGCTGTGGACTCTGCCCACGCCTGCCGGCGCCACGCTGATCATCAACAAGCAGACCGGGCAATGGGGGACCGAGTACGATCCCTCCAAGGATCTGCTGCGGGTCGACCTGCGCACGGAACCGTTGCCCGTTCTAGTCGAGCGGTTCACGATTGTGGTGGTGCCGGTGGGCAACGGCGGCGAGATCCGCTTCGACTGGGACAAGACCCGATGGGTGCTGCCCTTTACGGTGAAGTGAGCCGGGCCAGCCCCCTGCAGCGCGCCAGGGCGCGCTCAAGGTAGACCTCGACCAGATCGAAGTGCACGGTGCGGGTGCGTTGAATCCACCAATCTTCGCACCCCACCGAACGGGCGGCCGTCACCAGCTCGGCTTCGCTCCGGGCAAGGAGATGGCAGGTCCTCCGGCCGCGGGATTTCCAGATGTTCTCGTGCACCGCGATGCCCCCATTCGCGGCCCACGCGCGGGCCTCGCGCACCTCGCGAGACCGGAAGTAGCGCCACCCGCTCATCCTTCCTCCTGCTTCAGGCGCCGCAATGCTTCCTTCGCCTTGCGGCCCCCGGCGGTGTCGCGGTTCCGCGCGGCGAACCGGGCCAGCTCGGCCATCTCGCGGCCGCGCTGTCCGGTGGCCCGGTACAGATCGATCAGCGCGTTGGCGATCCCGAATTCCTGAGCCGGGGTGGGGCCGAGGGTGCGCACTTCCAGCAGGAGCCGCTCGGCCCGGTGGGGATCCTCGAGATGATCCCGGATCAGCGCGGCACATGCCAGCCGGGCGTCGAGATCCCGGGGATCAGCGGAAATATGGGTCTGAAACGCTTCCTCCGCCTCGGCGAACTTTCCTCGGGCGATCAGCGATTCCTGCAGCGAGTAGCTGGGCGCACGCTTGATATTGCCAGCGGCGGTCAGCATTTTCACGAATCCGCGGCTTCCCGCGCCGGTGCCGACCCAGATGAACACGGCGCACACCGCCGCGGCCAGCGGGCCCAGAAGCACCACGCCCGCGATTCCAAGTACTGAGATGAGGTGTCGCTGATACAGGAGGAGGGCGACCGCGGCCGCGATCGCCGTCAGCGCCACGCCCAGCCAAACGGCGATCATCTGGACCTGAATCCGGTCGCCGGCGTGATCGAACCACTTATTCATCGCCGCGCACCTTCCCGCGCAGCCGTTTGACGGAGGCCCGCTGACGCTTGGACTCGAGCCGCCGCTGCTTCTCGGCTTTGGGAATCCGGGTGGCCTTTCGGACCCGCTTGGGGCGGAGGGACCGGTCGATCAGGGTCAGGAACCGCCCGGTCGCCGTTTCGCGATTCCTGAGCTGGCTCCGGCTCCCGGCTTCCACCAGGCGGAGCCACCCATCCTGGTCGAGCCGATGACCCAGACGCTCCTCGAGGAGCACAAGTTGCTCGGCGGTGGGTGCGGCGCTCTCGCGGACATTCCACCAGAGCTCGATGCGGGTCGAGGAGGTATTGACGTGCTGGCCGCCGGGGCCGCCGGCCCGGGTGGCGCGGTAGCTCACCTCGGCCCGGGGAATGCGCAGGCGGTGTCCGGCGGAGAGCCAGGCGTCGTCTCCCATGACCTAAGCTAAATCGGCTACCGTTGACCCGCGACGGCGTTACGTTTCCCCCAATGCGCGAAGTCGCCCGCCTGCAGGAACATCTCAGCCAGCTCGGACGCGTCCTCCTCGGGTACTCCGGCGGGGTGGATTCGGCGCTGCTAGCGGTCGTGGCCACCGAGGCGCTGGGCCCGGACCGCTTTCTTGCCGTGATCGGCAGGAGCGCGTCCTACCCCGAGGTCCAATACCGCACCGCGCTCACCGTGGCGCAGCGCTTCGGCGTGCCGCTCCGAGAGCTGGCCACCCACGAGCTCGAGGATCCCCGCTACCGCGCCAACCCGGTGGACCGCTGCTACTTCTGCAAGGCGGAGCTCTGGACCCGTCTTTCCACAGTCGCCCGCGCCGAGGGTTTCGACACCGTCATCGACGGGACCAATGCCGATGATGGGCGCGAGCACCGCCCCGGGCTGGTTGCGGGTGCCGAGTGGCGGGTGCGCTCGCCGCTCGCCGATCTCGGTCTCGGGAAATCGGTGATTCGCGAAATGGCCCGCGAGCTCGGCATCTCCATGTGGGACGCGCCGGCGGCGCCCTGCCTGTCGAGCCGGATACGCTACGGACTGCCGGTGACGGAAGCTCGCCTTCGCCAGGTCGAGGCGGGCGAGGCGCTGCTCCGGGAAATCGGTGTCGCGGGAGATCTCCGGGTCCGTCATCTGGGCGACCGGGCCAGCATCGAGGTGGTCCCCGCGGAATTCGCCCGGCTCGAGGAGCGCTGGAGCGAGATCGCGGCCGGGTTCCGGCACCTGGGCTTCGAGTCGGTGGAGCGGGACGACCGCGGCTATCGCCGGGGCAGCCTCCTCGTGCTCGAGCCCGCGGGCTGATGCGCCTCTTCATCGCGGTTCCCCTGCCGGCACCGGCGCTGGAAGAGGCCGTGGGTCTGTTGCGAGAGATGCGCGCGCTGGAGTGGCCGGTGCGCTGGGTTCGGGATGAGGGGCTTCATATTTCCCTCAAGTTCTTCGGTGAAGTCACCTCCGACCGAGTCGACCCCATCGAGGAAATGGTCCAGTTCGCCACCAAGGGCATGAAGCCAATGGAACTGGCGCAGGCGGGCGGCGGGGCCTTCCCGTCCCGGCAACACCCCAAGGTGCTCCGGCTGGAGGTGCAGTCGGGCCCCGACCTGGAGCTGTTGCAGGACCGACTGGAGCGGGGCGGGGAACAGATCGGTTTCGCCCCCGAGGGACGGCCGTTCCGGCCCCACATCACGCTGGGGCGGGTGCGTGAGGGACACCGGCTGCCGCCGGCCGCCATGCGGCACCTCGAAGGCTTGCCTCCGGGCCAGCCGTTCATCGCCGACCGTGTCGTGCTCTTCGAGAGCAGGCTCACCACCGACGGTCCGGCCTACAGCATCCGGGTGGAGCAAGTGCTGGTGCCGTGAGAGGGTGTCTGAGCCTCCCGTTCCGGCTCCTCGGACTCGCGCTCCTGGTGCTGGCGGGTTATGTCGCCTGGTCCTACCGGCGGGAGATCCGGCGGCAGATCCATGAGTGGACCGCGGAGAGCGGGCCAGAGGAAGTTACCGGGCGGGCCGGCGCCGCCGATGCCGCGACGATCCTCCGGCGGCTCGATTCCCTCCGGGTGGCGGGAGCCGATTCGGTGGTGCTGAGCTCCGCGGAGCTGGCGAGCCTGGCCGAGGCATTGGCGGCGCAGGTGGTGCCCGGGGCGGTGGATTCGGTGGAGATACGGCTCGGCCGGGACGACATCGAGATCCGCGCTCGCGTGGATACCCGGAAGGTGCCGATTTCCTTCGGGCCGATCTCCGCCGTCGTGCGGGATCATGAGTACGTCGAGGCGGGCGGCCTGCTGGTGTTTCGCCGGGCCGGCCGCGCCGAATGGGAGGTGCAGCGCGTGCGGGTACGGGGACTGCCGATACCGATGAACCTGGTGGACGGAATGATCCGGCAATTCCGCGGACCGGCCGCCGGCGGCGCCATTCCGCTGACCCTGCCGCGCGACGTCACCGGGTTCCGCGTCGAGCCCGGCGGACTCACCGTCTACGGGCGGGGCGCTGCGGAACGCGTGCCATGAGCAACCGGGTGCTGGTGATCGACGACGAGGGCGGCATCCGCGACGCGCTCCGCCAGGTTCTGGAGTACGAAGGGTGGCAGGTGCGCACCGCCGCCTCGGGCGGAGAGGGCATCACTGTGTGCGGCGACTTCCGGCCTCACGTAGTCCTGCTGGACGTGAAGATGGGCGGCCTCGACGGGCTGGAGACTCTGTCCCGACTCTGCGACCTCGATCCGCCCGCGACGGTAGTGATGATCTCCGGCCATGGCACGATCGCCACCGCGGTGCAGGCCACGCAGCGCGGCGCCTTCGATTTTCTCGAGAAGCCGCTCGATACCGATCGCCTGCTGGTGACGCTGCGCAATGCCCTGTCCCAATCGGCGCTGACCGGCGAGAACCGCGAGCTCAAGCGCGCGCTCGACACCCGATACCCGATGGTGGGCACCAGCCCGGCCTTGGAAGAGGTGCGCGCGCTGATCGACCGGGTCGGTCCGACCCACGCGCGGGTGCTGATCACCGGAGAAAACGGCAGCGGGAAGGAGCTGGTGGCGCGCGCGCTGCACGAAGCCTCGCCCCGCCGGGAGCGGGCATTTGTGGAGGTGAATTGCGCCGCGATCCCCTCCGAGCTGATCGAGAGCGAGCTCTTCGGCCATATGAAGGGCAGCTTTACCGGCGCCTTCGCCGATCGGGCCGGTAAGTTCGAGCTGGCCGACGGGGGCACGCTCTTCCTCGACGAAATCGGCGACATGTCCCTCTCGGCCCAGTCGAAGGTGCTCCGGGTGCTGCAGGAGGGCGTGGTCAACCGGATCGGCGCGGCCAAGTCGGTGCAAGTGGATGTGCGGGTGCTGGCGGCCACCAACAAGGACCTCGAGGAGGAAATCGCGGACGGCCGCTTCCGGGAGGACCTGTTCTACCGCCTCAACGTGGTGCCGATCACCGTGCCCGCGCTGCGGGAGCGCCTGGAAGATGTGCCCGCCCTGGTCGAGCACTTCGTCGCGACCCTGAGCGTGGGGGCCGGCGTGGCGGCGCGGCCGATCACGCCCGAGGCGATCCGGGCGCTCCAGCGGCGCCCCTGGCCCGGCAACGTGCGCGAGCTGCGGAATGCCATCGAACGACTCCTGATCCTGGCGGCAGGCAAGCAGATCACCGCCGCGGACGTCGAGCGGCTGCTGCCGTCGGCCGACGGAATGGCCTCGGAGCTGCCGCCGGAGGTGGGGCGCGCGCCGACGTTCGAGAACTTCAAGCAGGATGCCGAGCGCGCCTTCCTGCTGGTCAGGCTCCGCGAGCATGGCTGGAACGTGGCGGAAACGGCGCGCGCGCTGGACATGCCCCGGTCGAACCTGTATAAGAAGATTGAGCGGTATAGGCTCACTCGCGAGGACACGTGACCGGACCTCCCCGGGACTGGGACAAGGAGATGGCGGAGATCGACAAGATCATCGCCAAACAACCGGCGGCCGGGGCTCAGGCCTCGGCGGGAAGGGCCTCGCCGTCGGCTCCGGTGCAGCGCGCCGCGACCGAAAGCGCGCCGGTGCTGCGGAGCCGGCGCGCGGTGTTCACCACTTGGCTTCGGGTGTCCCTCGGGGTCATGGTGGCGGCGGGAGTGGGGCTCGCCTGGCCCTACGGGCACGCCTGCGGATTCCCGCTGTACGGCTATGCGGCGGCGGCCGCGGGCGTGTTTCTGGCCGGAATCTGGGGTGCGGTGGCGAGCTGGACGCGCCGGATGGCGGCGGCGCACCTGATCGCGCTGCTCGTCACCTTGACCGGTGCGCTCCTCGTCGGCAAAGTTTTTCTGGATCGGTCGACCTACCCAGGCCGGCCCGCTACGTGGTCCTGTACGTCTCCCTGAGTCCTGAATCCTGAATCCTGAATCCCGAGCCATGCCTCCGACATTCAAGAATTTCATTGGGGGCCGCTGGTCCGCTCCATCGGCCCGCGCCTACTTCGAAAACAGGAACCCCGCCAACACCCGCGATCTGATCGGTCGTTTTCCCGACTCGGGGCCCGACGATGTAAACGCCGCCGTCACGTCGGCTCTGGAGGGCTTCCGGGTATGGTCGCGGGTGCCGGCTCCGGCGCGGGGCGATGTCCTGAAGCGGGTGGGAGATCTCCTGACCCGGGACAAGGAAGTCATCGCCAGGGCGATGACCCGGGAGATGGGGAAAGTACTGGCGGAAACCAGGGGCGATGTCCAGGAGGGAATCGACACCGCCTATTACGCCGCCTCCGAGGGGCGGCGGCTCTTCGGCCACACGGTGCCCAGCGAGCTCGGAGCCAAGTGGGCGATGAGCTATCGTCGCCCGATCGGCGTGGCCGGATTGATCACGCCGTTCAATTTTCCCCTGGCGATTCCCACGTGGAAGATGTTTCCCGCCCTGGTGTGCGGGAATTCCGTGGTGATCAAACCGTCGGAGGACGTGCCTCATACGGTGCATCTGCTGGTCGAGCTGCTGCTCGAGGCCGGCCTGCCACCCTCGGTGATCCAGCTGGTGCACGGCCGGGGCAAGACGGCGGGGCAGCCGTTGGTGGAGCACCCCGACGTCGCGGTGATCTCCTTCACGGGCTCCACGGCCACCGGTTCGCGGATCGGTGAAACCTGCGGCCGGATGCACAAGCGGCTCTCGCTCGAGATGGGCGGGAAGAACGCGATGATCGTGATGGACGATGCCGATCTGGAGCTGGCACTGGACGGCGTGCTGTGGGGTGCGTTCGGCACCACCGGCCAGCGCTGTACCGCCACCAGCCGCCTCCTGCTGCACCGGAAGATCCACAACCGCTTTCTCAACCGGCTGGCGGGTGCCGCCAGCGCGCTGGTGCTGGGCGACGGACGCCGCGACGGCACTCAGGTGGGGCCGTTGATCCACGAGACGGCGCTGGCCAAGGTGGAGCGGTACGTGGAAATCGGAAAGGACGAGGGGCTCGAGCTGGTGACCGGCGGGCGGCGCCCCAGGAGTCCGCGACTCTCCCGGGGCCATTTCTACCGGCCCACCATCTTTGCCGGCGCGCGGCCGAAGCACCGCCTGGCGCAGGAAGAAGTCTTCGGGCCCGTGCTCACGGTCCTGCGCTTCAACACGTTTGCCGAAGCGGTCCGAATCAACAACGGCGTGAAATACGGGCTGTCGAGTGCTCTCTACACCCGGAACGTGGATCTCGGCTTCCGCGCGATGCGCGACCTGGACAACGGCATTACCTACGTGAACGCTCCCACGATCGGCGCCGAAGCGCACTTGCCGTTCGGCGGGGTCAAACAGACCGGGAATGGGCACCGCGAGGGCGGCTGGGAGGTCTACGAGTTCTATTCCGAGACCAAAGTGTGCTACGTGGACTACTCCGGGACGCTGCAGCGAGCCCAGATTGACAATTACGATTGACTCCGCGCTAATCGGGGTTATCTGTTAGGTGGGTATCCTGTTCCAAAGGCTCCTCTCCCGCGATGAAGCCACTCCAAGTCGGTTCCTCCTCAAAGGGCGGTTCTGCCTCCTCGGACGAGGGGTCGCTCGACCAGTACCTGCGTGAGATCAGCCGGTATCCGCTGATCGCACAGGAGGAGGAAGTGACGCTGGCGCAGCGAATCCGGAAGGGAGAAGCAGAGGCGCTCGACAAGCTGGTCCGCAGCAACCTCCGGTTCGTGGTGTCGGTGGCAAAGAAGTACCAGAACCAGGGTGTGTCGCTCTCCGACCTGATCAACGAGGGCAACCTCGGTCTGATTCGGGCCGCCCACAAGTTCGACGAGACCAAGGGCATCAAGTTCATCTCCTATGCGGTGTGGTGGATCCGCCAGGCGATCCTGCAGGCGCTGGCGGAACAGAGCCGCATCGTCCGGGTGCCGCTCAACCGGGCCGGCACGCTGCACCGGATCACCCGGCGTTCCTCGATGCTCCTGCAGGAGCTGGGAAGAGAGCCGACGCCGGCGGAGATCGCGGAGGGCATGGACATCGACATGGAGGAGGTGCAAAAGACCATCTCCATCTCGCAGAACCACCTCTCGCTCGACGCCCCGCTCACTCCGGGCGAGGACAACCGCCTGCTGGACTACCTTCCCGACAACCAGAATCCCGGTCCCGATGCCGAGACCTTCGAGCACGCCCTGAACCAGTGTATCGAGGAGGTGCTCAAAGGGCTCAAGGAGCGGGAGGCCAAGATCCTCCGGCTCTATTTCGGCCTGGACAGCCCGGAGCCGATGACTCTCGAAGAGATTGGCGCGCTCCTCGGCATCACCCGGGAGCGGGTGCGCCAGATCAAAGAGAAGGCGCTCTCCCGGCTCCGCCACGTGAGCCGCTCCAAGGCACTCGAATCGTTCCTCTCCTGAGCATGGCAGGCACCAGTTCGTTCGACGTCTCCACCGGCGCGGATCTTCAGGAAGTCGATAACGCGGTCAACCAGACCGTGAAGGAGATCGCCCAGCGGTACGACTTCAAGGGCACCCACGTCACGATAGAGTTCGACCGCGTGAAGGCGGTCATCAAGCTTCTTGCCGACGATGAATTCCGCATGAAGCAGGTGCTCGATGTGCTGCAAGGCAAGTGCGCCAAACGGGGAGTGCCGTTCAAGAACCTGAAGATCGGGGATCTGATTCTTGGCGCCGGCACCTCGGTCCGGTGTGAGGTCACCCTCACCCAGGGCATTCCGCAGGATATCGCCAAGAAGATCCAGAAGGCCATCAAGGAGGGAGGGTTCAAGAAGGTGCAGGCGGCGATCCAAGGCGACGAGCTCCGGATCACCAGTCCTTCGAAGGACGAGCTGCAGACGGTGATCGCCTTCCTCAGGGCCCAGGACTTCGAGATCGAGCTCAAGTTCGGCAATTACCGTGGCTGAGCGGTGGGGCCGGGCGGGACTGGCGGCGATTCTCCTCGCCGCCGCATGCGCGCGCCCGGAAGTGGGTACCGGCGCCCCGCCGAAAGGGGCGATCCCGGATATTCGGGTAGGAGTCATTCCCGGGGCACCCTCGGTGACCGTCGGCGGCGGGGGTGCGCTGATGTTGCGCGACGCCGACGGCGGCGGGCTCATCGCCATTCCCGCCGGCGCGCCGGCAGCGGTGACCGCCCCGCGCGACGGTCTCCGGGTCCGCTACAGTGGAGAAGATGTCATGGCGTCCACGGCTCTCTTCGCCGAGCCGGCGGATTCCGGGGCCCCGGTCCGTCTCAATGGCAGAGACTATCGCGGAACGCTCACTCTCTCGATCGTCAGCGCCGGTGTGATGGCCGTCAACGTCGTGGGACTCGAGGACTATCTGCGCGGGGTGGTGGGCGCCGAGATGGGGCGCCGCACCGAGCAGGACCGGGAGGCGCTCCGTGCCCAGGCGATCGTCTCGCGCACAGTTGCGATGCGGCGCGCGGGACAATACCGGACCCGCGGATACGATCTGCTCTCCACCGTGGCCGACCAGGCCTATGCCGGGATCGGATTCGAGACGCCGGTGTCCGATCTCGCCGTGGAAGAGACCGCGGGCCAGGTGCTCAGCTTCGACGGCCGATTGATCGATGCCTTCTTCCACTCCACCTGTGCCGGCCGCACCGCAGACGGGACCGAGGTGTATGCCGGCGCGGACCGGCCCTACCTGAGGTCCATTCGGGACCAGGACGAAAGCGGCCGCATCTGGTGCGCGATCTCTCCCCGATTTCGATGGCAGGAGCGCTGGACCGGCGAGGCGCTGGCGCGGACGCTTCGGGAAACGCTTCTCCCGGCCGGCGCGCCGGCCGGGATCGCCGCCTCGGTGCGCGACATCCGGGTGGTGGACCGCACGCCGACCGGCCGGGTGGCCCACCTCGAGCTGGTGGGAGAGGGCACCACCTATACGGTGACCGGGCCGGTAGCCCGGCTCGTGCTGCGCACCGGCGACGGGAGCCAGCTCCGGAGCGCCCTGTTCAATCTCCAGGTCGGCCGGGAGGGCGGTCACATCGTGCAAGTGCTTGCCGAAGGGTCCGGTGCCGGCCATGGGGTGGGGATGTGCCAATGGGGTGCGCTGGGCCGGTCCCGGGCCGGGCTTTCGTCCCGCGACATCCTGTCGGCTTATTTTCCGGGGACCGAGATCACCCGCACCTACTGAGCAGGGGACCAGCCGCATGAGCGATCCCGTTCGCATCGGCCTGATCGGCGCCGGCGCCGTGGTGCAGGTGGCGCATCTGCCCGTGCTCAAGAAGCTCAAGAACGTCGAGCTGGCGGCCATCTGCGACGTGGACGTCCCCAAGGTGCGCGCCTTGGCCGAACGATTCGGGATCCGCGATGTCTTCGACGATATCGAGGATCTGCTGGGCCACCAAAAGGTCGACGCGCTCCTGATCGCCACTCCCAACCACCTCCACGAGCCCCACATCCAGGCCGCGCTCGCTTCGGGGGCACACGTGCTGGTGGAAAAGCCGCTGGCCATGTCATCGGCCGGCGCCCAGAAGATCGCCCGGGCCGCGGAGAAGCGGGGCAGGGTCGTGATGGCGGGGATGACCCATCGCTACCGGCCCGACGCCCAGGCGGTGCGCAGCTTCGTCCAGAGCGGCGAGCTGGGCGATATCGACAGCGTGCGCTCGAGCTGGCACGTGGCTCGGTTTGCCCGGGCCGCCCTGGGGTGGCGGCAGCGAAAGGACGAGGCCGGCGGCGGCGCCATGCTGGACCTGGGCCTCACCATGCTCGATCTCTGCTTCTGGCTCAGCGGCAATCCGACCCCGGTGCGGGTGAGCGCGGCGCTGACCAAGCCGCGGGGCGAGCGCGGCGTCGAGCAGTCGGGCAGCGCGTATGTGGTGTGCGAGAACGGCACCGCGATCTTCGTGGACGTGACCTGGCGCCACATCGGTGAAGGGGAGCGGTTCGGCGTGGGTCTCCGGGGAGCCAAGGGCACCGCGGGCATCAATCCGCTGCATGTGTGGAAGGAGCTCAACGGAGTCGCCCATGACGTTTCCCCCACCGGCAGCCTGTCGCGGGAGAACAGCTTCACCGCTTCGTTCCGGGCCCAGTGGGCCCACTTCCTGGCGGCCATCACCGGCGAGGCCGATCCACCGGAGCTCACCGAGCATATCACGATGCTGCGGGTGCTGGAGGCGATCTACAAATCGGCCGCGGACGGGAAAGACGTGGTGCTGTGACCTTCCTGGTTCTGACGGCATTCCTTGCCGGGTTAGCTCAAAGCGCACCGCTCACCAGCCAGGAGCCTGGGAGCGAACTGACTGTCACCCTCCTCACGTTTGAGTCCGGTGGACGCCTTTGGGAACGCTTCGGGCACAACGGGATCTGGCTTCACGACGGCGCCACCGGCACCGACCATCTCTACGACTACGGGCGATTCGACTTCAACGCGCCGAATTTCTTTCTCCGGTTTGCCCAGGGGAAGATGTGGTACTCGATGGGCGACACCAACGACGTCGGCCGCGTCATCGAGTTCTACCGCAGCCAGGGGAGAAAGATCTGGGCTCAGGAGCTGGACCTGACGCCGGCGCAGCGCCATGAGCTCCGCACTTTCCTGGTGTGGAACATCCGGCCCGAGAACGCCGGATACGCCTATGACTACTACCTCGACAACTGCTCCACCCGGATCAGGGATGCCCTCGACAAGGTCCTCGGCGGGGCGATCCGGCGCTACGCCGTGGCGCCTTCCGGCTTCACCTGGCGGCAGGAGACTCGCCGGCTGGATGAACACAGCGTGGTGATTTACACCGGGCTGATGGTCGGGCTCGGCCAGCCGACCGACCGGGAGATGTCCCGATGGGAGCAGATGTTTCTCCCCATTCGACTCCGGGAGCACATGGACAGCATCCGGGTAATCGGGGCCGACGGCGCGGCCCGACCCGTGGTGCGCGAGGCGCGGGTGTTGTACGAAGGCGGCCGGTGGCCGGTGCCACCCCGGCCCTCGGACTGGACGTTGCGCTACCTACTCGTTGGGTTGGTTCTGGGGGCGCTGCTGGCGTGGCTTCCGCGCCCGACGGCTGGAGCGGCCCGGGCCCGCCGGGCGATGTTCCTGGGCCTCACGACTCTCTGGGCCCTGTTTGCGGGGCTCTTCGGTGCGGCGCTCACTTGGCTCTGGGCCTTCAGCAGCCACGTCGCTGCCTACCAGAACGAGAATCTCTTCCTGTTCAACCTGTTGGCACTCGCCCTGGCGGTCCTGCTTCCTTCAGCGGTGCGTGGGAAGGGCTGGGCCCTCAAACCTGCGCGCCGCCTGGCGCTCGTGGTGGCGGCGCTGGCGGCGCTGGGATTGCTGCTGAAGCTGCTGGCGGCCTTCCATCAATCGAATCTCGAACTCATATCCCTGGCCTTGCCGATCCACACGGGTGTCTGGCTCGGGCTCAGGAACCCCTCGCCTTCCTGAGTCCTTCGTTGGCCGCGGTGTACTCCGGGAAGACCTGGAGCGCCTTTTGATAGTATTCCACCGCCTTCTGGCGATCGCCCCGATCGTGATAAAGCAGCGCTCGGCTGAAGTGTGCCAGCGCTTCGGTGGGCACCGGCGCCCGCTGCGCGCTGCTTACCGGCAGCGGCGGCAACTTGGCTTCGGCCAGGACCCGTTCGCCGACCGACTGGATCATCCGCGACATGTCCTTCCGGTCGTGGAGCTTGGGATCGCTGCGCACGACCTTCATGATCTCCCCGGTTTCGACGTTGATGATGCGCGCGTCGACCCGGAAGTCGCCGTAGAGATCGATGAACGAGCCGGCGATCATGTACCGCGCGCCAACCAGCTTGCCGATCTTGGCCGCCGTTTCGCGATCCACCCGCTCGGCGACGGCCAGACCCTGCTCGTCGAGGAGTCGCTGGGTTTCGAATCGGTCCACCAGGCGCACCGCGGGGTTCTGCGCCAGCTCGTAGATCAGCATGGCCGCGATGCCCTTCCGGAGTGCGTCGAAGTCTTCCTTGTCCTTGCCGTAGCTCCCGCCGTTTTCGAAGGGCAGCACGGCGATGCCGGGACGGCTGTCCTGGGCGCCGGCCGCAGCCGCCCCGGCCGCTCCAAGCACCATTGCCGCGAAAGCCGTGCGGATGGTTCTCATCACTTCCTCCTTGAAGGCCTTAGCCACAGCCCCTCCAGATTTGCAAGAACCCTACCAGCAAAGCCTGCCAGTTAGGCTGTCTGGCTGCTCCACCAACTCCTTGCCAGCAAGCTACTTGATAGATGGTAGGTTGGGGGATCCGGCGCCGTGATACCGATCACTGTCCTGCTGGGAGGCCACCATTTGGGCCATGCCCGGTTTCGCATCAGATTGATTGCTGGGCGGCCATCCGCAGCGCTCCAGGATCGAGCAAGGTGATTTCCCGACGGGTCACCGAAATAACATGGCGGAGGACCAGGTTCCGCATGGTTCGAGAGACGGTCTCCCGACTGGCACCGACCATCTGACCGAGCGACGCATGGGTGAGTCGGCGGACGATCCGGGTCCCGGTGGCGCCACCCTCTTCGCGGGCGAGCTCGAGCAGCAGGTGGGCAATTCGCCCGTTCACGTCGAGGAGCATCAGGCTCGCGATGGTGTCGTCGGCTCGGCGGAGCCGCTGGGAAAGCTCACGCAACAGCGAGACCGAGAGCTCGGGAGAGAGCATGAGCCGGCCGCGAAAATCTTCACGCCGCAGCACGAAAAGGGCGGTGTCTTCCATCGCGGTCACGTGGGCCGATCTCGGCTCGTCATCGATGAGGGCCATCTCCCCGAAGAAGTTCCCCGGGCCAAGCACGGACAAGATCACTTCGCGGCCGTCCTCGGCCACCACGCTCACCTTGACCTGGCCGCTCTGGATCAGGAACAGGGCGTCTCCCGCGGCACCCTGGGACAGGATCATGCTGCCCCTGGGGTGGCGCCGGTCGCGTACCAGCTGAGCGAAGGCGGCGAGATCGGCCTCGGGCACCTGGCGGAACAGCGGAACTGTCCGGAGCGCGTCCAGTGGATCGAGGGCCATGCATTCTCCCGGAAGGGGCGTTATCCCGGCTGGCGAACTGCCACACGCCCCGGTAGTGTGCCGGGACGCGGGTTATCCGGTCAAGGTGAGAGTACGAAGGCCCGCCGAGCCGGGGAGGCGGTGGGGGAGCGAAGGCTCCGGTTGCTTCCCGGCCGCCAGCCAGCTAAATTATATGGCTCGCAACGACTTACGCCTGATGGAGCAGCGCCGTGAAGCCCAAATTGCATCCGATGTATCGCACCGTTGAAGCCGTCTGCGCGTGCGGCAACAAGTTCACCACCCGGAGCACCGCCGCCTCGATTCACGTCGAGGTTTGCAATGCTTGTCACCCGTACTTCACGGGCAAACAGCGCCTGATGGACACTGCCGGCCGGGTGGACCGGTTCCGCCGGAAGTACGGCGCCGAGCAGGCGGCGCCGGCGACGACCGCCGCGGAGTAACCCGTGGAGGCCAGACTCCGCCAGGCGCTCGCGCGGGCGGACGAGGTCTCCGCGGCGCTTTCCGATCCGGCGGTCGCCAAGGACACCGACCGCTTCTCTTCCCTGGGGCGCGAGCACGCACGGCTCGCGCCGATTGTTCGTGTCGCCGAGCGGCTTTCCCGACTCCGAAACGACCTGGCCCAGGCTCGCGAGCTGGCCGGTGAGGCCGATCCCGAGATGGCAGCGCTCGTCCAGACCGACATCGACCGGCTCCCCGCCCAGATCACCGCTCTGGAGGCGGAGCTCGCCGAGCTGCTGGTGCCGCGGGATCCTCTGGAAGACCGCGATGCTATCGTCGAAATCCGTGCCGGCACCGGCGGGGACGAAGCCGCGCTCTTTGCCGCCGATCTGCTCCGGATGTACACGCGCTTCGCCGAGCGCAGCGGGCTCCAAGTCGAGCCGCTCTCGATCAGCCCGGGAACGCTGGGTGGCATCAAGGAAGGGATCATCGCCATCCGGGGCGCCGATGCCTACGGTCGCTTCCGGCGGGAATCCGGAGTGCACCGGGTGCAGCGGGTTCCGGCGACCGAGTCCCAGGGCCGGATCCACACCTCCGCGGCTACCGTCGCCGTGCTGCCCGAGGCGCAGGAGGTGGACGTGAAGATCGAGCCGCAGGATTTGCGCATCGATGTCTTCCGTTCCGGCGGGCCTGGGGGCCAGAGCGTCAA
This sequence comes from Gemmatimonadales bacterium, assembly GCA_045403135.1. Classification (GTDB taxonomy): domain Bacteria; phylum Gemmatimonadota; class Gemmatimonadetes; order Gemmatimonadales; family GWC2-71-9; genus JABFSM01. The sequence goes on along the minus strand of JAXIPC010000009.1, from coordinate 101,809 downwards.
CACCACCGACAGCGCGGTGCGCATCACCCATTTACCCACCAACACCGTGGTCCAGCAACAGGACCAGAAATCCCAGTTGCAGAACAAGATCAAGGCGATGTCGGTGCTCCGCTCCCGGATTCTCGACAAGATGATCGCCGACCAGGAAGCGGCCCGTGCCAAGGCACGCAAGGCTCAAGTGGGCACCGGCGACCGCTCCGCCAAAATCCGCACATACAACTACCCTCAAAGCCGGGTGACCGATCACCGGATCAACTTTTCGGTGCACAATCTTCCCGCGACGATGGACGGCGATCTCGACGAGCTGGTGAAGGCACTGAGAATGGCCAGCCGGGAGGAAGCCTTTGGCCCCTGACGCGCCGGTCACCGTAGCCGACCTGTTCCAGGAGGCATCCATCCGTCTGCGCGCCGCCGGCGTGGTGAAGCCCCTCCGGGAAGCGAACCGGCTCTGGGCCTGGCTCAGCCGGACCAGCGTGGGGGAATCGTATCTGGGACGCGATCAGGGCGCGGCTCTCGAGCTGGCCGGAGCGTTTCGGAAAGCGGTGGCTCGGCGGGCGGCTGGGGAGCCGCTGGCCTACGTGCTGGGCCGAACCGGCTTTCGGAACCTGGAGCTGCTGACCGACCACCGCGGGCTGATCCCTCGCCCTGAAACCGAGGCGATGATCGATCATGCCCTGGAGCGGGTCCGCACCGGCCGTGCCCTCGATCTCGGCACCGGTACCGGGTGCCTCGCGCTGGCGCTGGCAGCAGAGGGCTCGTTCGATCTGGTTGTGGGGGTCGATGTTTCCGCGGACGCGCTGTCCCTGGCCCGCGACAATGCCCGGCTCACCCGACTACCAGTCCACTTCGTGAGAAGCGATCTGGGGTGCGGACTCCGGTCCGGCCGGTTCGACCTCCTGGTGACCAACCCACCGTACCTGACCGACGCGGAGTACGACGCGCTCGATGCCTCAGTCAAGGCGTGGGAGCCGCGGCAGGCTCTCGCCGGCGGGCCTGACGGTCTCGACGCGACCCGGCGTATTCTCGACCGGGGACTCGCGACGCTGGTGCCGGGGGGCTGGATCGTGATGGAGCTAGATTCCAGCCGAGGCACGGCTGCGGCGGAGCTGGCCCTCGTCGCGGGATGGACCGAGATCAAAGTGTGGGACGACCTCTTCGGGCGCCCGCGGTATCTTACCGCGCGCCGGAGTCACCGCAATGATTGAGGAAAAGGCGCTGGAGCTCGGCCGGTTGATCGGCCAGTCGCCGGAATATCAGACCCTGCGTCGCGTCGAGAAGGCGCTGCAGGAAGACGTCGAAACCCGCACCCGGCTGGAAAAGATCGACGAGCTGGCGCGGCTGATCGACGAGCAGGTGTCGCAGCGGAAGGTGCCCGAGGAGGCCACCGTCACCGCGTACGAGGCGGCGGTGGGTGACCTCGAGGTGAGCACCCAGGGACAAGCCTATGTCACCGCCCGTGCCAACTACGAAAAGCTGATGGCCAAGGTGAACCAGCAAATGCACTCCGGAATCGAGCGAGGCTCCACCAGCAGCATCATCACCCTGGCATGAACGAAGGGTTCTTCCTGGTGCTCGAGGGACCCGAAGGGGCGGGGAAGACCACGCTCGCCGCCGCGCTGGCCGAGCGGTTGCGCTGGGCCGGCCACGAGCCGGTCACGGTGCGCGAGCCTGGGGGCACGCCCGCGGCGGAAGCGCTGCGCAACGAGCTGCTCCACGCGGAAGGGAACTGGACTCCCGAGCGCGAGCTACTCTACTTCGTCACGTCTCGGGCGGACCTGGTCGCCAGGATCATCCGGCCCGCCCTCGACGCGGGCCGCATCGTGCTGAGCGATCGGTACGAGCTGACGACGCTGGTCTATCAGGCCGCGGGGCGCGGACTTCCGTTCGCCATGGTGTCCTGGGTGAACCAGGCGGCGACCGGAGGCCTGCATCCGGATCTCACCCTCATCCTCGATCTGCCGTTCGAAGCCAGCGCTGCCCGCCAGGCTGCCGCGGGCAAGACTCTCGATCGGCTGGAAAGCGAGCCGGAGGAGTTCCATCGCCGGGTGGCGGCACGGTATCGCGCCGAGACGGGCCCCGGCATGGTGCACCTGGACGCCACGCTCTCGCCGGCCGCGCTCGCCGAGGAAGCCTGGAGCGCGGTGCTCGCCGCGCGCCCCGCGCTCGCGCCGGCGGGCGCGCGATAACATGCTCATGCGCACCCGCTGGTTCCTCGCGCTCGGGGTCGGGATTGGCGCCCTCGCCGCCACCCTGTGGGTTCTTGTCCAGCCGAAAGACAAGGTTGCGGCCGAGACCCCGGTGGTGGGGACCGAGTTGTTCGAGACGGTGTTCTCACACGTCAAGTCGTTCTCGGTCGATTCCCTGAGCGATCAGGAGCTCTACAATCGCGCGGCCGTCGGCGTCATCGACGAGCTCAACGATCCCTATGCCGTGTTGTTGCTGCCAGGGCGGGAGCCACCCCCTCCTGAGGACGCCCCGGCTCCGCAGGGGCTGTACCTCGACCGGCGCGACGGGCGGGTCGTGGTCGTCGCGACGGTCCAGGGCTCGCCGGCGGAGATCGCCGGCGTGCGCAGCGGCGACCGGCTGGTCGGTATCGACACCATCCCGGTCGATGACACCCGCCTCGACCAGGCCGCGCGACTGCTCGACGGCCCGGCAGGGACCAGCGTGGCTCTCCGGGTCCGCCGCGCCGGGGCTCGGAGCATCCTCCTCTTCGACGTGCTGCGCGGCCGGTCGCCCAGCGTGGGCGCCGTCGAGACCAGCGCCCTGGGCGGCGGCGTGGGCCGGGTGACGGTGCGGAGATTCCCGAGCGGCATCGAGGACAGCGTACGGAGCGGCGTCGAGTCGCTCCGCGATTCGGGGGTGCGCTCCCTGGTGCTCGATCTGCGCGGTGCGGTGGGCGGCGACATCACGCAGGGAGTTGCCCTGGCGGACCTGTTCCTCGGCCCCGGGACGACGATCGTCGAGAGCAGGAGCCGGCAGGCCGGGTCGTCCCGGAGCTTCCGCGACTCGACGACTTCGCCCTTCGATTCGCTTCCCATGACGGTATTGGTGGACGAGGGCACGGCCGGCGCGGCCGAGGTGGTGGCGGGCGCGCTGCAGGATCACGACCGCGTCGCGGTCCTCGGCGCGGTGACGTTCGGCCGCGGCGTGACCCAGAGCAGCTTCCCGCTTGGGAGCGGCGCCGCGCTCCGGCTCACCACCGCGCTCTGGATCACGCCGCGCGGCCGTCAGATTCAAACCCCACCCCGCCCGGCCGATGGCGATTCGGTGCCGCGCCCCAGGCTCACCAGCGACGGCGGGCGCGAGCTCCTGGGGGGCGGTGGCATCGTGCCCGATCGGCTGATCGCCCGGAGCGGCTCGGGTGACACGGTTCTGGCCCAGGCGCGCAGTATTCTGGTGCGGGCGGGCTCGACCCGCGCCGTTCTGGCGTTGGTGACGCCCCGCTGATCCCGCTTCGAATCACCCGGAGTCGTATGAAAACTCCTTCGTTGCTCCTGCTTGGCGTGCTTGCCGCCGCACCGCTCTCGGCCCAGCGCTCCCGTACGGTCGTTGTGGTGCCGGGCCAGCTTACCGAGGTGATCACCGACACGATGGGTACTCCGTACGAGGTCCCGTTCGCTCCCAGCAGAGTGTGGCCCGCGGTGCTGGCGGCGTTCAAGGAGCTCAAGATCCCGACCGAAGTCAGGGACTCGATCGCGGGGCGGGTGGAGAGCAATGTGTTCTACCGGCGGGGTGATCTGGGCGGGAGGCAGCTGTCGTCCTATCTGAGCTGCGGTGACGGGATTACCGGTCCGTACGCGGATAGCTACCGGGTGTACATGATTGCCATGACTACGGTGGCTCCGAAGGGCGAGGACCGCTCGACGATCCGGACGATCTTTCTGGCTGGGGCCGTGAATGTCACCGAGGGCGCGAGACAGCCGATGGCGTGCGAAAGCACCGGCCGGCTCGAGATCCGGTTGCACAAGCTGGTGATCGCAAGAGCGGCGGGGCTGTAGATCGTCTACTGATCGACGATCCGGACGCCGCGAGGCACCTTGAACTCGAAGATGTCCCGCGCGATGGTCGCGTTGGGACGGATCCTGGAAAGGGTCAGGATCCGCCGCGCGCCGGGTGATTCGCTGAGCTCGATGCGCCGCGGCAATGCGTCGTCCAGGTCCAGCCAGAGCACCGCCCGCGAAAAATTCACGTTGGTTCCCCGCGGCACGATCGACACGACCGAGACCCGCCGGCCTCCCAGGGTGTCGGCGCGCACCCAGGTCGCTTCATAGCGATCTCCCGGGCGGTCCAGGATGCGGGCGAGGAGGTTGGGGCCGTAGACCGGGTCGCTCTCCATGGGCATCCGGATGACCTGGCCCGGCGTGGTGCTCGGCGTGTAAAACCAGGCATAGCGCCCATCGATGACGATCGCTTCGTCGGGCGGATCGGTGAAGCGCATCGCAAAGTTGTTCTGCCCCGCCTGATACAACCGGCCCGTGCTCGACAGCGTATCCCCGAGATTCGTGTCTTCGATCACTTGCACGAAATCCGCCTGCAGGGAGGTCAGCCCCCGATACACGTTGCCGGCCCGCCGCACGATCACCACGGGATCCTGCTGGGCTCCGGCGAGCTGCGGCACCGCCACCAGGGCGACGAGGAGGAGCGAGCGCGAGCGATATCGAGTCACGAGCCGCTACTCGCTGCTCCCCACGGCCTGCCGCTCGCCCAGCCGGACTCCCACGATCGTGGACACTCCGGGCTCCTGCATGGTGACGCCATACACTGCGTCCGCCGACTGCATCGTCCTGGGGTTGTGGGTGATCACCAGGAACTGGGTGCTCTTCTTGAACTCGTCCAGCAGGTTGGTGAAGCGGCCGACGTTCGCGTCGTCCAGCGGCGCGTCCACCTCGTCCATGAGGCAGAAGGGGCTCGGCTTGGACAGGTAGATGCTGAAGAGCAGCGAAACCGCCACCAGGGTCCGCTCCCCGGAGGAGAGCAGGTGGATACGCTGGGTGCGCTTGCCGCGTGGCGCCGCGTGGATGTCGATCTCGCTCTCGAGCGGATCATCGGGATTGGCGAGGCGGAGCTCGCATTCGCCGCCGCCGAAGAGCGTCTGGAAGACGTGCTTGAAATTGTCCTGGACCGCCGCGAAGGTTTCCTGGAACATCAGCCGGGCGGTACCGTCGATCTCGCGGATGGCCTGAAGCAGCGATTGCCGCGCGGCCACCAGGTCGTCGCGCTGCGAGGCGAGGAACTCGAGCCGCTTGGTCTCCTCGGCGTGCTCCTCGACCGCCAGCGGGTTCACGGGGCCGATGGCCTCGAGCGATTCGGCGATGCGGGCCGCCTCGATTTCCAGCGTCTCGCGGTCCAGCTCGAGCAGCTGGGCGCCCTCGAGGAGGTGCTCGAACGGCTGCTTCCATTCCGCCTCGACCCGCTCGACGATGCTGCGCCTGAGGCCGGCCACCTCGGTCAGCTCGACTTCGAGCCGGTGGTCTTCCTCGCTGGAACGCTCCACGTCGGCGCGCAGCTCCTGCACGATGCGTTCGGCGTCCTCCAGTGCGGCGGCGACGCCGGCGAGCCGCGCCTCCGATTCCGCCGATGCGCCCTCCAGACCTTCGAGCGTGGCGGCTCGCTCGCGACGGCGCTCGAGCCACTCGGTTCGCTGGCCGGTGAGCGCGGCGCTTTCCCGGTCGAGCTGGGCGATCTCACCCCGGAGGGCGAGGGCCGCCTCCTCCGTGGCGGCGATGGTCTGGGTGGACCGGTCGAGCCGCTCCTGGGTGGCGCCGAGCCTGGCGCCGACGTGGGCCTCCTGCACCTGCCAGTGGACCCGGTTCTCCCGCGCGGCCTCCTGCTCGGCCTCGACCGACACGAGCAGGGTACGCGCGTCGGTGAGCACGGCCTCCTCGCGCGCCCGCGTGCCGGCCCCCTCGGCCAGCGCGCGATCCACCTCCAGGCGCCGCTCGCCGGCTTTGCCGAGCCGCTCCCGGCTCCTGGCCAGGCCGGTCTCGGCCTCGGCGAGCTCGCGAGTGAGGTTTTGCACGACCCGGGCCGCGTCTTCTCTCCCGGCGGCCGCTCCACGCTCCTGCTCCCGGGCCTGCTCGTAGCCTGCCACGGCATCCACGGCGGCGCGCTCCGCGGCTCCCAGCCGCGTTCCGGTGGCCAACAGCGCGGTGACGACGCTCTCCAGGGCCGCTTCCTGCTGGCCGATATCGACGGCAAGCCCGCCGATCTCGGCGCGGCGCCGCAGCGGTCCGCTGGTGCCGCCGGCACCCGCCAGAAGCACGGCGCCGCTGGCACGCCGGAGCGCGTAGCCGCGAGCATCCAGCACCTCCGAACCGCCGAGGAGCGCCTGCACCCATGAAGCGGCCGGCCCTTCGGCGCGGAGCTTTGCCTCGAGCGGGCTCCTCCCGTTCCGGGGGCCCTGGGGTCCGCTGTCGGCCGGCAGAAGCACCAACGCGCCCGGCTGACTCTCAACGTGCCATTGGCGGATGGCCTCCACCGCGGCCTGATCGCGGACCAGGATCGCGTGCATCCATTCGCCCAGCAACCGCTCGGCGAGCTCGGCCGCGTCGCGGTCGGCGCTGATGTGGTCGCTCAGGGGTCCCAGCACCGCGCCGTTGAAGCGGTCGCGCGCGGCGAGCAGGGCCGCCGCCGCGGGGGCCAGCCCGACGCGATCGCGCTCCAGCTCCTCAAGCGCGGCCCGCCGGGTCGTGAGCTGGGCGAGGCTCTCCTCCACCAGACGCCGGCGATTGCGCTCGCTGGTTTCCTGCTCCCGGGTCTCGGCCACGAGGTGGCGGCTGCGCTCCGCCTGGCCCGCGGCGGCGAGGGCGGCTTCGGCGCTGCGATCCGCCGCCTCGGTCGCGGCCCGGGCCCGGGCCGCGCCGGCTTCCAGGTCCGCGCGGATCTTGGCCGCGTGCTCTTCGGCTTGACCGGCTCTTTCGGTGAGCCCGGCGATCTCCTGTTCCAGCGCCGCGCGCTCCCCTTCGAGCGACCGGAGCTGCTGCACCCGCGCCGCCACCGCCTCCTCGGCCTCCCGCACCGCGGCGCGCTGGCTGTTGAGCCGCTCCCGGACCTGGGCCTCTTCCGCCGCGCGCTCGAACAGGTGGAGCTGGATACCCTCGTGGTCCATCTGCGCCGCGGCCAGCTCCGCCACCGCCGATTGCCGCTCTCGTTCGGCCTCTTCGGTGCGACGGGCGGCGTTGGCGCGCTCTTCCTCGTCCCGGTGGCGGCGCTGCTGGGCATTGCCGAGCCGCTCGGCAGCCACCGCCAGGTCCCCATCGAGTCGGGAGAGGGTAACCTGCACCTCGGCGAGCTGGCGGGCGATTTCGGCGCGGTGCTCTTCGGCGCGGAGCCGCGCCCGCGCCGCTTCGTCCTGACCGGCGGCGGACGACTTCAGCCCGGCGCGCAGGGCCGGAAGCCGCTCGGAGAGCAGACGGTGCCGGTCTTCGACCCCGGCGGCGCGATCGGCCAGGTCGTCCAGGTGGCGTCGGGCCAGCGTGAGCGTAACGGTGAACTTCTCCTCCATCAGCTTAGCGTGGCGCTCCGCCCTGCCCCTCTGCCGCGCGAGCGACCGGATCTGGGACTGCACTTCCGCGATCAAGTCCTCCAGCCTCTGCAGGTCGGTGGCCGTCTCCTCCAGCCGCCGTTCGGTGCTGTGCTTGCGATCGCGGTAGAGCCCGATGCCGGCGGCCTCCTCGAAGAGAGACCGCCGTTCTTCCGCGCGATCGGAGAGCAGGAGATCGATCATCTTGGCTTCGATGACTACGCCGGCGTCGCTCCCCAGCCCGGTGCCGCGGAGGAGATCCTGGATGTCGCGCAAGCGAACCGGGAGGCTGTTGAGGAGGTACTCACTCAGCCCCGATCGGGAGAGCCGCCGGGTGATGACCACTTCCTGATAGGCGATCGGGAGGTCGCCATCGCTGTTGTCGAGGTGAAGCGACACTTCGGTGAGGTTCACCGGGCGGCGGCCCGCGGAGCCCTGGAAGATGACGTCCTCCATCTTGCCGCCGCGGAGCAGTCGGGCCGATTGCTCACCCAGCACCCAGCGCACCGCATCGGAAACGTTCGACTTGCCGCAGCCGTTGGGGCCCACGATGGCGGTGACGCCGTCCTCAAAGTCGAGCGTGACGGTGTCCGCGAACGACTTGAAGCCGGAAAGCTCCAGCTTGGTGAGCTTCATGCGTCGGGGCCAGAATTGGGAGGGAGGGGGCGGCGAGCCGGATGCCGCCTGGGTCCTTAACAAAATAAACGGTTGTGCGCCGCGGGTCAGGGGCGTTGGGGCGATTCGCGGAGAATGAAGAAAGGCCGGCCAAGCTTGCGGCCGTTTTCTTCGGCCACATCCCGGTTCGGGTACGGACCCACCACCACCCGGTAGCCGTCGTCGGGGCCCCGGGGCTCCAGCACCCGCGAGGGGAACCCGGCCTCCTTGAGGGACCGGGCCAGCTGAGCCGCCCAATCGGGATTCTGGGAGGTGCTGACCTGGAGGAACACCCCGGTGGAGTCGCCCCCGGCCCTGATGGAGTCCGGCACCAGCGCGCTGTCTTGTGCCACCGTCGCCGATTCGGCCGCCGCCACCGCCGCCCTGGCCCTCTCTCGGGGCACCCACGCGGCCACCATCCAGAGGTCGTCCCCACCGCCCTCAAGGGAGGCGATCAGGTGCGGAGGCGCCTGGCGGAGGTCCCACGTGGCGATATCGTTCCCCAGGCGGGTGACCATAGTGGCGGCCCCCGCGATCAACGGTAGATCGGGCCCCCAGCTGCCCCGCACTGTGGCGGCCAGCCGGTTGGTGGCGAGGTCCACGACCCAGACCGAATCGCCCGCGGGAGGCCGAATCAGCATCCACCGCCCCGATGCGTCCGCCCGGAGTGCCCGAGGCGGCGCGGGCAGCTCGATCTTGGCCAGCTCCCGCAGACTGAACCGGTCGTACACCGACAGCGCGGCGTCGTCCCCGCTCACGTACAGCCGATGGCCCGACGGGCTGAAGGCCACCTTCCGGGCATGGTTCCGGGTGCGAATCGGAGTGATGGCGCGGCTGCCTCCGACGGTTTCATAGAGTACCACCGCGGTGTCGGCGGCGACGGCGATCTGGTCGCCCCAGAAGGTGGCGGCCACCTCACCGGGGGGAAGAATCGTGGTGTGAAGCGTCTGTTCGGCGTTGCTGGTGATGAGCTGAGGCGGGGGGCCGCCGGTCACCACCACGAGGTGATCGTTGGCGGCCCCGAACAGGGCCACCGGCGCACCGGGCAGCGAATCCTGAAACTCCGCGGGAGTGCGGCGGAGCACGCGCTTTACGCGGTGCTTGGCATCGGTGACGTAGAGGGCACCGTCCGGCCCGACCACTCCCGCGGTCGCGTCGGCGAGCTGCCTGCGCACGGCCCGGGAGTCCAGGTCGACCGCGATGAGGGTGTCGCGAGTGTCTACCGCCCAGGCGATGCGCTCATCCAGATCGGCGCCGAGCAGCCGGCGAATCTCCGGCACCTTTCCGGTGGTTACCCAGTACGGAGCGCTCAAACTGTCGGGATGATAGGCCTGGACGGGTCCGCCGGCTCGAGGGAACCGGAGCAGCGAGACTTGGCCCCCGACCGCAGGAAGATCGGGCGGTGGGGCTCCCGGCCCACCGCGGCAGGAGAGAGCGGCCAGAACCGCCGCCGCCCGGACAAGCCGGGCGGCAGGTACTGCGAGGCGTCCATCCGGTCCCGGTCTCAGAAGGCAGGACCCAGGCTGATCATCCAATACCCTTTCACGCCGGGCCGCTGCAGAGGGAAGGCATAGTCCGCCCGGAGGATCAGGAAACCGAGAAGATTGGCCCGGACTCCGAACCCGGTCGACGTGAGCGGTGCGCGCACCAGAAGCGGATCATCGCCCGGATCCCGTTTGAATTTGAGCTTCATTTCCTGGCCATTCGGAAGGTTGCCCTGCCAAGTCAGTCCCGCGTCGTAGAAGACCACACCCTCGAGATCGGGGAACCCCGAAGGTAGCAGTCCCAGCGGGCGAAGTACCGGGAAGCGCAGCTCGGCGGTGGCCACCAGGGAACGGGTCCCGACCAGCTGGTCGAGCAGAGCGCAGCCGGTGGCGGTGCCGGGATCGACCGCATTCCGGCACTCATTGTTGGCAAACGAGCCCGAGGTGTACCCGCGGATGAACTCCGGCGATCCCGCGAAGAAGCGGAACCTGCCCTCGTCCCTGCCATGCTGGCCGTAGTACTGGACTCGGGTGGCGAAGGTCACGCCGTTGGCGACGCGGTCGTAGCGGCGGTAGTCGGCATTGAGCGTAACGAACTGCCATCCCCCGAAGCGCGGGGCAACCTCGATGCGCGAGCGGCGGCCCAGAATCGGACCGACCGGACCGTAGAGCGAATTGTCGAAGACGAGGGCGGCCGTGGGCTGCACGTAGCTCACCGTCGGTCCCGGGACGCTCTCATAGAAGGGGTCCGCGGTCCGAAACCCGGTGTTGGGATCGAACGGCTGCACGAAGAGACGGCTGTCATCTTCCACGTTGACCGCGGAGGCGCCGAACTCGAACCGCCGGAATCGGTTGAAGGGATAGGCGGTGATGAATGAAGCTTGGCGGAGCACGAGGCGGCGGATGCTCTCGACGTATTCGACGTCTCCGTTCTGCGCTTCCCGGAAACCGGCACCTTCGTAGAAGAAATACGGCTCCTGGGTGACGCCCACAGCCCAGTTGAGCCGGCGTGACAGGTTCACGTACTGCGCGGCGAAGTACGTCTCGTTGATCCGGCCGTTCAGGGAAGCCGCCAGGCCCAGCTGGTGGTTCCCCAGCATGTCACCGAGCACGATGGCCGTCGAGCCGCTGAGCCCGCGCCCGAACGTGTCACGGGTGTACCCGATGGTGGGCCGGCTGATGTATTCCGCCTCGAGCGTCGCGTGGTACGGCTTGAAGGTGAACTCGCTGGTGTCCGGCGGCGTGAACGGCAACGAATCGAGAATCCGGGCGATCGAGACCGGCTCGAAGCGGGCCAGCACCGAGTCGGGCAGGCTGGGCAGCGAATCGGCCCGGCGGAAGCCGCGTGGAGTCCGATAGACGGTCCCGCCGCCAAGGATCTGCGGACCGGACGGCGGCGGGATGATCGCCACCGCGGGGCGGGCCGCGTCACCGGTCGGCGAGAGGTTCGCCAGCGGCCGCTGGGCGATCAGCTGCCCCGAGCTCCATGGCTGTTTCTTGAGCGTAGCCGGCGCATTCAGCGTGTAGATGTCGTAGCGGCCCTGCTCGAAGTACACGAAGGCGAGCCGGTCGGCGCCGCGGGCCCAGGACAGCACCGGCGAGAGCGGAGTGATGCCCTGGACCCCGGTGTAGAAATCCGTCAGCTGATAGGTCAGACCGTCCGGCAGGTCGTGGAGGTAGATGTTGGCGACGCCGTTTCGGTCTGAAATGAAGGCCAGCGACTTCCCGTCGGGGGACCATTGGGGATTGGTGTTGCGGCCGGTGTCCATGCCCGCGGGCAGATCGATCCGGCCGGTTTCCAGATGGTACAGCCCGATCCGGAAGTTGCCCCACCGAAGCTTTCCGAAATCGGTGGAGGGGCCGCGATCGGTGGTGAAGGCGATCGTCTTGCCGTCGGGTGACCACACCGGATGCAGGTCCGCGTCCCGATCGTGGGTGAGCTGCCGGAGGCCGGAACCGTCGGCGTTGACGACGTACAGGTCCGAGATGCCCCCGGCGAGCCCGCTGAACACCAGCTGCTTGCCGTCGGGGCTCCAGGTGGGGGTGTTGATCCCCGCGATCTTCAGACGGATGTCGCGCACCTTCTTGTTCCGATCCGCGTCGACGATGATGATGTCGTCCTTGCCGCTCCGTTGCGCCGAGAGCGCGAGGAAGCGCCCGTCGGCGGACCAGCTCGCCGACGAGGTGATGAACCGGAAGGTCTCGTAATTGCCGCTCGCGGATGAATTCAGCAGCTTGCGAATGGTCTTCCCGGTGTTGCCATCGGCCAGCCAGAGATCGATGAAGTAGAAATTCTTCTCGCTCAGGTAGGCGATCTTCGAGCCGTCCGGAGAGATGGCCGGAGCCAGGTGCCAGGTGCCTCCAGCCGTCTTCTTGGACAGCAGCTCGGTGGCAATCGCGCGGCCCTTGACCCGGTTGCCGATCTCCGGCAGGTACTGCTTCTGGACCGCGTCCTGCCACTGGGCCACCAGGTTGGGGAACGACAGTCCCAGCACGCGCTGGAGCGCCGCCTCGACGCCGCCCGCGGAGCCCAGCTTGGTGATCTGGCCGATCGCCTCGTCCCCCCAGCGCTGGCCAATGTACGCCAGCAGCGCATGGCCGAACCGGTACGGAAAGACCCGATAGAAGTCCTCAGGCGAAGGGAGCTTGCCCTCGAGCGCGGCGTCGCGGAGCCACATGGCGGTGTGGGGATCGACCGGGCCGATCGAGAAATACTCGGCCATGCCTTCGCCGAACCAGAGCGGAGCGTTGGCGTTGATGATCCCTTGAACGCCGCCGCCCACCCGGCCGCGGGACCAGATGTCGAACTGGAATTGGTGGGCCATCTCGTGCATGAGCACGTGTTCGTTTTCCGCGTACGAGCCCATCAGGGGAAAGATGTTCCGGTGCCGGAGGTAATCGGTAAAGCCGCCGGTGCTCTCGTCGATCTCCCCGCCCGAGGTGTTGGTCTGCTGGAAGTCCGAGTGCGACGCGTAGGGAATGATTGGCTTGCGCTCGTTGAACTGGTGGTTAAGCGCTTTGGACAGCTTGAAGTAGGTCCGCTCGGCCATCCGGGCGATGTCGACGGCCGCTTCCCGCTCGGCTGGGTAGTAATACACGTCGAAGTGCTCGGTCTGAATGATCCGGAAGTCGAAGCGCCCATACTGGACCTTGTTCCGGCCGAAGTACTGGGCCGGGAGGGCCGCTGGGAGCAGCGCGAGCAGCAGTGCCGCAACACTAATCCGACGCATCATTGGGACTTCCTTTCAACTGCCGGGACGAACTTCGGAGCGTCGTTCCACAGACGCTCGAGCTGATAGAAGGCGCGTGCTTCGGGGTGGAACAAATGGACGACGACGTCCACGAAATCGAGCAGCACCCAGCGGCCGGTGGTGAGGCCCTCGACGTGATGAACCCGGATGCCTTCCGCCGCGAGCCGGTCGACCACCGACTGTGCGATGCCCCGGACGTGGGCATCCGAGGTGCCCGAGGCGATCACAAACCAATCGGTCGCATCGTTGAGCCCCCGGAGGTCCAGGGCAACCATGTCCCGGGCTTTCAAATCGTCCGCCGCCTCGAGGGCCAGGCTGACCGGAGCCGACGGCTGGCCGGGCCGCGGTAGAGCGCCCTGGCGCCGCGTCACTGGTCGGGTTCCTCCCGGGGTGCCCGGGCAGGGGTGCCGTCTTCCACCTGCCAGCAGAGCGCCCAGGCGCCCGGCCCTACGTGGGTGCCCAGGACGCCGGTGGCCTGTGAGACGAAGCAATCCCGGGGAGCGAAGGCGGCCACCAGAGCGGTCCGGATCCGTTCCGCCAAGTCGGCGGCCTCCACGTGCGCCACCCCGAATCGTATCGCTTTTGGCCTGGGAGTGAGATTCTTCTCCACCAAGGCGAGCATCCGGGCGATCAGCGCCTCCCGGCCGCGAACGCGATCGACCGGGACGATGCGCCCGGTCAAGTCGAGGCCGAGAATCGGCCTGACGTCCAACATTCCAGCCAGCCATGCCTTTCCCCGCGACGCCCTTCCGGAGCGAATGAGGTTGTCGTAGGTGTCCACCGTCAGGAGAACACCCGACTGCCGTCGTACTCGCTCGAGCTCCCGTACGATCTCCCGGGCCTGCCATCCCGACTCCGCCAGCTCGGCGGCCCGAAGCGCCAACAACCCCAGGCAGAGCGACGCCGCCCTGCTGTCCATCAGATGCACCCGTTCGAGCCCAGCCGCCCGAATGGCCGCATGGGCCGCCTGGAAGGTGCCCGAAAGGGCCGAGCCCAGGAGCACCGCCACTACTTCGTCCGCCTCTCCGAGCGCCGATCGGAATACCCGGACGAAATCTGCCGGAGTCGGCTGGGACGTGGTGGGGAGCTGCTTGGCGGAGCGCAACTTCTGGTAGAACTCCTCCGGCCGCATCCCCACGCGGTCCTGATGCACCTCGTTGCCGAACACGATCTGCAGCGGGACCATCGCGATGTGGTGGCGGTCCAGCACCGCGTCGGGACGGTCGGCCGACGTGTCCGTCACGACGGCCACGGGGCGGCGCTCGAGATGGGAAAGCGCCCGGTGCTGCGCCCGCATTTCGTCGGCCTTCTGGAAAGTCAGGCTGCCCCAGCGGCCGGCATAGGTAAAGACGGCCTGCGGCGCGTCCGTATGCACATGGACCTTCAGGATATCGCTGATCACGGCCACCACCACCGACCCGCCGAACTGATGCATGGCCGCCCGGACCTCGTTGGCGGCCGGAAGCTGTTCCCCCCGCACGATGAATTCGGTGCAGAACTGATAATCCCGTTCGGCGGCGACCCCCTCGGTCATCCGCAAGAATCCCTTGCCGCCGGCGTCCACGACGCCCGCTTCCTTGAGCACAGCCAGTAGCTCGGGGGTGTGGGCCAGGGAGATCTCGCCTTCGCGGAGCATTCGCCGCATGAATTCGGCGATGTCCGGGGAATCGTGGGCGGCCTGCTCGGCCGCCGCCGCCGCTTCGCGAGCGACCGTCAGGATGGTGCCTTCCTTCGGCTCGTCCAGGGAGGCATAGAGCGTGTCGGCGGCGTGGCTCAGGGCCTGGGCGATCTGCGGGGCGTCGGCGGCCGAGCGGCCCTCCAGGCGCTCCGAGAATCCCATGAGGAAATGGGCCAGCATCATGCCCGAGTTGCCCCTCGCGCCCAGCACCGCGCCCCGGGCCATGGTCCTAGCCGTGACCGAGAGCGATTCGTCGCCCAGGGCCCGGCAGGCATCGGCGACGGCGCGGAGGGTCAGGCTGAAATTGGTGCCGGTGTCTCCGTCGGGCACCGGAAAGACGTTCAGGCGGTTGATCTCGTCCCGGCCGGCGTAGACCCAGTCGGCTGCGGCATACACCGCACGCGCCAGCCGGGGGCCGTCGACGTAGGCGATCCCGATCGCCATTCAGTCGTTACGCCGGTACGATCGTGACGCGGACCGTGGCGTGGACGTCGGAGTGGAGCCGCACCGGGACGGCGTGCTCGCCGAGCTGCTTGATCGGGTGCTCGAGCTCGATCTTCCGCCGGTCGACGGGATGGCCGGCCTTGGCGAGCTCGTCGGCGATGTCCTGGGTGGTAATCGACCCGAAGAGGCGGTCACCCTCGCCGGCCTTGGCCGAGATGGTGATCGCGACGGCCGACAGCTTGTCGGCCATGCCCTGCGCTTCATTGCGGTCATGGGCAGCGCGGGTTGCCCGGGACTTGGACTCCGCCTCGAGGCGCTTCTTGTTGCCTTCGGTGGCTTCGTACGCCAACCCCCTGGGCAACAGGTAATTCCGGGCATACCCCGGTTTGACTCGAACCAGGGCGCCGGCCTTGCCGAGGGATTTCACGTCCTCGCGCAGAATGACTTCCATCACGTCAGGCTCCTCCGGGTGCGGGGGGCGCAAAGCGTCCCCGAATGTCGATCCAGGTATCCGCCAATCCAAGGACCGCGAGGGCACCCGGAGTCAGGGGGAGGATCAAGAACGCCAGCCCCACCGCCACGGCCTTGACTGCGCCTGGGGCCGGCGCAAGCACGGCGGTGATAACGGCGAGGCCACGAGCGAGATACAACCCCACCCACACGATCAGAAGATTGGCCGCGAGCGTTCGAGCGACGGGCGGGAGGGGCAGCAAGAGCGATCCGAGCGTCAGGACAGCACCCCAGACGAGATGATCGTTGAAACGGAACCGGCGAAACGCAGCCGGCGGCCGCCCGAACGGCGTCGTTGCCACGCGGTGGTGCCAGACCCAGGCTAGGGCGCATCCCGCGATGGCCGTCAGCGCGAGGAGACCGGGCAGAACTCGCGCGATCTGCGGTGCCATGTCCTGCAGCTGCCGAACGAATGCCAGGGTCTCCGTGGTTGCGCCGCTCGTGGGGGCGGCGGCCTTGGCCCACGCGTCGTAGGTCGACCGCATCATCTCGGTCAACGCCCGCTCGAGCTCGGACCAGCCGAGCCCCATGAAACTCAGCCAGACGCCGACGCCGAGGGCGCCGAAGGCCACGGCAATCAGCGCGCGTGGCAATACCGGCAGGCGGCCCCTGAGGGAGAGGCCGACGAATCCCAGAGTCACCAGCAGGCCGCTGAGGCGGACCACCTGGAGCACCAGGGCCGGATCGAGTGAGACCATCGCAGCCACACCCGCGCCCGCCGCGACAAGCCAGAAGAGCTCCCTCCCAGTGCGGGGCCGGGACAACAGCGTGAGCAGCGCGAATGGCCCCAGGAAATACAGCGCCGGCACGCCCTGGAGGATGAAGGCCGCCAGGACCACCGCCGCGCCGAGGCTCGCGCGACGCCCCGGAACGGGCGCCGCCCCGGCGGTCATCAGCCGCGATAGCCCTTGATGTAGGGCAGGAGGGCGAGATATCGCGCCCGCTTGATCGCCACCTGCAGCTGCCGCTGGTGCCGGGCGGACACGCCGGAAAGCCGCCGGGGCAGGATCTTGCCCCGCTCGCTGATGAAGCGGGAGAGCAGCTTCTCGTCCTTGTAGTCGACAATCCGGATTCTGAGCTCGGCGATCGGATCGCCCTTCTTCTGGCGGCTCACTCTTCTTCCTCGTACTCGGATTTGGCCACGGCGACCTGGGCCGGTGTGGGCGGTTCCTCGTTCAGCACCACGAGGTGGCGCATCACGCCTTCGTCGAGCTTGATGGCGCGCTCGAACTCGGGGAGCGCGGCACCTTCCGCGGCAAATGTGGCCACGACGTAGTAGCCGGTGTCCCGCTTCCGGATCGGGTACGAGAGGGTGCGCTTGCCCCAATGATTGACCTGGGGAGCCTCGGCACCCGGCGTCTGCACCAGCGAGTGGAAGTGGGTAAGCTTCTGGTTGATGGTCTCTTCGTCCAAAGCGGGATCGAAGATATAGACCACCTCATACGGACGGGCCATGACACCTTCCTTTGGTCGTAGGCGCCCGGCTCCTGGTGTGGGAGGCCGGGAGGATAATTGTGGAGCGCAAATCTAATCAGGGTGGGGGCTTATGGCTAGGTAAGCGGTGAGAGGTGAGAAGTGAGAGGGGGCACCGCTCGCCGCTGGCCTCTCCCCTCTCACCTCTCACCTCTTACCTTTCAGAATGCGTTTAGACAGCATCCAGGTCGGCCAACCCCGGACCTACGGGACTCCCACCTCGACCAATCCCCTGGAGCAACCCTGGACCAGCGCGATCCGGAAGGAACCGGTGGATGGGCAGATGTGGGCGGGCCGAGAGGGTCTCTCCGGGGATCACCAATACGACCGCAGAATCCACGGCGGACCGGATCGCGCCTTGCTGATGTATTCCGCCGATCACTACCCGCGCTGGCGCAGCGAATGGGGGCGAAAGGACGTGAGCCCGGGGGCTTTCGGCGAGAACCTTACCGTCAGCGGCCTCAATGAAGACACTGTCTGCCTGGGTGACATCTTCCGGATCGGAGAAGTCCGGATCGAGGTGTCATCACCCCGGACTCCCTGCCTCAACCTGGCGCGTCGGCACGGAATGCCCGACATCGTCAAGGCCATTGTGCTCAACCATCGGTCGGGCTGGTATTTGCGGGTGCGCCGGGAGGGATGGCTCGAAGCGGGGATGGACGTCGCTCTGGCGGATCGGCCGTACCCGCAGTGGACCATCCGGCGCGCGGCGACGGTCAGACGGCTGCGCAATGACTTGCCGGAGGAGGCGGGACTCCTGGCGGAGTGTGCTGCGCTGCAGAGTGGGTGGCGGGCGAAGCTCAGAGAGATTGCTTCGCTGCGCTCGCAATGACGACTCGAGTCATTGCGAGGTCCGGAACGGACCGAAGCAATCTCGTGAGGCCTACACGTTGAACCGAAACAACATCACGTCCCCGTCCTGCACGAGATACTCCTTGCCCTCGGCGCGGGACAGCCCCTGGTCCCGGGCTCCCTTCCAGCCCCGCACTCGCACGAAATCCTCGTAGCCGACCGTCTCCGCCCTGATGAAGCCGTTCTCGAAATCGGAGTGAATGACCCCAGCCGGTCGAGCCCCGACTCACTGACGCCCAGCGACTCGAGAAATGGTCCCCGGTCTTCAGCGGACAGCTCGGCCAGCTCCATTTCCACCTTGGCGGAGAAGGTCACCACCTCGGCCTACAGCACCGGTTTTGCAGTCAGGAGATTGAAGCTTTGGGAGGCGGCACGCTCGTCCTCGGCAGGAATCACGGCGCGGGCCGGCATGCCGGCGGCGAGCGCGTTCCGCACCCGGGTCAGCAGCTGGACCTCGGTCTTTGCCTGGGCATCTCCGCTCTTGGCGGTGCGGGCAGTCTTGTCCAGCCGCTTCTCGACGGCCGCCAGGTCGGCCAGCCCGAGCTCGATATTGATGATCTCCCGGTCGCGGACCGGATCCACCGGCCCCATGACGTGCTGGATGTCGTCGTCTTCGAAGCACCGGACCACATGCACGATCGCGTCCACGTCGCGGATGTTGGCCAGGAACTGATTGCCCAATCCCTCGCCCTGGCTGGCACCCTTGACCAGTCCGGCGATGTCCAGGAACTCCACCGCGGCGGGGACGGTACGCTCCGGCTCGACGATCTCGGCGAGGGCGCCCAGCCGCGGATCGGCGACTTGCACCACGCCGGTGTTCGGCTCAATGGCGATGCCGAGCCGGAGCATCCTACTGGGCGAGCTTGGCGAACCACGGCGCGAACACCAGCGCCACCACGCTGGTCACCTTGATCAGGATGCTGATGGCCGGACCAGAGGTGTCCTTGAAGGGATCGCCGACCGTGTCGCCGACGACCGCGGCCTTGTGCGGGTCGGACTTCTTGCCGCCGTGAGCGCCCTTCTCGATGTACTTCTTGGCGTTGTCCCACGCTCCGCCGGCATTGGCCATCATGAGCGCCAGCAGGGCGCCGCATCCGGTAGTGCCGGCGAGGAGGCCGCCCAGCGCCTTGGGCCCCAGGAAGGCGCCCACCAGCACGGGCACGATGACCGCCATCAGCCCCGGGATCACCATCTCCCGGAGCGCCGCGGAGGTGGCGATGTCCACGCAGTGCGCCGTCTCCGGCTTGGCGGTGCCCTCCAGGAGGCCCTTGATCTCCCGGAACTGGCGGCGCACTTCCTCCACCACCTTGCCCGCCGCGCGGCCGACCGCCGTCATGGTCAGCGAACCCATCATGAAGGGGAGACATCCGCCGATGAAGAGCCCGATGAAGACGAGGGGATCCACCAGGTCGAGGGTCAGGGCGGTGCCGGGCGGGCTCACCGCGGTGGCGTAGGCGGAGAAGAGGGCCAGCGCGGTCAGCACGGCCGAGCCGATGGCAAACCCCTTTCCGATGGCGGCGGTAGTGTTGCCGAGCGCATCGAGCTCGTCGGTGATCTTGCGGACCTCCGGACCCAGGTGGCTCATTTCGGCGATGCCGCCGGCGTTGTCAGCGATGGGGCCGTACGCGTCCACGGTCATGATGATGCCGGTGGTGGCGAGCATGCCGACCGCCGCGATGCCGATGCCGTAGAGGCCAAGCTGGGCATGGGCGACGTAGATGGCGGCGCAGATCACCAGGATGGGGATGACCACCGACCGAAGACCGACCGCGAGACCCTGGATGATGTTGGTGGCCGGACCGGTGAGCGACGCGTTCGCGATGTCACGCACCGGCTTGCCGGCGGTGTACCACTCGGTGACCATCCCGATGGCCACGCCCGCCACGGTGCCGGCCACCACGGCCCAGAACGCGCCGGTCGAGCCGTGCGTCCCGATCGTGATCGGCATCATGCGCACGATCACGTAGGCCCCGGCAAGAAAGAGCCCCGCCGCGATCAACGGCACCAGCCGGAGCGCGCGGGCGGCGCCCCCCTTGGAGAGCACGCTCATCGAAGCCATCGAGGCGACCGAGGCCAGCAGGCCCGCGATCAGCAGCACGATCGGCAGCGCGATGGCGTTGGGCCTCGAGGCATCGGCGATCGTCGAGCTGATGGCGGCGAGCGCGACGGTGGCGACCGTGGCATCGACGTAGCTCTCGAAAATGTCCGCGCCCATGCCGGCGACGTCGCCGACGTTGTCGCCCACGTTGTCCGCGATCGTCGCGGGGTTGCGCGGGTCGTCCTCGGGAATCCCGGCTTCCACCTTGCCGACGAGGTCGGCGCCGACGTCGGCCGCCTTGGTGTAGATGCCGCCGCCGACGCGGGCGAACAGGGCGATGGACGAGGCGCCCATGGCGAATCCGCTGACGATCTGCTCGAAGAGGTGGTAGCGCTCCGCGCTGATGACGTCGGTCGTGCGCAGGTCGAGCAACACGTTCACCAGCACGCCCAGACCGAGCAGGCCGAGGGATGCGACCGCCAGGCCCATCACCGCGCCGCCGGCGAACGCCATCCGGAGCGCCGGAGCGATACCGCCGGACCGCGCGGCTTCAGTGGTGCGGACGTTGGTCTTGGTGGCGGCCTTCATGCCGAAGAAGCCGGCGCCGATGGAGCAGATGCCGCCGGCGATGTACGCCGCGCCGATACCCCACCCGACGGTGAAGTAGAGCAGCACCGCGACCAGGAGGACGACCGGGACCAGCGCCAGGTACTGGCGGCGGAGGAAGGCCATCGCCCCCTCCTCGATGAGCCCGCTGATCTCCCGCATCCGCTCGTTGCCCGCCGACTGCCGGCGCAAGTAGAAATAGATGCCCAGGGCGATGAAGAGCCCGAGCCCGCCGGCCAGAGGAGCGAAACGCGAGAGGTCGATCACGACACGTCCTTCTTTCGTTCAACGCGGTTGAAGCGGTTCATCGCCCGCTCGATGCCCTCCTCGAGCCAGCATTCGACGGCCTCGGCCATTGGGTCGAGCAGCGAGTCCAGCGCGGCCCGCTCCTCCGGCGTGAAGCGGTCGAGCACGAAATCCGCCAGATCGTCCTGTCCCATCGGGCGAGGTCCGACTCCGATGCGGAGCCGGGCGTAGTCCTGACGCCGGAGCGTACCTTCGACGCTCTTGAGCCCGTTGTGCCCCCCGGCGCTGCCCGCGCCGCGGAGCTTGAATCGCCCCACGTCGAAGTCCACGTCGTCCACCAGCACGAGGAGATCGGCGGCGGGATCGAAGGTCTCGATAGCTCGAAGCGGCGCGAGGACGGCGCCGCTTCGATTCATATATGTCTGAGGCTTGAGGACCCGCACCGGCACGCCGCCCCGGCTGCCCTGGGCCACCCGGGCCTGCCCCTCCCGCCGAAACGGCCCCAGGCGCCACCGCTGGGCCAGCCGGTCCGCCAGGAGGAAGCCCGCGTTGTGCCGCGTCTCCTCGTACTCCGGGCCCGGGTTGCCCAGCCCCAGAACGGCGCGCAGCGGCTACTCCTTCTTCTTGGCTTCTTTGCCTTCTTTGCCTTCTTTGCCCTCTTTGCCTTCGGCTTCGGCCTCGGCGTCCTCGTCGGGCTTGGCCTTCCGGATGAGCTCGGGCTCCTCCGGAGTGGCCGCGACGTCGGCGACCGGAGCCACCACTTCCTCGGCCCGCGGCGCCACCACAGTGGCGATCGTCTGGCCCCCGTCGTTCAGCACCTCGAACTTCTCGAAGGTGAGATCCCGCATGTGGATCGAGTGGCCGATACTGAGCGCGGTCACGTCCACGTCGATATGCGCCGGGATGTCGGCCGGAAACACCTTGATCGACATGGTGTGCATGACTTGGTCGAGGACGCCGCCGAAATTGCGCACGCCGTCGGGAATCCCGGTCAGCTTGACCGGCACCTCGACGGTGATCTTCTCGTCGGCATGCACCTCGTACAGGTCGAGGTGGATGATATCCGCGGGCCGGATCGGATTGCGCTGAATTTCCCGGATCAGCGCCTTGACCGGCGCGCGGCCTTCGACGGACACGTCCACCAGGGTGGTCGACGCGGCAATCTGGGTGAGCAGCCGGGTGAGCGCGGTCGTGTCGACCGAGAGGGATTCCGGGTCCCGGCCGCGTCCGTAAATGACGGCGGGGATCCGCCCATCCCGTCTGAGTGACCGGGCCACGCCTTTGCCGGTGCTACGGCGGGGAGCCGCCTCGATCGTAGCCTGCTGTGCCATGGGTCGCTTTCCTTCCGGTTATTCGAACAGCGCGCTGACGGATTGGTCGCTATGGGTGTAGCCGATCGCCTTCGCGAGGAGTCCGGCGATGGACAACACCTTGAGTTTGTCGAACCGCTTTTCCGGCGGAAGGTGGATGGTGTTGGTCACCGCCACCTCCGTGATGGGTGCTTGTTTCAGCCGCTCCACCGCCGGCCCCGAAAGCAGGGCATGGGTGGCGCAGATGTACACATCCCCGGCGCCGAGCCGCTTGAGCGCGTGGGCCGCCTCGGCCATCGTTCCGCCGGTATCGATCATGTCGTCGGGGATGATGCAGTCCTTCCCCTCGACGTCTCCCACTACGTTCACCGCTTCCGCCACGTTGGCCGCGGTGCGCCGCTTGTCGATGATCGCGAAGGTTGCATCGAGCCGCTTGGCAAACCCGCGCGCCATCTTGGCACCGCCCACGTCCGAAGCGACGATCGCCAGATTCTTGAGACCCTTCTGCCGGTAGTGACTGGTGAACACCGGCGCCGAGTAGAGGTGATCCACCGGCAGGTCGAAGAATCCCTGCAGCTGGTGCTGGTGGAAATCGATGGCCAGCACCCGATCGGCACCCGCCTGGGAGATGATGTTGGCCATCAGTTTTGCGCTGATGGCCACCCGGGGCTGGTCTTTCCGATCCTGGCGCGCGTACCCGAAGTACGGGATCACCGGCGTGATCCGCGCCGCGCTCGCGCGCCGCGCCGCATCCATCAGCAATAGCAACTCGATCAGATTTTCCGCGGGAGGGTTCGTCGGCTGGATGATGTAGACATCGCGGCCGCGAACATTCTCGTCGATCTTGACGAAGATTTCACCGTCGGCAAATCGCCGGATCGTGGCCTTGCAGAGCGACGCGCCGATTTCCTGGGCGACCTCCTCGGCGAGCGGCCGGTTGGCCGTGCCGCTGAGGAGGAGCATGGGGCTCCGGGTGATCGACTCATTCGGCAGGGCCATAGCCCCTAAGTATAACACCGGGGCCCGTTTGGCGTCAATTGCCGAGACGGTGAATCGGCTCAGGAACCCGGGTCGAGTCCGACTTTGACGCACCCGTCCGACTTGGTGTCGAACATCTGGTAGGCTGCCGGCGCGTCTCGGAGCGGTACCCGGTGGGTGAACAGGGCGCGGAGCTCAGCGTGCCGCCGCTCCGCCAAGGGAAGCAGCCGCTCCATATAGTGGCGCGCCGGACAGCGGCCGATCCGATAGGTCAGGTTCTTGTCGTAAGCCTGCCCCGGGGAGAACGGAAACGCCGACTCGTGGTGTACCCCAACGGCGGCGATGACTCCACCCGGCCGGACCAAGTCAAACGCGAGCCGGCTGGCCTCGGGGCTTCCCACCGCCTCGACGACGGCGTCGGCGCCGCGCCCTTGGGTGGCGTTGCGAAGCAGGTCCAAGGCTGCTTCCGAGCCGAGCGGCAGGGTCTCGGCCCCCATGTCCCGGGCCAGCGCCAGCCGTGCCGGCACGGCGTCCACGGCAAACACCCGGGCTGCTCCGAGCTCCCGGGCGGCAAGCACCGCCATTAAGCCGACCGGTCCGCATCCGACCACCAGGGCCACCGTACCGGCGCCGACTCCTCCCATCACCGCGCCGTGGTACCCGGTGGAGAGCACGTCACCCAGCAGGATTGCGGCTTCGTCGGCGAGCCCATCGGGGACCGCCACCAGAGTGCTGTCGGCCAGGGGCACGCGTACCAGTTCCGCTTGCCCGCCGTGGAGTCCCGCGCCGCGCTCGACCCAGCCGAAGAGCTGTCCCTTGTCGCAGCGAGCCGGGAGGTCGTTGGCACAGTAATAACAGACGCCACAACTGGTCGTGAAGGGGCTCACGACCCGGGCGCCCAGCCGAACCCTCGAGACTCCGCGGCCAATCTCCACCACTTCGCCGATAAATTCGTGGCCCGTGACCGTGCCGGCATCGAGGCCCCGCTCCCGACCATGCCACACGTGGAGGTCGGAGCCGCAAATCGCGGCCAGGCGGATCGCGACGATGGCGTCAGTCGGGGCCTGGATCCCCGGATCCTCGACCGTTTCTACTCTCAGATCGCCCGGGGCGTGATAGGTCAGGGCACGCATGGTCTCCAAGATACCCCGGCGAAGCCGGGCGCCGGGCGCACTCGGCGGGCCGGCTCTATACTGTACCGACAGGACTAACTCACCAATCGAAGGAGCCACAGAATGAACACGCTCGGACTCGGCATTGTCGCAGGGCTCCTGCTCGCCGCTTGCGGGGACAAGGCCAAGGAAGCCGGGAATGCGGTGAGCGCCCTGGGGCAGACAGCCAACGCGGCGACGGCCATCCAACAGAGTCAGGAGGAAGCCGAGAAGTTCTATCAGGAACGGCGGGAGAAGGGTGACACGTTGGCGGTTCCCTACAGCGAGCTCCAAAAGGTGCTTCCGCCCTCACCCAACGGCTATGCCCCGTCCGGCGAACCGAGCGGATCGAGTCAGAGCATGGGTGCCTTCTCGATGTCGCAGGTCGAACAGGCCTACTCGGCCCCCGCCGGCGCCGCCGAGGGCAATGCGCCGAGCATCCACATCACCATCGTCGATTTCGGGGGAACCCAGGCGGGATACGGGATGCTGGCCGGGCCGATGATGATGGCCTACAGTCAGGAGGATGCGCATTCGCGGACGCGAACGATCAAGATAGACGTTCCATTCACGTGGGGGTCCGAGGAATACAACAAGGACAGCAAGACGGCCAAGGTGACGGCGCTGACCCGGTATCGCTACGTGATTACGGTGGAGGCGCGCAACCAGGCCGATGACCAGACGGCGATGGCGAAGAGCCTGGCCGAGGAAATCGCGAAGAAGTTCGAGGGGAAGTAATTGGGGAGGTAGCCAGGGGCGATCCGCTAGGACCTCAGAACGACCTGACGGACAGCTCCACTGCACAGCGCCAGCTCGCGCTATCCGCTGCATACCCGATGCGCGGGAGTACCTGCTCGGCGGCGAGCACAATCCCCCAGTAGAGCAGAATGAGCGACAGGATGTGGGTCAGCCCGTTGCGCAGTTTCCAGGACGCGAACCCGATCCACGCGCCGGCTAGCAGCACCGTCCCTACGGCGCCCAGATAGACGAGGAGCGGCACACCGCATCCATGTGGATACGGCCACTGCGTCATGGCCCCGCCGAGCGTCACGCCGAGGAGGACGCGCCCCCACAGCGCCCGGAGGTCTCCACGGGTCGGGGCATCGGTCGAAAGTGCAACATCGGCGGATCTCGGCCGCGCGGTCGGGTACCGGGCCCCGCGACGCGGTGCGGCGCGATTGTGGCCCGGTCCGTGGTCGACCAGGGTGAGCTGCGAGAGCAGCCGGTCAACCTCTCGCGCCATCGGATCCGGCTTGGAGCCGGGTGGGGTCTTGGGCATGGATTGGCTGGACAAGGATTCAGTGATCTCGCGTTGCCCTCTGGAGCGGCATTTGTCATACCAGCGGCGCGCTCGCATCGTAACTTGGCCTGGGGTGACCGATTACCCCGATTCCGGCCGGGTGGCACGCGAGGAAGCGTCCCGCCCATTCGCACTCCGCCGTTCGATCGTGGGGTGCACCCTGCAAGCTCATGCACGCTGCTTGTCCAAGGACGCAGCGGCGGCCGGTGGGCTGGAAGGACGTGACGGGTGCTTCAGGGGGTTCTAGGAAGGGGACGGAGACGGTCGAATCGTATTGGCCCTGGTGGATTCGAACCACCATTCTCAGATCCAAAGTCTGATGTCCTGCCATTGGACGAAGGGCCAGCGGGACAAAAGTAACCTGTGACCAGTGACCCGTGACCGGGGGGAAAAGCGGGCGCCCCGGAGTCGGCTGACTCCGGGGCGCCCAGGCACCGGCGCGTGACTCTGCCGCGTCAGGACCGCGTCCGCCCCGGGGGGAATCGGGGAGGACACGCTCCTCAGCAGAATCATGAGCCGTGCCGCGCCGGCGTGATTTCCGGGACGCCGAGCCAACTCCTTCCCTGGCCACCAGATCCGCTCTTGGGGGAAGCCGGGGGCCCCTCCCAAGGGTGCCGCCGATGCCGCGCCCGGACCACAATCAGTGTAGAGCCCATTCGTCGCGGCGCGGGTTAGCGGGTCGTCGCCGGGGTCAACATCCCGAGCTTCTTGCCCAGGATCATGCGGGCATCCTCCCGGTCGCGCTCGCTGCGGTACACGGCGATGATGGTGGAGCCGGAGCCGGTCATCCGGCAGAGCAGCGGGCGGGTCCGTGCCATCGCTTCGAATGCCTCTCTCACCGCGGGCACTCGTCCGAACACCACCGATTCAAAGTCGTTCCCCGCCATGCGGGCCACATCGCTCCAGCCGGTCAGTGCCTCCGGATTGAGGCAAAGGGCCCCGCGTCGCACGGCATCGCCGCGGGCTGCGTCGAGCCAAGCGTAGGCCTCGCGGGTGCCGACGGCCACGGGCGGCGTGAGCAGCAACACGGGCGCCGAGGGCAGCGGCGGGAGCGCCACCATCCGCTCGCCATGGCCCCAGGCCAGCGCCAGCGAGGCTCCGCTCAGACAGAACGCTACGTCGGCGCCCAGGAGCGCGGCGTGGTGGAGGAGCTCGGCGCGGGGGATCGCGTTCCCGGCGAGCTGATTCACCAGCGCGAGCGCGGTCGCCGCATCAGCCGATCCGCCGCCCAACCCCGCCCCGATGGGAATCCGTTTGGAGAGCGAGAGGTGGACTCCGAACCGGCGCCCGGTTGCGTCGAGCACAGCGTGCGCGGCCCGCACGGCGAGATTGGCATCAGGGGGCCCCGTGTCCGGCCCATCCACTTCGAGGGTCACGCCCGGCGCTTCGGTCCGCCGCACCAGCAGCAGGTCGGCGAGATCGAGACGGCAGAACAACGTCTCGATGCCGTGGAATCCGCTGGTTTCCCGATGGAGCACCCGCAGGAAGAGGTTGACCTTCGCGTGCGCGCTCCCGGACAGGGGCTCGGTCATGGTGCGGCCCGGGTGGCCTCGCGCACGCTCAGCCCGGTGCGGGTGAGCGACCAGAGGCCAAGCAGTGTGATCGGCAGGAAGGTCGTAATGTGGTAGGTGATCCCATAGGCCAGAGCGACGTCGGCAGGCACGCCGAAGAGCCCCAGCGCCGCGGCTACCACCAGCTCGAAGACGCCGAAGTACCCTGGCGTGGAAGGCGCAGCGATACCAAACGTGAGGAGCGACTGGACCAGGAGGGCGCCGGCAAAGCCGACCTGAATGCCGAAGGCGGCGAACGCGATGTAGAACGTCGCGCCATTGAGGAGCCAGTGGGCGAGCGACCAGAACACCGCCACGCCCAGCCGCGCCGGCGAGCGCAGCGCCCCAAACCCCTGGCGCAGCCCTTCGATGAGCGCCACCACCCGCTCGGCCAGTCGGGGGAAGGGTACCACCAGGCGTACCAGCCGCTCCGCGACGAGAGGGAACAGGACCACGAAGAGCGCGCCGGCAAACACCAGGGCGCAGAGGATTCCGGCCCGGATGACGACCGCGTCGAGCCGGACATCGCCGACGGCAGTGGCGACGACCGTGTCGGCGGGCAGTCCCGCCTGAAAGAGCGCGAGACCGAGCAATGCGACCAGGGTCAGCGCGTCCAGGGCCCGCTCCACGGCGATCGACGACAGCGCGGCGGTAAGCGGCACACCACCCAGACGGCTCGCGGCGTAAGAGCGCACCAGCTCGCCCAGCCGGAGCGGCAGGGTGTTGTTGGCCATGAAGCCCATCGCCGTCGCGTGCCAAAGCGCCGACCAGGAAACCGGGGCCCCTTCCCGGGTCCGCAGCAGCACCCGCCATCGGGCAGTCCGGAGCAGGAACGTGGCGGTGGCGAGGATGACGGCGACGATGAGCGGCCCGGGGCGCGCGGCGCGGAGATGGGCCATGACGTCGGCCAGCGACGTTCCGCGCAGCACCCAGTAGAGGAGTGCGAGGGTAATCGTGATGGCGAGGCCGGTGAAGAGCCGCCGCCGCCCACGCGGCCCCTTCGACGGCTCAGCGATCGTCTTCAAGCGCGAGCGGAACCAGCGCGAGCAGTTCCTCCAGCAGCGTTTCGACGCCGGTCAGGCCGCGGCGGACCTTGAGCGCGGCGTCCAGCTCGCGCCGGACCAGGTCGGCCCGCTCCAGGGCGCGACGCCCCCGGTAGAGCAGGGTATCGATCGGCACCGCGGCCGGCTCCCTCTCGGGAGCGAGCGACTCGATGGGGACGATCGGTGCCGCCGCCCGGGCGCCGCCATGCTCCAGCAGGAACAGGGTCGAGAAGGTCTGCTCGAACGGCAGGTAGGCGAGGACCGGTGCCGCGAGCGGAGCCGGGACCGGCGCGTCGTAGAACAGGGACTCGATCGGCACAATGTCCGCGCCGGAATCGGCTTCCGGGGCCGGGACTTCGATCGGGATGATCTCGATTTCTTCCGGCTCGACCGGCTTCGCCCCGGCTCCCGCCGTGCGGTCGAGCTCGTCCGAGAGCGGCCCCAGTTCGAGCGAGAGCCCTGCGACCGATTCGGCTTCGGCGGCGGTGCTGAGCGCGGCGACCGCGAGCTCGAGGATGTCCGCGAACCGGTCACCGGCCACCAGCGCGCGACCCGACATGGTCTCCCGGTCCACGCGGGCGAGGAATCCGGTGGTCGCCGCACTGACCTCATGGCTCAGGGCCAGCCCACGAACCGAGAGGCCGAGGGCGTTGAGGGCGAGCGACCGGGCGGTGCGGCTCACGCCCTCCCGGGTCTGGGCGACGGCATGCCGGAAGCGGTCGGCCAGCCCGGCGAGCTCCATCGCGACCCCGCTGGAGGCCGGACTGGCTTCTCGCAGGGCACCCCGGCTCACGATGCCGTCAGGGTCGCCGTCGGCCAGGAGTTGGGAGATCGGCACCACATCCTGCTCGTGGGCAAAGGCTTCCCGGAGCAGCTCGGCTGCCTGGACGATTTCATGGGAGTCGTGCTGCGGCATGCCCAGCTCGGCGATGTCGCGCGCCATCCGCGAAAGCGCCGCGGCGGTGGCGCGAAACGCGGGGCCGGCCGCCCGGGGCCAGGCACCGCCGCGGCACGCAAAGGCGATGGTGAGGTCCAGGGTTTCCAGCAGCTCAGGCAGCGGGGAGAGGCCGGGCAGTGCGCCCAAGCCGCGCAACGGCTGGAGGCGATGGAGCAACGGATCGGCGCTGTCGGGTGACGGACTTCGTTCGACCGCTTCGGCCACCTGCTCCAGCGTCCCGGCTACGGCGGCGGCCTCGCGGGCCACGTAGGCGCGCACGCCCGCCGAGAGCCCCGGGCCGGTGCCGATCCCTCCGAGGCTGGGGCGCTTGCCCGCCACTCCAATCAGGCCGTCGAGCCGCTCCGCCATGCGGTCGCACCGCTCGCGATCGACGTCCGCCCACTCGCGCACGCGGTGGAGGAGCGACTTGCACTCTTCGACGGACTGGCTCATTCTCTCGGCGAGCACCGGGGTCCAGGCCACCCCGCCGTCGCGCACCGCCTTGGCCACGCTCTCGATCGCCGCCGCGGCCACGGCGTAGCCCGCGGGTCCGGCCATGAGCGCCGCGCCGCGGAGCGCCCGGGCGTAGCGCACCAGGTCTTCGCCATCGGGCGCGCTTGCCCCGGCGGCCAGCAGCGCCAGGCGTTCCAGGTACTCCCCCGCCTCCAGGGTAAAAAACTCACGGCGGCCGACGGGAGCGTTCACGGGGCCTCAGGATAGTGTTGTGCAGGGGGGCGAACCGACGGGGGAAGTGTAGGGTCGCCGCGGAATGGGGTCAACGCGGCCGCACCGCGTCGATCAAGCGGCGCATCTCGCGTACCGCCTCGCTCATCCCCGTCAGAATGGCCCGGCTCATGATGCTGTGGCCGATGTTGACTTCCTCGATTTCCGGAATGGCGACCACGGGCTGGACGTTTGGATAGGTGAGCCCGTGCCCCGCGTGCACGGCCAGGCCCAGCGACCGGGCCTGCCGCGCCGCGGCCTCGAGCTGATCGAGCGCGTGCCGCCCCTGGCGCCAGGTGTGGGAGTACCGGCCGGTGTGCAGCTCGACAGCGGGCACGCCGAGCGCGTGCGATGCGTCAATGGCTGCGGGGTCCGGATCGATGAACAAGGAGACCCGGATCCCGGTGCCGGTGAGCTGCTGAATGGCGTCGGTGAGACGGGCGTCCCGGCGGCTCAGATCGAGTCCGCCTTCGGTGGTGACCTCTTCGCGGCGCTCGGGAACCAGCGTAGCCTGGAAGGGGCGAAGACGGCAGACCAGCGCCACCACATCGGGGGCGGTGGCCAGCTCGGCGTTGAGCACTGTGGTGACGGTTTGCGCGAGCGACTCGAGATCGGCATCGCCGACGTGCCGGCGATCTTCGCGCAAATGCGCGGTGATTCCGTCGGCTCCGGCCGCCTCGCAGAGCCTGGCTGCCGCGACGGGATCGGGCTCGTCGGCGCGGCGCGCCTGACGGAGCGTCGCGACGTGGTCGATGTTCACGTACAGCCGCATGGGCGCTCGTTGCTCCGGGAGTGGTGGTCCGGTTATTTTTGCATGTTCGGCCGTTCCCGTGAAGGAGGGCCTCCGATGCGTACAACTGTCTTTGCGCTGGCAGCGATGCTCGCTGGGTGCGGCGGTCAGCAGGGCAGCGCACCGACCACGCCGGTGGCCTCCTCCAGCCAGGCGCTGCGCGAGTTCATGAGCGCCGCCGCCGACAGCAACCTGACCCGCATGTCGCAGCTCTGGGGCTCGTCGCGGGGGCCCGCCGCGCAAACCCGGATTCCCGACAACTATGAGAAGCGGCTGGTGGTGATCCAGTCGTACCTTCGCGCCGACAGCTCCCGGATCGTCTCCGACATGCCCTACACCGGCGACGACAAGCGCCGGCGCCTGGTGGTCCAGATCTTCCGACAGGGATGCATGAAGCAGATCCCGGCCACGCTGCTTCGCGTCAAGGGCGGCTGGATGGTCCTCGACGTGGAGCTCGAGGCCGCCGGCAACCCGGCGCGGCCCTGTGAACCGCCCGACGCGGCTGGAAGCGGCGTCACTCGGTGAGCTCGAGCAGGATGCCGGCGGTGGACTTGGGATGCACGAACGCAATCCGCCGGCCACCCGCGCCGCGGCGGGGGACCTGATCCACCAGCGTGTAGCCGCCGGCCCGGCATGCCTCGAGGGCCCGATCGAGATCGGGAACGCGGTAGCAGAGGTGGTGAATACCGGGGCCGCGCTTGGCCAGGAACTTGGCAATCGGACTGTGGGGATCCTCGGGAGAGAGCAGCTCCACCGCGCTCTCGCCCAGGGTAAGCGAGACAATCGTCGCGCCGTCGGCCGATTCCGGCCGGCCGGGCGCCAGGCCCAGCACGTCGCGGTAGAACGCCAGAGCGGCGGCAATGTCCGGCACGGCGACGCCCACGTGGGCGATGCGAGGCTGGTCGGGCATAGAGAACAAAGTAACAGGAGCCAAGGACAACATGAGCGCGAACAGCAACATCAGCCACGTGAACGACACCGATTTTGCCGAGCAAGTGGAGCGGGGCCAGGGGCTCACCCTGGTGGACTTCTGGGCGGAATGGTGCGGCCCCTGCCGCGCGATCGCTCCGATCCTGGAGCAATTGGCCACTTCGTACGCGGGCAAGGTGCGAGTCACCAAGATCGACGTTGACGCCAACCAGAAGACCACGATGCGGTTCAACGTGCGCTCGATTCCTGCGCTGCTGTTCTTCAAAGACGGCAAGCACGTCGACACCATCATTGGTCTGACGCAGCGGCCCGCCCTCGAGGCGAAAATCGCCAAACACCTCGCTGCGTGATGCCGTGCCGAGCGGGACACTCTTCGTCGTCGCCACTCCGCTCGGCCATCTTGGCGACCTGACCGCGCGGGCCGCGGAGACGCTCCGCCGCGTGCCGGTCGTGGTCGCGGAAGACACCCGACACAGCCGAAAGCTTCTCTCCCACCTCGGTGCCCATCCGCGCTGGATTTCCTCGCACGCGCATTCGGGGCCGGGGTCGGCCCGCGCGGTACTCCGGGCCCTCGAAGCGGGTGAGGATGTGGCGCTGGTGACCGACGCCGGCACACCAGCCGTCAGCGATCCCGGGGCGGAACTGGTGCGGACGGTGCGGAAGGCCGGATTCGGTATCGTCCCCATTCCCGGGCCGTCCGCGGTCGCCGCGGCACTCTCGGCGGGGGGTTTTCCCGCGGACCGGTACCTTTTCCTGGGGTTCCTGCCCCGCAAGGGTCCGGAGCGTGGCCGGTTCCTGGCGCGAATCGCGCGGGAGGAGTGGACCACCGTGCTCTTCGAAGCGCCCGGCCGGGTCGAAGCGCTGCTCGCCGATCTCGCGGCGGTCTGCGGCGGGGAACGGAGCGCCGTCGTGGCCCGGGAGCTCACCAAGATCCACGAAGAATTCCGCCAGGGATCCCTGGAGGAGCTTGGCGCGCACTACCGCCGTGACGGCGAGGGCGCGCGCGGCGAATGCACGGTGCTGGTCGGCGGCGCGGCCGCGGCGCCGAATGACGATTCCGCCGTTCGCGCCGGCCCGGCCGCGGCGCGGCTGCTGGAGGCCGGCGTCTCCCGGAAGGAAGTGGCCGCCCTGTTGACCGATCTCTTCGGCGTGCCCCGCAACGACGCCTACCGCCTGGCCGTGGAGCAGCCGAAGCCATGAGACGAGCCCTGCTGGCGCTCGCGCTCGCGACACCCACCGCAACAGCGCAGCCACCGCTCACCATCGGGCGGCTGCACTACGACGGCGGCGGCGACTGGTACGCTAATCCGTCGAGCCTGCCCAATCTGCTCACGGCGTTGGCGGAGCGCACCACGCTGCCCGTTGCGCCGCGCGAGCGCGTGGTGACGCTCGCCGATGCCGACGTCTGGCAGCTGCCGTACCTGTACATGACGGGGCATGGCAACGTGCGTTGGAATGAGACCGAGCTCGCGACGCTGCGCCGGTATCTCCAGCAAGGCGGCTTCCTCCACGCCGATGACAACTACGGGATGAACGAATCGATTCGCCGAGAGCTGGCGCGGCTCTTTCCCGATCGGCCGCTCGTCGAGGTGCCGCTGGACCACCCCATTTATCATCTGGTGTACGAATTCCCTCGGGGAATTCCCAAGATTCACGAGCATGACGGCAAGCCCGCGCAGGGCTTCGGGATCTTTCTCGAGGGCCGGCTCGTCGTGTACTACAGCTATGAAACCGATCTGGGAGACGGGTGGGAAGACCCCGAGGTTCACAAGGACCCGCCCGAGAAGCGCGAGGCCGCATTGCGCATGGGAGTAAACCTGTTCGTCTACGCGGTCGGAGGCGGCCGGTGACCGGCGGCCAGACCGAGCAGGCCCTCCGCGCCAGCGCGCGCCCCCTGGTGTGGCGCATGGCGTGGCTGGGCGGCGTCGCCGCACTCGCCGGCCTGCTGCTCGTGCTGGCGCTGGCGGCCTGGAGCGCGCGGGCCGGTCTGTTGCGCTCGCCGCTGTGGGTGCCGGCCACGTGGGTCGCGGCGATCCTCGCCGGAGCGATCTGTCTGGTGCTGGTATTCCGCTCCGCGCGCGGATTGGGTTCGCATCGGCTGGCCGCGCGACTCGAAGAGCAGATGGAGTGGCGCAGCGGCGCGCTGCGCGGTTTGCTGGAGCCACCGAGCGAGGGTACCAGCCATGGCCTTCGCGCGGCCGCCGACCGGGCGACGGCACTGGACGTGGCAACGCGCGCACCCGCCGCCCTCGGCCGGGAACGCAGCCGGATCGGCAGGCTGCTTACCGGCGCCGCTACGGGCGTGGTCGGCTGCGGATTGCTATTGGGCGCTGCCGGGATTCGTCGGGGGCCGGCGGCGCTGCTCTGGCGGCCCCGGCTGGCGCTGGAAATGATGGCGAGTCCGCTCCGGCTGACCGCGGACCGGCAGCTGATCCGTACGGGAGACTCGGTGGCTCTCCTGGTCTCGGCGCCCGGCCGCCGCGCGGTGACGCTGTGGACGCGATCGCCCGGCACCACCTGGGAGCCGATCTCCGTGCCGCTCGACTCGCTGGGACGAGCCCGCCGCCTCGCCGGGCCGCTCACCGAAGCGCTCTTCGCGCATATCACCGACGGCCGGCGCTCCTCCGATACGCTCGAGGTCACCGTGCGGCGGCCGGCCTTCCTCGCTGCGTTTGCGGTGACCATTCAGTATCCCGCCTACCTGAAGCTCGAGAACGAGCCGGCCCCGGTGGGGGTTGACACGCTCCTGCTCCCGGCCGGAAGCCGGCTCCACGCGCGAGGCGAAGCCACCGTGCCGCTCGGCACCGCGCGCTGGGAGCTCGGCGCCATGCGCGCGGCGCTGCCGCTCGATGGGGCGCGTTTCGCGGGCAGCTTCGCCCCGGTGTCTTCCGGGGCCTATCGCCTGGTGCTCCGCGGCGAGGACGGTGAGCCGCTCACCGGCGACGACGTCGTGCTGTTGGTGCGCATCCTTCCGGATCTGGCGCCGGTGGTCGAGATCCCGGTTCCCGCCGGCGACACCGTCGCGCCCCTGGTGGGCTCGCTCCCGCTGGTGCTCGACGCCCACGACGATCATGGGCTGACGGAAATCATGCTGGAGCGCCGGGTGTCGCACGGCGGCGGCACGCGAGCGCTTTCGGAGGAGCGCCTCCCGCTTCCCGCTCAGGCGCTGGACCGGGCGATTCTTCCGGCCTCCGTGGATCCGGCAGCGCTCGGCCTGGTGGCCGGCGACACGCTGCGCATCGTGGCCCGGGTCCGCGACAACTCTCCTGCGGGGCAAACCGGCCGGTCACGCGAAGTCGCGATCATCGTGCCGACCAGGCCCGAGCTCCGCGTGGCGGAGCAGGACCGGGCGCGCGAAATCCAGAAGCAGCTCGATTCCCTCGTGGCCGAAAGCCGGAACGCGCAGCGGCAAACCGAAGACCTTGGGCGTGCCCAGCAGCGCGGGGCGGAGAGCGCGCTCGACTTCGAGTCCGCCAAGAAGGCGGAGACGGTGGCGGAGCGTCAGGAGCAGCTGATCGAACAGGCGGAACAGGTGCAGAAGGCACTGGAAGAACTACGCAAGACGGCGGAACGCGCGGGTCTCTCGGATTCGGCCTTTCAGCGGCGTCTCAAGGAGGTCCAGGATCAGCTGGAGCAAGCGCTGTCGCCCGAGCTTCGCCGGCAGCTCGCCGAGCTCCAGGAGGCCCTCAAGGCGCTGGACCGCGAGCGGACCAAGGACGCGGTGCGGAGGCTCGGGGAGAGCCAGCAGAAGCTCCGCGAGGCGCTGGAGCGCAGCCGGGAGATGTTCAAACGGGCGGCGCTCGAGGGCCAGCTCGCCGCGCTGGAGCAGGAGACCCGTGAGCTGGCCGAGCAGCAGGACACCTGGAACAAGCAGGTGACCGCCACCGACAGCGCCCGCGCCGCCGCGGAGGAGCGCGCCATGGCACGGCGAGCCGACTCGGTGGCCGCCGGGCTCGAGCAGGCCGCCAAGCAGATGGAGGCCGAGCAGCGCCAGGAGGCCATGAAGCGGGCGGCCGAGGAGGCGCGCGACGCCGCCAGGGATATGCATCAGGCGGCGCAGGCGGCCGAGCGCAAGCAATCCGGCCAGGCGCAGAAGTCCGGCCAGCAGGCCGCCGGCAAGATGAAAGCGGTGAAGGAACAGGTGCAAGAGCAGCGCGAGGGCCAGCAACAGGAATGGCGCGAGGAGGTCGTCGCGCAGCTGGATCGTGCGCTGCTGGAAACCACCCGGCTTGCCGAGCGGCAGCTCGCGGTGACGGAGCAATTCCGGCAAAGCGGCACGCAGGCCGCGGCGCGCAACGCCGAAGGGGCCCTCGAGGAAGGCGTTCAGAAACTCCTGGAGCAGGTCGGCGCCGCCACCGGGAAGAACGCACTGGTCTCGCCCCAGATTCTGGCGGCGCTCGCGGAGGCCCGGCAGCAGATGACGCGCGCCCGCGAAGCGGCGGCCAGTGCCTCGGGAAACCCGCGGGAATCGGCCGACCGCGCGGGAGACGCGGTGGATGCGCTCAATGTGGCGGCGTACGGGCTGCTCCGCGCGAGGGACGACGTCTCCGGCGCTGGGAGCGGCTCGGGCTTCGCCGAGGCGATGGAACGAATGACCAAGCTGGCCAATCAGCAGGGCCAGATCAGCCAGGATGCCAACGGATTGTTGCCCATGGCGGGCTCCGCCTCCATTCAGCAGCAGCTGCAGTCGCTGGCCGCCAGGCAGCGGGCACTGGCCCAAGAGCTGGAGCGGCTCCGCGCCCAAGGACAGGCCGAGGCCAAGCCGATGGGAGACGAGGCGCGTGACCTGGCGCGCGCGCTCGAGCGCGGCCGGCTCGACCGCGAAATGGTGGCGCGCCAGGAGCGGTTGTTCCGCCGGATGCTCGATGCCGGCCGCACGCTCACCGGCCGGGAGGAGGACGAGCGGAAGGAACGCCAGAGCGAAAGCGCCAAGCCGGGCGAGATCCGGCTGCCCCCTTCGCTGCGCGCCCAGCTCTCGGGCCGGGACGGAGAAATTCGGTTACCGACGTGGGAGCAGCTGCAGCGGCTCTCTCCCGAAGAGCGGAGGCTGGTCACCGACTACTTCCGCCGCCTCACCGGAGGCGCCCCGTGAAGCGAGTGGGGATGTGCTCGCTGGTCGCGCTGGGCCTGACGGCCGTTGCGAATGCGCAGGATGCCACCACCCGCGCGATGGATCTCGAGCGCCGCGGCGATTACGCCGGCGCGGCGTCGGCGTGGCGGACTCATCTCGCCGCTCGGCCGGACGATTTGTCCGCGCTCCTGGGCCTGGAGCGCGCGCTGACCCCGCTTGGGCGGCTGGCCGAGATGATCGCGCCGATGCAGGCGGCGGTCCAGCGCGATCCTTCGCCCGGGGTGCTGGGTGTAGCCATCCGGGTGTGGACCGCGGCGCGCCAGCCGGACAGCGCACGGGTCGCGGTCGAGCGCTGGGCCGCGCTCGAGCCGGCCAGTGAAATGCCCTATCAGGAATGGGGCCTGTCGGCCTACAGCGCCCGCGACCGCGCCAGCGCGAAAGCGGCCTACTTGCTGGGGCGGCAGAAGCTAGGCCGGCCCGACGCGATGGCCGCCGAGCTGGGACAGCTCGCCGCCGCGGAGGGCGACTACGCCGGGGCGGCCCGCGAATGGTCGCTCGCGATCCGGAAAGTGCCGGGTTATCGCGGGGCGGCGCTCTCCATTCTGGGACAGGTGCCTCCACCGGGGCGGACCACGCTCCTCCGCGAGCTGGGCAAGGATGGAGACCTGACCGGCGAGCGGCTCGCATCCGCCCTGCTGATTCGCTGGGGCGAGCCACTCACCGGCGCCAAGCGCATTGAGGCCGCTGTCTCGACCGGCGGCACCGGCGGTGTGGAGGCATTGCAGGAAATCCTGGACGATCTGCGGGCTTCCTCTACCGCCGAGCACTATGCCGCCCGTGCCCGGGTGCTCGAGCTCATGGGCGACCGTGCCCAGGGTCCCCAACGGGCGCGGATCCGGCTCGAGGCGGCGCAGGCGTACGCCGATGCGGGCGACCAGACCGCGGCGCGGCGGCTGCTCGCCACGCTCGCCGGCGACCCCGCCGCCACTCCCTCGATGGCGGCGAGCGCCACATCGACGCTGGTGAGCGTGCTGGTGGACGAAGGCGGGGTGGAGGAGGCGGACCGCCGATTCCGCGAGCTGGCTCCGATCCTCGGCGCGGAGGACCGCCAGCGCCTGGCCCTTCGGCTGGCGCTGGGATGGATCCGCAACGGACGGCTGGCCCAGGCCGACAGCCTGCTGGTCGCGGACAGCTCGGTGGATGCGCAGGCGGTGCGGGGAAGAATCGCGCTCTATCGCGGTGATCTCACCGTGGCGCGGGCGATGCTCACCGAAGCGGGTCCTTTCACCGGAGACCGCCCCGCAGCCACCGAACGGATCTCGGTCCTCGGGCTTCTGCAGGTGATCGAGGAAGACTCGCTTCCCGCGCTCGGCGACGCCCTCTACCGGCTGGAGCGGCGGGACAGCGCCGGCGCGGCCGTGGCTCTGGCGGAGTTGGCGCCGACCCTGGCGCCGGATCACGGTGGTGGCGAGCTCTTGCTGATGGCCGGGAGAGTGCACGCCGGCCTTGGTCACAATGCCGAAGCCGAGCGGCTCTATCGCACCGTCGTGGAACAAGGCGTCCCCGCGAGCGCTGCGGCGGCTGAGTTTGCGTTGGCCGGCCTGCTGCTCAAGACCGCGCGCCAGGAGCAGGCCATCGCCGCCCTCGAGCATCTGCTGGTCACGTGGCCCACCAGCGCCGTGGTTCCCCAGGCTCGGCGGCTGCTCGATGTCGCGCGGGGAGCGGTGCCGGCCACATGAAGCGTCGTGAGTTCGTGCGGGCGGCGGCGATCGGCGCCGTGGGGATCCGGGGATCCGGGAATCCGGGGATTCCCGGAGCGCGGCGGTCCCGCGCCACCTGGCTGCTTGTGCCCATGGACGAGACGCAAGGCGATCACCTCAAGGCCTACGGCGTCACGTTCCGGGTGCTCGAGCGGGGCGGCAAGGCGGAGTGGTTCCTCAACTATCGGAACGGCTCCTTCCTCCTGCCGGCCGACACGGCCACGCAGCGCGATGCCGCGGTGGCCGGCGTGTCGGCCACCATTATGGACGACGGTCAAGCCGCCGAGATCCGGGCGGAGCTCGCCCAGGGCAACATGGACGCGGTGCCGCTCGAAAAGGCGCCTAAGGTAGCGGTCTACGCGCCCCCCAACGCCGCGCCCTGGGACGACGCCGTCACGATGGCCCTGCAGTACGCCGGCATTGCCTTCGACAAGGTCTGGGATCCCGAGGTGATCGGCGACCGACTCCGCACCTACGACTGGCTCCACCTGCATCACGAGGATTTCACCGGCCAGTACTCCAAGTTCTACCTGACCTACGCCGGGGCGCCGTGGCTCCAGGAAATGGTGGACCGGAACCAGCGCACCGCCCGTCAGCTCGGCTTTGCCAATGTGCCGGCCGAGAAGAAGGCGGTGGCGCGGACCATTTCGGCATTCGTGGAGCGGGGCGGGTTCCTGTTCGCGATGTGCACCGCCACGGAGACGCTGGACCTCGCGCTCGCGAGCGACGCCGTCGATATCGCCGCGAGCTTTGCCGACGGCACGCCGATGGATGTGGCGGCCGCCGACAAAATGAAGTGGGAGCGCGCGCTCGCGTTTCAGAACGCGCGGCTCGAGCTGTCGCCCTCGATGGCGGTCTACTCCGAAATCGACGGGCACCAGGTCAACTCTCCCGATCGGCGCCAGCCGCTGGGCGCGTTCACGCTGTTCAACTTCAGCGCCAAGATCGACCCGGTTCCGACGATGCTGGTGCAAAACCACCGGCAAGTGATCCCGGATTTCTACGGGCTCACCACCTCGTTCAACAAGACCGCCCTGAAGCCCGGGGTGACGGTGCTGGCCGACGAGCCGGGCTCCCCGTGGGCCAAGTACATCCACGGCGAGCGGGGCCAGGGCACCTGGACCTTCCTGGGCGGCCACGACCCCGAAGATCCCCAGCACCAGGTGGGCGACGCGCCCACCGACCTCAGCACCCATCCCCACTCGCCGGGTTACCGGCTGATCCTCAACAACGTGCTCTTTCCCGCCGCGAAGAAGAAGGAACTCAAGACGTGATCGACCGGCTCGCGCCGGCGGTGCGGGTCAGGATCGCCGAGGAGATTCGCGCCGCGCGCGGGCGCGAGGTGTGCTTCGTCGGTACGGTCGACCCCGCGGGTGCGATCACCGCGGTCCGGCCCGTGGCGCGCGGCACCGCGGAGGAGGTGCTGGCCCTCCCCGGTATCGCCGACCGGGGCGAGATGCTCCTCCACAATCATCCCGGCGGATTGCTGGAGCCGTCCCCGGCGGACCTCTCCATCGCGGCGCGGCTGCACGACGGAGGTATCGGCTTCGCGATCGTCAACAACGACGCGACCGAGCTGTACGTGGTGGTCGAGGTACCGCGCGTCAAAGCCGAAACCCGGATCGATCCGCTGGGCGTGGTGGAGACGCTGGGGGAGCGCGGACCGGTCGCCGCGCGGATGGGCGCGTTCGAGGACCGCCAGGGCCAGCGGGACATGGCGGCGCACGTTGCCGACGCGTACAACGACGGCGGCGTCGTGCTGCTCGAGGCGGGCACCGGGATCGGGAAGTCGTTTGCCTATCTGGTGCCGGCGCTGGCCTGGGCCCGGGCCAACGGCGAACGCACCGTGATCTCCACCAACACGATCAACCTGCAGGAACAGCTGGTGGGCAAGGATCTTCCCCTGCTCAGGGATGCGCTCGCGGACGAATCGCACACGCCCACGTTCGCGCTGCTCAAGGGATGGCGAAACTACCTCTGCCTCGCCCGGCTCGGCACGGCGGTGGCGGGGCAGCAGTCGTTGCTCGAGCCCGAAAAGCTCCAGGAGCTCCTCGGTTTGTCGGAGTGGGCCAGCCGCACGGCCGACGGGACCCTCGGCGACCTTGCGGTGCAGCCGAGCAGCGAGGTTTGGGACGAGGTGGCGGCCGAGCCGGACCTCTGCTCCCGGCTCCGGTGCCCGCACTTCGAGCGCTGTTTTCTCTTCAAGGCCAAACGGGCGGCGGCGGAAGCGGACGTCGTCGTGGTGAATCACCACCTACTGGCCGCCGACCTCGCGATCCGTGGCGCACAGGAAAACTGGGACGAAGCGGCGGTGCTTCCCCCCTACCAGAGATTGGTCCTGGACGAGGCGCACCACCTGGAAGACGTCGCGGCGAACCACCTCGGCGCCTCGGTGTCCACCCGCGGCGTCCGGCGGCTGCTGGGCCGGCTCGAGCGAAACGGCAAGGGTCTGCTGCCCACGCTGGGCTATGAGCTCAAGAGCCAGATGGACCTGCTCTCCCGGGCGAGCCTCGACCTGCTCACCCAGCGCCTGCTGCCCGCGCTGGCTGACGCGCGCCGCGGGTCCGAGGCGATGTTCCTCCGAATGCACGCCCACCTCGAAGGGAATGGCTCGCCCTACCGGCTCGACGCGGACTTCGCGAAAGCACCAATCTGGAGCGAAGGATTGACCTTCGAGCTCGACGGTGTGCTCGGGGCCTTCCGCCGGATGCGGGACGACGTGGAAACCATCGCCGACCGGATGTCGCAGGCGGAGCTGACCGAGCGACGCACCCAGATTCTCGGCGAGCTCCGCGGGGTGGTGCGGCGGCTCGAAGCGGTGAGCGACGGTCTCAACCGGACTCTGCGGCCGAGTCCTGGCGGGGTGCCCACGGTGCGCTGGATGGAACGAACCGGGCCCAAGGGACAACAGCTGGCGCTGGCCGCGGTGCCACTGGACCTCGCGCCGGTGCTGCGTGAGTCGCTCTTCGACCGGGTGAAGACCGTCGTGATGACCAGCGCCACGCTGGCGGCAGGTGGAGAGTTCGATTTTCTGGAGTCGCGGGTGGGGCTCTCGCTCCCGCCCACCCCGGTGACCGTCCGCGAAATCCTCCCCTCGCCGTTCAACTACCCGGAACAGTGCCTGTTCGGAATCCCCAACGATCTCCCCGATCCACGGGAGGATGAGGCGGCCCACGATGCGTGCGTCGTTCGGGCCATCACGGAGCTGGCCTGGGCCTCCGACGGTGGGATGTTTGCGCTGTTCACGAGCCATGCGGCCCTTCGGCGCGCGGCCGCCGAGCTCCGCGCGTCACTCCCGCCACGCTGGCCGATTCTCGTCCAGGGGGAGCGAACCCGGGACCTCCTCCTGCGGCGCTTCCGGGAGGCGGGGAACGCGATCCTGCTGGGCACCGACTCGTTCTGGGAGGGTGTGGACGTTCCCGGGCGCGCGCTCCGGGTCCTGCTGCTCTGCAAGCTACCTTTCAAGGTGCCGTCGGAGCCGTTGACGGCCGCCCGGCTGGAGCGCCTGGCGGAGCAGGGGGAGGACGGGTTCATGGGGTACCTGCTGCCCCACGCCGCCCTCAAGCTGAAGCAGGGCTTCGGACGGCTGATCCGCACCCGCACCGACGCCGGCGTGGTGATCCTGCTCGACCGACGGGTGGTGGTGAAGCGCTACGGGCCTTTGCTGCTGTCCGGGTTGCCCCGCGCCGAGCGGGTCATGGGGTCGTGGGCCGAGGTGCGAACCAAATGTGAGGATTTCTTTGCCCGGCATGGGATCGGAGCAAGCGTCTGACATGAGGCCGTCGCCCACGAAGATCGTCTGCGTCGGACGCAACTACGCCGACCACGCCAGGGAGCTGGGGAACGAGGTGCCCGCCGCGCCGCTCCTCTTCCTGAAACCGCCCAGCGCGATCATTGGCGACGGCGAAGCGATCGTCTTGCCGGAGGCGTCGAGCCGGGTGGAGTTCGAGGCGGAGATCGGCGTAGTTGTGGGACGCAGATTACGCGGAGTACTCGCGGATGAGGCGGAGAGAGGCATTGGAGGGTTTGTGTGTCTGAACGACGTCACGGCCCGCGATCTGCAAAGGTCCGACGGCCAGTGGACCCGGGCCAAGGGATTCGACACGTTTTGCCCGGTGGGCCCCGCGGTCGTCGGCGGGCTGGACTGGCGGAGGCTGGAGGTCGTGGCGCGGGTGAACGGGCAGGAGCGGCAGCGGGGAAAGACGTCCGATATGGTGTTTTCCATCCCCGTGCTGCTGGCCTACATCTCCGGGGTCATGACACTCGAGCCGGGTGATCTGGTGGCGACCGGGACGCCCGCAGGGGTCGGTCCACTCGCCCACGGCGACGTGGTCGAGGTCGAAGTGTCCGGCGTCGGCGTTCTTCGCAATCCCGTCATGGGGAAAGGCCAATGAACTTTCGGTTCAGCGAGCGACTCGCGGCACTCCCCGGGTATCCCCTGGCCGAGATTCCGATGATCAAGCGGCGGCTGCTCGAAGCGGGCGTCGATGTTATCGATCTGGGCGCGGGTGACAATGACACGCCTCCGCCCGCGGTCGTCGTCGAAGCGCTCCGGGAAGCCTTGAACGACCCGGCCCTGAGCAAATACGGATTTCAGCAAGGGTTGCCCGCGTTCCGGAAGGCATGCAGTGACTACCTGGAGCGGCGGTTCGGCCAGCGTTTCGATCCCGCGACGGGAGTGCTTCCGCTGATCGGATCGAAGGAGGGGTTGGCCCATCTCCCGTACGCGGTCGCGAATCCGGGCAATGTGGTGATTCTCCCGGAGCCGGGATACCAGGCGTACATCGGCGGCA
The DNA here is from genome assembly GCA_045403135.1 of Gemmatimonadales bacterium. Taxonomy (GTDB): domain Bacteria; phylum Gemmatimonadota; class Gemmatimonadetes; order Gemmatimonadales; family GWC2-71-9; genus JABFSM01. The sequence goes on along the minus strand of JAXIPC010000009.1, from coordinate 58,712 downwards.
CCATCCTCTCGGGCGCCGCGCCCTATGTCTATCCTCTCTCCGCCACCGAAGACTTCCTGCTCGAGCTGGATCGAGTGCCGAAGGCCGTTCTGGAGCGGACCCGCCTGGTCTACATCAATTATCCCAACAATCCCACGGCCGCGGTGGCGCCGCTGGAGTATCTGGAGCGGTTAGTGGCGGTGTGCCGGAAACACGGTATCCTCCTGGCTTACGACAACGCCTACTGCGACCTCACGTACGACGGGTACATCGCGCCGAGCATCTTCGAAGTACCGGGTGCACGCGATGTGGCGGTCGAGTTCTTCTCCCTTTCCAAGAGTTTCTCCATGACCGGCTGGCGGCTGGGGTGGGCCGCGGGGCGTCCCGAGCTGATTGGGGCCCTGAGCAAGGTCAAATCCTACGTGGACACGGGCCCGTTCCTGGCGCTGCAGAAGGCGGGAGCGGTGGCGCTCGATGGCGCCGAGGCGCTGGTGGCCCCGGTCCGTGCGCTGCTGCAGGAACGGCGCGACGCCGGCGTGGCGGCGCTCCGCACGGCCGGCTTCGAGGTCGAGAGTCCCAGAGCCGCGATGTACCTGTGGATTCCGCTGCCCGACGGCGTGGCGTCGGCGCCGTTCTCCCGGCACGCGCTCGAGGTCCATGGCGTCGTGACGCTCCCCGGCCGGGCCTTCGGTCCCGCCGGTGAAGGGTATTTACGCATCGCCCTCACGGTGAGTCCCGAACGTATTACGGAAGCGGTCGGGCGCCTGGGGCTGGCCCTCGCGAGCGCCCCTCGGGGAGGCGGGGTTGCGGCAACCGCGTAGCCTCTGGCTCCCCCGCCCGAAGCGGTGGTCGACGTGGGCGATCGCGATCAGCGTCGGCGTCCACGCGCTGCTGTTTCTCGTCAAGGTGGGCGCCTACGCCCCACCGGGCCGCCTCCCGCCGGCGCGGGTCTACCTCCTGCCGCGGGGTGCCGAGGGGCAGCGGGCATTCGACATGCCCTTCCAGCAGCCTGGCGGTGCGGCGACCCGGGGTCGGGCTTCGGGTATCACCCCGCGCCCGGAGCAGGAACCGGCTCCGGCCCCTGAGCCGGAAGTGGTTCAGTCGGCGCCGGCGGCGCCACCGGTTGTGGTCCTGGAGCCCACTCCTGCCCCTCCGGCCCGCCCCGACACCGGCGCAGGCCCTGGAGTCCGCCGGATCGGGCCTGCGATGGGCGAAGGAAAACTCTGGGTGCGGCCCTTGCCCGCGCCACCGCGCGAGCTGGCCCAGACGCTGGCCCAGACCCACGCTCAGCTGGTGGACAGCGCCGTGAGCGCCATCGTGCAGCAGTTTATCGATTCGATTCTGAGCGCGCCGGCCCAGCCCGGCGCCGCCCTGCCGAGCTGGACCACTCAGATCCTCGGCAAGACCTTCGGCCTCGACAGCAAGTACATCTACCTCGGGGGCCTCAAGATTCCGGCCGCAGTGCTGGCCCTGCTGCCCATCAAGGGCGGCGGCGTCACCATGGAATACTCCCAGGCCAACCGCCTGGCGCTGATCCGGGAGGATCTCGCGCGCGCCTCGACCCGGGCACAGAATCTGGAGGATTTCAAGCGGGCGATTCGGGAGTTGCGGGCGGAGCGGGAGCGGCAGAAGGAGCTGGAGCGGAATCAGAAGCTCAAGCCGGAAAAGAAGGACACGACCAAATCACCATGATCGCTCGGCGGCTCGAGTCAGCCGGGCCAGCGAGGACGATCTCCCCACCACCGCCAGCAGCTCGTTCACCGGCTCCGACACCGTGGAGCCGGTGAGCGCCACCCGGATCGGCTGCAGCAGATCACCCAGCTTCATCCCTCCCGATTCCGCCCGAGCCTTGAGCGTCTCGAGAATAAGGTCCGGGGTCCAGTGCGCGTCGTCCAGCGGGCGCAGGATCTCGAGGGCCGTCCTGATGCTCTGGATGAATCCGTCGCCCATCTTCGCTTTGAGCTTCCGGCCCTTGTCGTCGATGATGACGTGACGGGAGTCGAGTCGCACCGCCACCCGCTGGGCCATCTCGAGGATCGTGCGGGCGCGGGACTTCACTGCGTCGATGTAGGGAGGCAACAGGTGGGGCCCGCCGAAGTGGACCTGCATACGCTCCAGCTCGCGCGCGACGGGGGCCACCAACTCCGCGGTAGGCAGCCGGGAGAGATACTGCCCGTTCATCCACTCGAGCTTGGTGGTGTCGAACACGGCGGGCTTCTTCTGAATCGCCTCCAGCGTGAAGAGGGAGACCATCTCCTCCTGCGACATGATCTCGCGGTCCTCCCCGGGTGACCAGCCCAGGAGCGCCAGGAAGTTCCGCATGGCGGCGGGGAGGATCCCCTGATCCTGGTAATCGCCCACGGCCGTGGCGCCGTGGCGTTTGGACAGCTTCTTCCCGTCGGCGCCGAGGATCATCGGCACATGCGCGAACACCGGCATCGGCGCGCCCAGCGCCTGGTAGAGGGCGATCTGCTTTGGTGTGTTGGAGATATGGTCGTCGCCGCGGATCACGTGGGTGATCCGCATTGCGATGTCGTCGGAGACGACCGCCATGTTGTAGATCGGCGTCCGGTCGCTGCGCAGGATGACCATGTCGTCCAGGTCCCGGCCGTGGAAGCTGATCCGGTCGTGGACCGCATCCGACCAGGCGATGTCTTCCTGCGGCACCCGGAAGCGGATGACGCTGGGCATGCCCCTCGCTACTCGGGCGGCCACCTCGGCGGCCGGTAGCCGGTCGCAGCGGCGGTCGTACTTGAAGTTCTCACTCCCGCCGGCGGTCGCCTTACGCTGAGTCTCGAGCTCCTCCCTGGTGCAGAAACAGCGGTAGGCCTTCCCCTCGGCCAGGAGCCGCTCGGCATCCCGCCGGTGGCGCTCCACCTCCGCGCCCTGAAAGATCGGGCCCTCATTCCAATCGAGCCCGAGCCAGGTGAGCCCGTCGAGTATGACCTGGGTATTCGCCTCGGTGCTTCGCTCCGAATCGGTATCCTCGATGCGAAGCACGAAGGTACCACCGGTCCTTTTGGCGTAGAGCCAGTTGTACAGGGCCGTGCGCGCGCCGCCGACGTGCAGATAGCCGGTTGGCGACGGGGCAAAGCGGACCCTGGGCGTGGTGAGAATCATGGGCCGATGGTAATGGGAGGCCGCTATCCGTGCCACCCGGTGCGCCGGCGCAGCCACCTCCCGAGACCGTTGCAGGACAGCGTCGTCAGGAGGATCATCACACCGGGCCAGATGGCCAGGCGCGGGGCGGTGTAAAGCGAAGCCTGGGCGCCGGTCAGCATGTTGCCCCAGCTTGCCCGCGGCGGCTGCACTCCGAGCCCGAGGTAGGAGAGGGCCGACTCGGTGAGAATGGCGTGGGCCACACCGACGCTCGCGGCCACGGTCAGCACCGGCACCAGCTGGGGAAGAAGATGGTGCAGGAAGATGCTGGTGCCCGCGCGTCCGAGCGCCCGCGCCGCGACGACGAAATCGGCGTGGCGGAGCACCGCCACTTCCGCCCGGACCAGACGGGCAATGCCCATCCACGCGGTCGCGCCGATGATTCCAATCAGCAGCGGGGGACTGCTGCCGAAGAGGGAGAGAATGGCAAGCGCGGCGAAGAGAACCGGAACGGCCATGGCCGCGTCCGTCGCGCGCATCAGGAGACCCTCCACCCGGCCACCTCGCCATCCTGCGAAGCCCCCGACCAGTACACCCAGCACCAGCGCCACCGCGGCCGCCACGGTGCCGATGGCGAGGGACACGCGTCCTCCGGCCATCAGCCGCGCCAGAACGTCCCGACCGCTTTCATCGGTGCCGAGTGGATGGTCCGGCGAAGGCGGGCCGGCGATCCGGCTCAAATCCAGCGTATCGGGGTCGGCACGGTGTACCAGCGGTCCGGCCCATGAGAATGCCAGCAATGCCAGGAGCAGAATCGCGGGCAGAGGGAGGGAGAGTTTGCGCACCGTTCACTCGATCCGCACGCGGGGGTCGATCCATCGATACACCAGGTCGAGCAGGATGTTCACGGCGACGACACCCGCCGCGACAACGAGTGTCGTGGCCATCACGACGGGATAGTCCCTGCCGAGTGCCGCCTCCACGCCAAGGCGGCCCATCCCGGGCCAGGAAAAGACGGTCTCGGTGATGGCCGCGCCACCCACGAGCAGCGGCGCCTGCAGGCCCAATACGGTGACCAGCGGCAGCAGCCCGTTCCGGAGCAGGTGCCGGCGGATGACCAGCCGTTCGGACAGGCCCTTTGCCCGCGCGAGCGGGATGTGGGGTGCCGTGGCGACGGACGCGATGCCGCTTCGGACGTAGCGCAGCAGCTCGGCCGTGATCGGGAGCGCGAGCACCGCCACCGGCAGGATCAGGTGGCGGACCCGATCCGTGAAGGAACCCTCCAATCCAGGCGTCGCGATGCCTCCCGCCGGCAGCAGGTGCCACAGGGCGGCGAACGGGATGATCAGAAGGATCCCGTACCAGAAGGTCGGGAGCGAGAGCGCGGCGAAGCTCACCAGCTCGAGCAGCCGGTCGATGACACTGCCGGGGTTCAGGCCGGCGCGGATCCCGAGCGGGAGGGAGATCAGGATGCTGACGATCAGCGCGATCCCCGCGAGCAACAGCGTATTCGGCACTCGCTCGAGCACCGTCCGGCTCGCGGGCGTCTGATACAAATAGCTCTGTCCGAGATCTCCCTTGAGGAGATTGCGGTGCCAGGCGAGGTACTGCGCGGGAAGTGGAAGATTGAGCCCGAGGCGCTGTTCGATCGCCGCTCGCTCGACCGGGCCGAGCTTCGGGTCCGCCAGCATGGCGGGACCTCCCGGCGACAGATGCATCAGCACGAATGTGGCGCTGGTGACGATCCAGAGGATCAGGAGGCCTTGCAGGAGCCGCCGCGCGAAAAACCTGAGACCGTTCACCGCTCGGCGAAGGAGAACATCTCGGTGTGCCGGAGCGCGTCGCGGATGCCGAGCCGGGGGAATCCGGACAGGCGGCCGGTCATGGCCTGGATCTCCCGCGGGTAATAGAGGACGAGCACCGGTGGGTCCTCGAGCTCGAGCGCCTGGAAGGCGTTGTAGAGGGCGCGTCGATGGGCAGGATCGGTCTCCTGTTTTCCTGCCAGGAGCAGGCTGTCGGCACGCCGGTTCGAGTAGGCCACGTTGTTGTTGATCTGTCCGGTCGCGTAGTAGGAATACTGATCAGGATCCGGCGGTGTGGTCCACCAGATCAAAATCGCGTCGTACTTGCCCGGCTGCAGGTTGTCGCGGACCAGAGCGGCAAACTCGACGGTCTCGATGCTCACGTCCATGCCGATGGATTTCCAGTCCTGCTGCAGCGCCAGGGCGGATTGCTCCCGGCTGGGATTGCCCTTGTCGACCCGGAGGGTAAACCGGAACGGCTCTCCTTTGGCGTTCCGGAGCAGTCTATCGGGTCCACGCCGCCATCCCTCCACCTCCAGCAGCTGGAGCGCCTGCGCGGTGTCGGTGGCGGCGCGAGGCAGCGAATCGGCGAACCAGTCTCCCATCGCGACCGGAATCGTCCCTACGGGAAGGTCCGCAGCGCCCTTCAGCACGCCATCGACGATCGCCCGGCGGTTCGCGGCCAGCTCCAGGGCGCGCCGCACTCGGGGCGGCCTGAAGAGGGGCAGGCGCTGATTGAATCCCACGAAATAATGCTGGGGCACGGTGGCTTGCCGGATCACGATGCCGGCCACCCCATCCACGCCGGGAAGGCTGGCGGGCTCGAGCGTCACCAGGTCGAGCTCTCCAGCCCGAAGCGCGGCGATCTGGGCATTGGCATCGGGGACCAGCTTGAAGGTGATGCCGGCGAGCTTCGGTCGGGGCCCGTAGTAGTCGGGATTGGGTTCGAGCGTGAGCGACGACCCGGGCACCGCGGCGACCGCGCGGAAGGGACCGGTCCCGATCGGCTTTCCCCGATTGAAGGCCGTGTTGTTCGCAATCGGCATTCCCTTGAAGGCGTGTTCCGGAATGATGCCGGTATTGTATCCCAGCAGGGTGAGGAACGCTGCGAACGGAGTCTTCAAGACGAAACGAACGGTGAATGAATCGGGTGCTTCCACCCGCGCGACGGTGGTGTAGTCCGACCAGAGGAACCCGCCCGCTTTCGGGTCGAGGATGCGCTCGAAGGTGAACTGCACGTCGCGGGCGGAGAAGGGAACCCCATCATGCCATTTTACCCCGCGCCGCAGGGCGAAGGTGTAGACCGTACCGTCCTCCGAGACCGTCCACGACGTCGCGAGGTCCGGCACCGGGCGGAGCTGCTCGTCCGGCCGCACCAGGCCCGGAAAGATCACCTTGTTGACCAGGATAGACCCGAGGTCCGGGGCGAGAACCGGATTCAGGATCGGATCGTTGATGAGGGCGAGGCGAAGGGTGTTGGACGCCAAAGCGGATTTGTCCCCGCACCCGAGGAGGAAGAGCGGAACAAGCCACGGGGACACCCTCATCCGATCGCACCGTCCACTTCGCGGCGGCCGTCCCGCAGTGCCGCCACCAGCCGGTTCTGGCCCCGCGTGAGATGGGTCTTGATGAAGCCCCGCCGTCCGGCAGGCGCCCTGCCCAGCAGCTCGGCCGGCGCCAGGTCAGGCAACGGCGGTATGGTCTCGGCCGGATCGTGGAAAAAAGCCGGCCCGGTGGTGAAGTTGATTGGAACCAGGAGGCGCGCCAGCCGGCGAATCGCCGCATTAGCTCGCTTCACGCGAGGATCCCGCACGCCATGCGCCGAGATCGCGGCGCAATGCGGAGAGAATCGCTCCAGGGAGGCCGCGAGCTCGGCGAGCGCGGTGCGCGCCGCGTCGAAGCTGAACTCGCCGCCGCATGCGCTCTCGTAGCGATCGAGGGTCCGGCCGAATTCTTCCACGGTCCGACGGAAATCGAAGGGGGTCACCGCCGCGTTCGCCGCTCCCGCCACGGCCGCGAGGTAGATCTTGATGTCGGTGAGCAGGATGTCCCGGTCGGCGATCTCGAGAGTGTCCTCCTCGGTGTGCCACGCGATATTGCCGCCGCATCCGCCCACGACGTAGTAACCCTTCTCCTTCCGGAGTCCGGGCGACATGGTCGAGAGCAGCATGAAATACGACGAGAGGCCGATGTTGTTGAAGGAATAGTCGCCCGCCTGGTGGGGCCGCTCCCCCCTGGACTCCTTGCCCGTAATCCGACGAATCACCGTCTGGGCCCATTCCTCTGTTTCCGACATCCAGGAGACGTCGATGTATTCCGTGGCCCAGCGGCACCCGGGTGAATCGCAATTGACCTGGGCGATGCAGTATTCGTACAGGTCGATGGCATAGTGATCCGCGAACCAGGTGCTGCCGGCATATCGGCCGGTGGAGTGCCCCGGCCACCAGGCAATGCGCACCGAACGCTTGAGCGACGCCCGGTGTTTCCAGAGCACCCGGGCAATCTCGAGCAGGGTCGCGTTGCCGACCGCGTTGTCGCCCACGCCGACGTCCCAGGAGTCGTAGTGTCCGTGCAGGAGCACGAAGGCGTCGGGTTCCTCGGTACCGGGGATGGTCACCACAGGGATCGGGGATGCAAACCAGCCCTCTTCGAGCTCGGCCGTGACGGTCGCAGAGCTTCCCGCCCGGGCCTGCTCGATCAGAGCGAGTCCGTCCTCATGACTCACCGAGACGACGACGAACGCGGGCTTCCGGGGCAGGTCCCGGAGATCGGGAGACCCCCAGACCGTGCTGCAGATGCCCCAATGCGGATTCTTCCCTGGATGCACCGCGATCAGCCCGAGGGCTCCGCGCTCCTCGAAGTGCCGGGCCATTGACGACATCCCGAATCCGTGTGCCAGTACGAGCTTGCCGCGAAGGTCGCTGCTGGTATCGCCGACGGCGGGGCCGGTAATGACCTGGTCGGTGTTCGGATCGAACGCGGTGGCCACGTAGACGAGCGGCGCCGTGAGCCCGTCCGGAACCGAGCGGCTCATGGCAAGTGGTTTCGCCCGGAAGGAGTTCCCCGCCGCTTCCACCCGGGCTTTGCCCGGCAGGCTCAGATAGATCTCCGGCTCGTGCACGGTGACCGGGACGCCGAGCGCCCCAAGCCTGGCGATGATCTGGCCGGCGGCGGCGCGCACGTCGTCCGGGTGCTCCCGTTTCCGAGTGGAGAAGGACTCGATGAGCGCCCAGGGAACGTCCAGGGAGACGTCGCTGAGGAGCGGAGCGAGCTCGGCGAGCAAGTCGGAGGAATCCGTGATCACGTTGGGGGCCTGACGGGGGGAACGGAGCGGGAGGGATTCGAACCCTCGATAGAGGTTGACCCCCTATGCCGGTTTAGCAAACCGGTGCCTTAAGCCTCTCGGCCACCACTCCCAGCAACGCGGTGTGAACCGAACCGCGGGTTGTGAAATTGCCACCCCGCCACGACTTACGCAACCGCTTTCCCTCTCACAATGCGGGAGCGTACCCCGGGCGCCCACCGATGGGTTCCCCCGTAAGCGATTCTCCCACGCCGTGTTCCACACCGCTCGACAGTTGTCGTCATCTGGTGTGAATCGTGCTTAGAGTGCTGGTGGTAAGTCGAACAATCGGATGCAGTTGCGTGCACAGCGGTCGATGTGGATATCCCGAAACATACGGCTCCCGGATTTGTGGATCCCCCTCTACCCAGTCCGGTGAAACGCTAAGACGCTAAGACACTAGGACACTAGGACACTAGGACGCTAAGAGAGCTGGGGTGCCAAATTGCGAGCGAGATGTCGACATTTGGGTATGCGCCCTTGGCCAACGGTCCTCTCTCTTGCTGCTCTTTCGCTGGCGTGCAGCCGGCATTCACCCCTCCTCGCACCGACCCCCAAGGACCTGGCCTGGGTCGCTCCGGACAGCTTCGTTGTGGCCTTCGAGACCAATCGCGGAAACGTCCTGGTGTCGGCCCATCGCGACTGGTCTCCGCTGGGCGTCGACCGTCTCCATTTTCTAGTGACCCATGGCTACTACGACGGGGCTCGCTTCTTCCGGGTGGTACCCGGTTTCGTGGTGCAGTGGGGGATCGCGGGCGATCCGGCGCTCTCCTCGGTGTGGGGCGAGCGGCGTCTGCCGGACGAGCCGGTGAAGCAGAGCAACACCCGCGGGCGGGTATCCTATGCCCGGTCGGGGCCTAACACGCGGTCGGTGCAGCTCTACATCAATACTGGCGCAAACCTCCGATTGGATACGACCAGCACCTTTGGTTTCCCGCCCATCGGCGAGGTCCGCTCCGGGATCGAGCTGGTCGACTCGATGTATGCCGAGTACTCCTGCCGGCGCGGGAGCCAGGGCACTTGTCCGTCCCAGGATTCGATCGAAGTGAAAGGGAACGTCTATCTCGGGCGGCTGTATCCGAAGCTCGACTATGTCAAGCGGGCGCGCGTGGTGCGGGAGTGGAGACGGTAACGACGCAGGAGGCCAGCATCAGGCTCATCGGTCATGAGTCTGTTGTGTTGACGCAACAGTGTTGCTGGCTGATGTTCAGTCGTGTGATCCCTGTGCCACACTCCCGAGAGCGCTATTCCACGATTCCCATGTCAACTGACACCGGTTGACGAAGTACTCCGACGGATGTCCGTCAGCGCGGAGAAGGGAATGGAGCATCTCGTGCCGCACCACCATTTCGTGGTCCTGATATTTCCCGGCAACTACGATTCGGCTCGAGGCGCCCTCAGTTACCCACTCCCCGACCTTGAGCCCGTCGCGGGTGGGGAAGGTCTCAACTCCTGGAACCACATAGAATTTGAGGGTCGAAAAGCTCCCGGTTCGGCCACTGCATTGCTCCGTCTTCGCGTGCCACTCGAGATAAACGGCGGGTGTGGCCATCAGCATAGCGCCGGGGGGCAGGGCATTCTCGTTGGGCGCGAGAGAGCCGCACGCCGAGGTGAGAACCGGCAGGCAGAGAGCAACGACAGCGCGCGAGAGCGACCGATTTGGCAATTGTATCCCTAGCTGAGTGTCAAGATTCTTGACTGTATACAGGCTAGAGGTGTGCCAGGGCCCCAGCGGATCAAGTCAGCCTAGTTCGGGCTCGGCTTGGGCTTCGCCGGAGCCGGTACCGCAGCCTTGGCCTTTGGGAGGGCCTTGGACGCCGTCACCTTGGGTACGGGGGAAGCGGCGGCTTCGCGCTTGCGCGCCGGCGAATCACCCCCTTGTCGACCGTCTTGCCCGCGCCGCTGATGGTCTGATAGTAGAGCTCGTCCCCATCTATCTCGACCAGCATAAAGCTCCGATCGGTTGCGAATCCGACCTCCACCAGCTCACCGGGCCGGGTGTCCCCGGACCGGAGTTTGGCGGAGCCGCCGGCGGTGAAGTAATAGATCCCCTTCTGCGGCTTGATCCGCTCGTAAATGTGCTCGTGGCCCTGGAAGACCACTTCGACGCCGTGCTTCACGAAGATCGGCTCCAGGATGGTGCGCAGCTCGACCTCCGGGCCTCGCCGAGCGGTGGTATACAGGGGATGGTGGAAGTAGGCAATCTTCCAGTCCGATCCCGAGGCTGCGAGCTCCTTCTCCAGCCATTTGACCTGCTCGGGGTCCAGGTAATTGCTGTCGAGCACAAAAAACCGGACGCTGCCCTTCTTGAAGGTCGTGTAGCGCTGCCCTCCCAGGTTGAAGGGTTTGTAATACCGCTGATTGGGGTCGTCGTGATTTCCGAGCGCGGCGTGGAACTCCACACCGTCGTCGAGCAACGGCTTGTAGGGGACCTCGAATTTCCTCTGGTAGTCCTGCGGACGATCGCTCCCGTACAGGTTGTCGCCCAGCATGATCGCGAAGGTGAACGGGAACTTCTTGCGGAAGGTGGCGATCTGGTTGGCCACGGTGTACTGCGCCTTATCACCGGTGCCGACGTCCCCGAGGACCGCGAACCGTACCGAACCCTTGCGCTGGGGAAGGGTCACCTCTTGCGCGACGGCCGAGGCCGGCAGCCAGAGGGTCAGAGCCGCGAGGACATTTCGAAAAAGTAGTTTCATGGCGTCGGTTTCCTACTCCACCGCCGGAAGCGCGTTCGGCATGAGGTCGATGATGAGATTGGCCTCGACATCGCGGAGGACGAGGTATCGGCCCACGACCCTGTACTCCAGCTGCTCGGGCAGCCGTGGCAACAGCGGCAACAGGGTCGCGGGGAAGGTGGCCAGCGGATAGGTGGTCGGATACAGGGAGTCGACCCGGGGGACGAAGTCCGGCAACTCCTCCTGGGCGTCTCCGCGCTGCTCGATGACAGGTGGAGGCCGGCGACTGTACTCCTCCTTGATCAGCGTTGCGATGACGGTCGCCACCTCGGGTGTAAAGATGTCCCCGGGCTTGGCGTTGGGCCGCGCCGCGATGATGGCGTTGGCGAGTCTGGTCGAACGGGCAGTAATCTCGGCAGGGGTTCCGGTGGGGTCGAGCTGACCCACGGAATCGGCCAGCCGGTTACGAAGGGCGACGAAGTCGTCGATGCGTTTGGTGAATTCGGCGAACGTGGCCTCGGTTGGGTCGACCCGCTCCGCCTTCCCGCATCCCAGGGCCAGGCCGACCAATAGGACTGTGACCGTACATCGTATACCCGCACCGCGCCGCTCAGTGAGTGACACGTGTTCCTCCTCGTCCCATAGATCGCGCATGGGTGTCCGCGGGCCGATGGGTCCGCCCGGGTCCAATCCCGTGTGCTGGAGACGAGTTATCGGCCGATCGGGACACGGTCGTGACGGCGTGGGTGAGATTCGAACTCACGAAGGGGTTTCCCCCTTGGCGGTTTTCAAGACCGCTGCCTTAAACCACTCGGCCACCACGCCTGGCAGGCTCGAGCATCCTTCAAACTAGCGGAATTGCCCGGCCTTCCGGACCTCGGAGTCCACCCGGCTGCTGATTGAATCGGCCCGATCGGCGAGAGCGCTGTCGCCGTGTTCCCGCAGGGTCGCCGCCATCCCGCCGTAGATGATGGAGTAGAGCCGAAGGATCGACGCGGATGGAGCATCCACCCAGCCGCGGGGCCGCTCGCGGGTGGCGCTTTGCCAGCGATAGGCTTCGAGAAGGGCCTTGGTTCGGGCGAGGTCGGCGTAGGCCATCGGGGTGAGGATGGTGTTCTGCCCTGGTTCGAGCCGCTTGGTGGAAAGCTTGCGAACCAGACCCTGCGAAAGCAGGTACTCGCTCAAGCCGAGGGTCCGGTCGGGGTAGTCTGCGGCGCTCCAGGCGAAGTAGATCGGGCGCTTGCCGATGTTGTCACGAATCAGGAGGACGGTGGCGAGGTCCTTCCGGTCGATAATCTCATTCCCGAACAAGATCACCACCTCGCCGAAAGGGAATCCCTTGTCCTTGGGCACCCGGGAGTACTCCGGCAGGCTGTCGAGCTCCGCCTCGGTCTGGATGAACACCGGTGTAGTGGGCTTGGGCCACCCCGCCGGTCCCGGCACCCCCAGTGTCACAGCGGCCGTATCGGTCCGGGGCTTCCAGAGATCGACCGAAGTCGCGGGATCGAAGTCAGGCGTGGTGCGCCGGCGGATCTGGCGCAGGTGCCACTCGGTGTTCATCAGCGACAGGTTGGCCAGCGTCACGTCGGTTCGAATGCGTTCGACTTCCTGGGCGTACCAGAGCGGAAAGGTATCGTTGTCTCCGGCGGTGATGAGGATGGCGTAGGGCTCCACCGATTCGAGCAGGTCGCGGGCAAAGTCCCGCGCGACGTATTCTCCGGCGCGGCTCGCCGTGAGACGGTTGCCGAACAGCGGGACGAGGGCCAGCCCGAGCACCGGGATGGCGGCCCACCGAGTGCGCAGGCCCTGCGCCGTGGTTTGTGCCAGAGCGCCGAGGCCGGCGGCTACGAGGGTGCCGAAGAAGGCAAACGAGCAGATAAAGAAGTAATCCCGTTCGCGCACCTCGCGGTCCAGCTCCGGACGGTCCGGGTAGATCGAGAAGCCGTACCTGAAATTCAGGTACCAGATCAGGGCGACGGTCAGCGTGAGGATCATGGCGAGGGCGGCGAACCCGGCCCGGCGGTCCTTCTTGAGCATGGACCACAGCCCGCTCACCCCGAGCACGGCGAAGAGGGCCGTGAACACCGGGCGCAGGGCGCCCCAGTCGCGGCTGAACTGCCAGCTGAAGTACTGCCAGTAGTTGGCGAACTGCGCCCCGATATCAGCCTGTCGCTGGGTGACCGGCGGCTTGCCGTACTGCACCCGGTTGAGCACGTCCATCAGCGCCTGGCTGAAGAACCCGACCGGCTCGCCCTCGTTGATCGGCGGCAACTGTCCGGCCCGGATCGGGAGGAAGACATAGTTCGGAGTCAGGCCCACGACCACGGCGGCGATGCCCAGATAGAGCAGGGGGTTCTTGCGGTCTTCGATCAGCGCCCAAACCAGGAGCCCGAGCAGCACGAGACCGCCCACCAGCGTCGGCCCGTCGGCGGGGGCTCTGCGCAGGAGCACGACGATGAGCTGCCCCAGCTTGCCGGACACACCCAGGAGCAGGAGCCAGCCCATGAGGGCGGCCCACGGCTTGAGGAGGACCCGCCAATCGGTCCACAGCACGTAGATGGCAACAGCCGGAAGCGCCAGGACGCCCATCATATGATTGGTGCTGGACAGCGCGATGACGAACCCGATCAGGATGAGCCACCGATCCCGGTGCGACCCCGCCTCGTCGTCACCCCAGTGCACCGCGAGCCAGGTCACCACCGCCATGGAGAGCATCGACAGGGTGTAGACCTTCTCGTTGACGGTCGACTGGTTCCACACCGTCCACGAGACCGCGCCGACCAGCACGCCGGCGAACGCGGCCCCCAGCCGGATGGTGCGGTCGGTGGCGATGTTCCGCAACCAACGCTCGGCCACCAGAAACCAGAGCCCCGCGGACAGCGCGCTGGTGACCGCGGCGAACAGGTTGATTCGTCCCGCGTAGGAGCCGGACAGTGGCAGGAGCCCGAAGACGTGCGCCATCAGCACGAAGAGCGGATTGCCCGGCGGGTGCGGGATGCCCAGTGTCTTGGCCGCCGCGATGTATTCGGAGGTATCCCAGAAGGCCGTCGTCGGCGCCAGAGTGGCCACGTACACCACGAGAACCAGGACACCGGTGAGGGCGGCGTAGGCGTAGGGCGGGGGAGTGCGCTGGGTTTCGGGCATGGTTCCTGGTTAGCTCCCCGACTAGTGCCGGAACATCCGTTTCCCCGTCAGCACCATTGCGATCCCGTATCGGTTCGCGGCGGCGATGACTTCCGGATCCCGAACCGAGCCGCCGGGCTGGATGATTGCCCGGATCCCGGCGCGGGCCGCCTCCTCGACGGCGTCGGGGAACGGAAAGAACCCATCGGAGGCCAGGGCCGCGCCCTCGGTGGTGTGTTGTTGCTGTCGGGCCTTGTGGATCGAAAAGAAAACCGCGTCCACCCGGCTCATCTGTCCGGCGCCGATGCCGATCGCCTGCTCGTTGTGCGCCACCAGGATCGCGTTGGATTTGACGGCGGCCACGGCCGCCCAGGCAAAGCGCAGGTCGTTCCATTCCTCCGGGGATGGACCCCGCGTGGTCACCACCTTCCAGCCCTCTTCCGAGGGATCGAAGGTGAATCGGTCCTGCACCAGGAACCCGCCCCGCACACTCTTCCAGTCGAGTGAACCGGCCGGGGTGCCGATCGGGAGCTCCACTACGCGCAGGTTTTTCTTCTCGGCAAAGACGGCGAGCGCGGCTTCCGGAATGGAGGGCGCGGCGATCACCTCGACGAAGAGATCGCGGAGCGACTCAGCCATTTCGCGGTCTACCACCGTGTTGCAGGCAACGACTCCGCCGAACGACGCCACCCGATCGGTCGAGCGGGCCTTGTTGAGGGCCTCGAGCGCGGTGCGTCCCACCGCGATGCCGCACGGTGTAGTGTGCTTGATGATCGCGCAGGCCGGGCGGTTGTTCCACGCGCCCACCGCGGCGGTGGCGGCGTCAATGTCCATCAGATTGTTGAAGGAGAGTTCCTTGCCCTGGCGCTGCGTCAAGTCCCGGATCCCCCGCGGCTCCTCGGTGGCATAGAGCGCGGCGCGCTGCTGCGGGTTCTCGCCGTAGCGGAGCTCCTGCATCCGCTCCACCGAGAGATTGATACGGGGCGGAAGCCCTTCGCCGCGGGCGGTCAGGTAGCCCGCGACCGCGGTATCGTACTCCGCCGTGTGGCCGTAGACCTTGGCGGCGAGCGCGCGCCTGCAATCGTCCGTTATCGGTCCCTTGTGCAGCCCGTCCAATACCCAGCGGTAGTCGGTCGGGTCCACCACCGGGATCACATTCTCGTAGTTCTTGGCGGCGGAGCGGAGCATTGAGGGGCCCCCGACATCGATGTTCTCGATGGCGTCTTCGAGCGTGGCCGAGGGATCGGCGATGGTGGCCTGAAAGGGATAGAGGTTGACCGCCACCAGGTTGAAGGGCAGGATGCCGTGGGTTTCCAGCTCGCGGCGATGGCCTTCGATGTGGGGCCGGGCCAGCAGCCCCGCGTGGATGGCGGGGTGCAACGTCTTCACCCGTCCGTCCAGTATCTCGGGAAAGCCGGTGACCTGATCGACGGTCGTGACCGGCAGCCCCGCCTTCTTGAGGGCGGCGGCAGTGCCGCCGGTGGAGACGACTTCCCACCCGAGCTCGATCAGCCCGCGCGCGAAGTCCACGATACCGCGCTTATCGCTTACCGAGATGAGGGCACGCATAGGCCAGTGAACCAGGAAGCCAGGGAGCTAGGGAGCTAGGGAGCTTTCCACCTCGAACTTCACCGGCCGGCCGGCCTTCGCCGCCGCCAGCACCGCAGCCGGCAACAACCGATGCTCCGCGGCGAGGACCCGCGCCGCCAATTCTTCAGCCGTGTCACCGGGCAGAACCGGAACCGTGGCCTGGCCCAGGACCGGACCCTGGTCGTATTCCTCGGTGACCAGGTGGACCGTGGCGCCCGATTCCGCTTCGCCGCTGTCCAGAACGGCCTGGTGCACCCGCCGTCCGTACATTCCAGGCCCACCGTGACGGGGGAGCAGGGCCGGATGGATGTTGATGATTCTGCCGCGCCAGGCGCGCACTACCGCCTCCGGGACCCGCTTGAGGTACCCCGCCAGGACCACGAGGCCGGCGGCGGTTCCCTCGAGGGCGCTCCGCCATTCCCCGGCGTCGGCGATATCATTCAAGACCTGGGTCGGGATTCCCGCCTGGCGCGCCACGTCGAGACCGCCGGCCTGGGCCCGGTCGCTCATGACCAGGACGACTTGCGCCGGGGCGCCTGGCCCGAGGGCGCCGAGGAGGGCCGCCAGATTGCTGCCTCTGCCTGACACCACGACCACGACCCGCAAGCGCATAGCGCGCAAATATAAACTCGCCAAGCTCCCGGACCCGCGTCCCTTCCTGCACATTCGCTGCGGGGACGACATCCTCGAGAAGCTTGACCAGGCCGGCCTGCCCGGCGACAAGATTCGCTGGAGTGACGTGCTGTGCGAGGGGCCGCTCCATCCTCATGCCCGTGAAGCTGATCGGCAACGGGAGCGCGCCGCGTACCTGTCCAGGCGCTTCGGTGTGCCGATGACCGAGACCTACCGGGAGATCAGGGGCTCCGACTGGCGGGTGGACCAGGCCGAGCAGTACCACGAGACGGTGCTCTGGTTCGAGGCGGATCTGTATGACCAAACGATCCTGGTCTACCTCCTGCAGCGTCTCAAGCCGGTGGCCGACCGCGCAAGACTCTCCCTCATCTGCATCGGTGGGTTCCCGGGCGTGGACCGCTTTGTCGGATTGGGGCAACTCATGCCGGCACAGCTCGCCACCCTGCTGCCCACCCGGCAGCAGATCACCCGGCGGCAATTCCAGCTTGCCGAGGAGACCTGGGCCGCGCTGAACGCGCCGCATCCCCGGGACCTGGTTGCGCTGGCGCGGTCGAAGACTCGGGCCTTGCCCTTTCTCCCCGAGGCGCTGTCGAGATACCTGGCCGAGTATCCCTCGACGACCAACGGCCTCTCGCGCACGGCCCAGATGGCGCTGGAGGAGATTCAGAGCGGCGCGACCAGCCCGGGGCGCGCTTTTCTGAGGGTGCAGGACCGGGAGCCCCGGCCGTTCATGGGGGACTCGATGTTCTACGCGGTCATCCGGGATCTTGCCACCGGGCTGAGTCCGCTCCTGGCCGGGGGCCATCCTCGATTGAGCCGGCTGCCCGACTCCGAGCTGCGCGACCGTCAGGTCTGGCTCACCGCACAGGGTACCAGGGTGCTGGCCGATCGGGCGGACTGGTGCGAGCTGTCCGGCGTGGCCCGACAGATGGGGGGTGTCACCCTTCAGGGCGCCCATCCGAGGTGGCGCTGGGACCCCGCGCAGGACCGCCTGGTGGAGCAACGCCGGCGATAACTCAGACCGAGAGGATCCGGTCCACCGCCGCACCTAGCCCGCTTGCCACCGTGAATCCCCGGTCGAGCGAGGCTGCCCGGTGTGCCGGGCCCTCGCCGGTTTCCACCAGCACTCCCTTCCCACCCAGCGCGGCCGCCGGGAGCAGGTCGCTCAGCCGGTCGCCCACCCACCACGTTGCGCCGAGGTCGAGGTGGTGGTCCGCTGCCGCCCGCTGAAAGAGCTCGAGCCCGGGCTTTCGGCACGCGCAAGGACCGTCCCGTTCCGGCGCGTGCGGGCAGACGTACGTTGCGTCGATGCGGGCGCCGAAGGGGGAGAGAAGACAGTCGAGCCGCGCGGCTACCTCGCGATAGTCCTGCTCCGAAACCATGCCCCGGGAAATCCCCGATTGGTTGGTGACCACGATGACGGGCCGGCCGGCTGCGTTGAGCCGGGCGATCGCGGCGCCGGCCCCCGGGAAAAGCTCGACATGCTCGGGGTCTCGCAGGTACCCCGGGTCGCCGACAATGGTTCCGTCGCGGTCGAGAAAAACGCCCGGGCGCAAGGACGCAAGGGCGCTCGGCGGTCGATCCGTCACGAGTCGTCCAGCGCGACGCTAACGACCGCGCCGACTTCCTGAAGCATCGTCTCGGGCAGGGTGCGCGGATCCAGGATCACGCGCTCGTCCTGCACTCGCGGAATGACCGGCGGCGTGCCCAGCCGGAGCCGCAGCGCCATACCCGACGCGCCGACCGAGCCAGGATCGATCGCGACGAGGGTTGTAGCGAGCTCGGCGCCCGGGAACGATCCGCCTCCAACCGCGGAGAACCCGTGCACCAGCGCAGCCCGGCCCGGTAAGGCGATGGCTCGGAGCAGCGTCGTCGCGCGGCGCTCGAGCTCATCGGCGCCCAGCGTGAGCATCCGGAGCACCGGGATTTCCCGGATCGCCTGGCTCGGATCGTGGTACAGAGCGAGCGTCGCTTCCAGCGCGGCAAGGGTCAGCTTGTCGGCTCGCATCGCCCGGGCAAATGGATTCCGGCGGGCTTCCGAGACGCGTGCACCCACGCCGACGAGGCATCCGGCCTGGGGGCCGCCGAGGAGTTTGTCTCCGCTGAAGAGTACGAGGTCGGCGCCGGTGGCCACCGCGTCTGGCACCCTGGGCTCACCGGTGAGATTCCAGGGAGACAGATCCGCCAGGAGTCCGCCGCCCACGTCGTAGAGGTAGGCCACGTGCGCCGAGTGAGCCAGCGCGGCCAGCTGCGAGGGCTCCGGTGTGGCCACGAAGCCGGTCTGCTCGAAATTGGAACGGTGTACCGTGAGGATGGCCCCGGTCCGATCCGAGAGGGCGCGACGGTAGTCGTCGAGATGGGTCCGATTGGTGGTGCCCACTTCCCGGAGCACGGCGCCGCTCTTCTCCAGGATGTCGGGGATCCGGAACGAGCCGCCGATCTCGATCAGCTCGCCCCGGGAAATCAGGACCTCACGCCCGGCGGCCATCGCGTTGAGCGCCAGCACCAGGGCACCCGCGGCGTTGTTCACCACCAGGGCGTCTTCAGCGCCGGCCAGCCCGGCGAGCAGCGAGGCGCAGTGGTCGGTGCGACTGCCGCGGGTTCCCGTGGCGCTGTCGAGCTCGAGCGTGCTGTAGCCGGCGGCGACGGCGAGCAGGGACTCCAACGCGCGCGGCGCAAGCGGCGAGCGGCCGAGGTTGGTATGGAGCACCACACCAGTGGCGTTGAGGACGGAGTGCAGGGATGGGCTGGTACGCCGGGCCACTCGCTCGGTTACGTCGGACAGCCAGTCGGGAACCGTTGGCGAGCGGCCGCTTCGCGCTGCGGCGATCGACTCCCGCACGGCGGCCACGACGAGGTTCCGTGGCGCGATGTCCATCAGGCCACGGATACCCGGCTCGTTGAGCAGCCGGTCGACTGACGGCAGCGTGCGGCGGGAGTCCTTCATAGGGGTGGCTTGATGGTGTCCGGTTTGGCCTTGAGGGAGTCCGCGGGTGGCGGCTTTTCCTCGGGGATCCGCGCCACCAGGCGCACTGTCGCAGGTACGCGGCTCAGGTTCTGGATTCCGCGCACTACAACCAAGTAATCCGATCCGGGCTTGAGCCGGGAGGCGGTCCTCAGGTACAGCCGGTCGAACAGCGGCGGCTTGGTGCGCAGCGGGCCGGTGCCGGTGGTGTCGATTGCCGCTGCCCGGCGGCGCTGGGCACCGGGAATCCGGATGGCGGCGGCTTCGCGCGCTCGCGCGATCGAGTCGGCGCGAACGCTGTCCTGACTCAGGCGAAGGGTGTCGGCTCGAGCCCCGGCGGTATCGGTCGAGCGGACCAACGGGTAGAGGGTGTCGAATTGACCCTTGGGCAGGATTGCCAGGACCGGTACCGCGGTCGAGTCGGGCAGCCGAAGCACCTGCACCGAATCCGCCGGGAGGCGCTGATAGGGATTGAGCTGCTGCGAAAAGGACAGCTGGAGCGAGAGCGAGTCGTTCAGGACCGCGCTGGAGAGCCGGACCATCGTCGAATCGTGCCGGTAGATCCAGAGCTCGCCCACGTCCGAGCCTCCCGCGGCCACCCGCACCGAGTCGAACGACTCGCGGCTCTCCCGAAGCCGGTTGGTATTCTGATCCTGAACCGCGTAGACCAGGTACTCCCCTTCAGGCACCGGTCCCATGTCGAAGCGCCCCACGGAATCGCTGACGGTCCGGTAACCGAGGCTGTCGGGAAGATGGATCGCCTCGACCAATCCTCCGCGGAGCGGCCGCACCGTGCTCCAATCCACCACGAGTCCCCGGAGCCTCGCGGTGGGAAGCGGCGCTCCGGTGGTAAAGGTGACGACCCTGCCTCGGGCGAGACGGTTGTTGGACAGGTCGGACAGGCCCGGCAGGAGCTCCACGCGATAGACGGTGTTGGGCCGCCAGCCGCCACGGGGCCGTGCGGTGATCCGGTCCCGCCGCCAATGGACCTGGGGGACGCCTGCCGAAGGAGAAACCAGCACCAGCCTCTCGAGGTCTCCGGTGCCGAGTCCGAAATTCGGGTTGCCTCCTTCCGCGATCACCTCATCGAAGCGGAACTCCACGTCATCCTTGAAAGCGGGGAGGACGGCGAGGGAATCGGGAAGGGTGGAGATGATTCCGGGAGGCACTCGGTCCGCCGGTCCGCCGGGCGGCGCCAGGATGCGGGCGCAGCCGGCGGCCACCATCAGCAGGACCGCACGGGTGCGTCTCACACCGGGCAGCCGAGCCGGCGACGCTTCTCGGCGAGGGCAGCGGCTTGCTCGCGCCACGCCGCGAGCTTCTCCCGCTCCCGTTCCACCACTGCCGCCGGGGCCTTCCCGGTAAACTGTTCGTTGCCCAGCTTCGTTTCCTGCCCGCGGATCGCGCCGTTGAGGCGGTCCATCTCGGTGCCGATCCGGGCGCATTCCTTCCGAAGATCGACCAGATCACCGAGGGGGACGCTCACCGCGGTGCCGTCTGGGAGCATGGCGTGGGCGGCGCCCTCCAGCGGCTCTCCGGCTTCCCCGCCTGCGTCGAGCGCGGCAAGCTTGGCCAGGCGAGCGACGGTAGCAGCATCCTCGGCGAGCACCGCCCGAGCCTCCGCGCTCGGGGTGGCCACGCGGGCCCGCACGGCATGGCCGGGGGGCACGGCATATTCGGCCCGGATCGAGCGGATCGCGCCGACCAGCTCCTGAAGAACCGCAAACCGTCGCAGCGCCGAGCCGTCCGCCGCGCGACGATCGGCCGCCGGCCACGGGGCGATCGACACCGATTCGGCGTCGCTGTGGCCGGGTAGGCGGCGCCACAGCGTCTCGGTGATGAAGGGCATGACCGGGTGGAGGAGCCGGAGGGCCACGTCGAACGTCCGGGTGACCACCGCGCGCGCTACGTCGCCGCCGGACTGGTCACCGTACAGGCGAGGCTTGATCACCTCGAGGTACCAGTCGGCCAGATCGCTCCAGAGAAATCGGTGCACGGCTAAGGCCGCATCGTTCAGTCGAAAGCGCTCGTAGGCGGCGGTCGCCTCGCGCACCGTCTCGTCGCAGCGGGCGATGATCCAGCGGTCGGCGAGGGTGAGCTCGCGTTTCTCGATGACGCCGGCGTGCCCGCCTGCAAGCGGCCGCACCGGGCCGTCCAGGTGCGAAAGGATCAGCCGGCCGACGTTCCAGAGCTTGTTGGCGAAGTTTCGCCCCGGCGCGAAGGAGGCGTCGAGATCCTTGGGATCGAGAATGAGGTCGGTCCCGACCGAGAGACCCGACACCACGGTGTAGCGGAGCGCATCGGCGCCATAGCGGGCCACCACGTCGAGCGGATCGATCCCGTTCCCGAAAGACTTGGACATCTTGCGGTGCTGCGTGTCGCGCACGGTGCCGTGCAGGTACACAGTGCGGAACGGCACCTCATTTTGGAATGCCAGCCCCGCCATGACCATGCGGGCCACCCAGAAGAAGAGAATCTCCGGGCCGGTGACCAGCGTGTCTCCGGGGTAGAATCGCGCCAGGTCGACCGTGTGCTGGGGCCATCCGAGACTGGAGAAGGGGACCAGCTGCGAAGAGAACCAGGTGTCGAGGACGTCCTCGTCCTGGCGCACCGGACCGCGGCACTTCGGACAGGCGGAGAGCGCCGTGATGCTCGCGCTCACGGCGCCGCAGGATTCGGCCTCGCAGTACCAGACCGGAATGCGGTGCCCCCACCAGAGCTGACGCGAAATACACCAGTCGCGGATGTTCGTCATCCAT
Source organism: Gemmatimonadales bacterium (assembly GCA_045403135.1). Lineage (GTDB taxonomy): Bacteria > Gemmatimonadota > Gemmatimonadetes > Gemmatimonadales > GWC2-71-9 > JABFSM01. Next base: position 36,741 of record JAXIPC010000009.1, on the reverse strand, counting down.
TGCGCGTACTCGGCACCCCGGTGCTCGGGAATGAACCGAAGCCTGCCCTCCTGGTATGCGCGGAGCGACGGCTCGGCCAGCGGCTTCATCTTGACGAACCACTGGTCCGAAAGCCGGGGCTCCACTACCGTGTCGCAGCGGTAACAGCGGCCCACCGCGTGGCGGTGGCCCTCGACCTTGTCGACCAGTCCGAGCGCTTCGAGATCCGACACCACCGCTTTCCGGGCGGCGTAGCGATCGAGGCCGCGGTATTTCGGCGGCACCGCATCGTTCATCCGCGCATCGGGGGTCATCACGTCGAGCGGCGGGAGCTGGTGGCGCTTGCCGATCTCGAAGTCGGTGGGATCGTGCGCCGGCGTCACCTTCACCGCGCCGGAACCGAAGGCCGGCTCGACGGCCTCGTCACCCACGATCGGAATGGGCCGGTCCGCCAACGGCAGGATCGCATTCCGGCCGATGAGCGCGGCGTAGCGGGGGTCCTCAGGGTGCACCGCAATGCCGGTGTCGCCGAGGATGGTCTCGGGGCGGGTGGTCGCGACGGTGATGAACCCGCCGCCTTCCAGCGGGTAGCGCACGTGCCAGATCTTCCCGTCGGTCTCGGTCTTCTCCGCCTCCTCGTTGGAGAGCGCGGTGAGGCAGCGGGGGCACCAGTTGATGATGTACTTGCCGCGATAGATCAAGCCGCGCTCGTAGTACGAAACGAACACCCGGCGCACCGCGCCCGAGAGACCGTCGTCCAGCGTGTAGTAGAGCCGGTGCCAGTCGCAGCTCGCCCCGAGGGCACGGACCTGACTGAGAATCGCGGGGCCGGTTTCCTCGACGTGCTGCCGTACTCGCAGCTCGAACGCCGTCCGGCCGATGTCGAACCGGGTCTTGCCTTCTTTCGCGAGCAGCTTCTCGACCGCATTCTGGGTGGCAATGCCGGCGTGATCCGTGCCGGGCAACCACAGCGCATCGCGCCCGCGCATGCGCTCGAAGCGGATCAGCACGTCCTGAATGGACAGAGTGAGCCCGTGCCCCATGTGAAGCGTTGCGGTGACGTTGGGAGGGGGCATCATGATGACGTACGGGCGGTCGGGCGGACGGGCGGACCCGCTGGTGGTGTGGTCTGAGCGGGGCTCGAACAAGCCGCGCCGCTCCCACTGCCCGTAGAGCTCTTTTTCGAGGCCGGTCGGATCGTACTGTGGCGGGAGCGGCGTATCCGTCATGCCGAGCGGGACTCGTCGTCGAGGACGAGGTTGGCGGTCCCGTCGTCTTCACCGCGCACGAGGAGGCGATCGAGCAGCGGCAGGCCGCCGGAAGCCGCATGGGCCAGGCGCAGCGCCCGCGAACGCGCGGCGCGACTGGGCACCCAGCCGCGCAGCTCGAGGCCGCCGCGGATGGCCGGGACCAGGGAGAATCGCAGTCCGGCCAGCTCGGGCTCCGCCTCGAGAACCGCCAGGATCGTGGTGGCTCGGTCGGCGGGGCGCTCCGCGAGGGGCCGGCGTTTCAATCCCCCGACCAAGCGTCCGACCCGGGCGGTTCCGCCGCCGCCGAACACCTCACCGAGGAGAAAACCGGCGGCGAGGCCGGCTCCAAAACCGAGCAGCGCCCACGGTCCTACAGGGGTGCGGCTGGCGGGCCGAAAGCGGCGTGTGACACGCGGTTGCATGCGGTTAACTTAATACCCCGACTTCGCCCCGAGAATCGAGACCGGACGATGCCCGAAGCCCCCCGACGACCCGGCCGACCACCGATCGGCCGGCTCTTGTTGCTGGCGCTGATCGTGGTGACGGGCCTGGTGCTCTTTTTTGCGATGGAGCGCACCACCCCGACGGTCGTCGCTCCCGCCACCGAGGACAGCCGGTGAGCACCATCCGCCTCACCCTGCCGGACGGGAGTGTGCGCGAAGTGCCCTCGGGCACGACGGGGCGGGAGCTCGCGGCGCAGATCGGGCCGGGATTGGCGCGCGCCGCGCTGGCGATTCGAGTCAACGATCAGATCCGCGACCTGGCTCGGCCGATCGAGGAAGACGCCACCGTTGCGATCCTGACCGATCGCGATCCCGCCGCGCTCGACCTGCTCCGGCACTCCGCGGCCCACGTGATGGCCACCGCGGTCCGGCAGATCTTTCCCGAGGCCGGTATCGGCTTCGGCCCGTCGATCGAAGACGGGTTCTACTACGATTTCGACGTGGCCCGTCCGTTCACTCCCGAGGATCTGGAGCAGATCGAGGGGGTGATGCGCGACGTTGCGGCCAAGGACTATCCGTTCGTTCGCGAGGTGGTGGACCGGCACGAGGCCAACCGCCGATTTGCCGACGACAAGCTCAAACTGGAGCGCATCGCCGAGCTAGGTTCCGACGAAACCATCAGCGTCTACACCGACGGGCCGTTCGTGGATCTGTGCCGGGGCCCCCACCTCCCGGGTACCGGCCGGCTCAAGCATTTCAAGCTGTTGCACGGCGCCGGGGCGTACTGGCGGGGCGACGAGAAGCGGCAGATGCTGCAGCGAATCTACGGCACCGCCTGGTTCAAGAAGGAAGACCTTGACGCCTACCTGCACCGGCTCGAGGAATCGCGCAAGCGGGATCATCGCCGCGTGGGCAAGGAGCTGGACCTCTTCATGTTTCACCCCTTCGCGCCCGGGGCCGTGTTCTGGACCGATCGCGGCACCACGATGGTGAACGCCCTGAACGAGTACCTCCGGGAGCTGCAGCGGGACGACTACAAGGAAGTGCGCACTCCGCTCCTCTATAACAAGGGGCTGTGGGAGCAGTCGGGCCACTGGGGCAAGTACCGGGAGCACATGTTCCTGGTGCTCGACGCGGAAACCGGGGAGCACGACTTCTCGCTGAAGCCGATGAATTGTCCGTCGCACTACCTGATGTACCTGGCCAAGAAGCACTCGTACCGCGAGCTGCCGCTCCGGATTATCACCTACGACGTACTGCACCGGAACGAGGTGTCGGGCGCGCTCTCCGGACTCACCCGGGTGCGGCAATTTCAGCAGGACGACTGTCACGTCTTCCTGATGGAGCGGCAGATCGCGGAGGAAGTGCGGCGCCTGGTCGAGTTCATTCTGGCCTACTACAAGACGTTCGGGCTGAGCGCGACGCTCAAGTTTGCCACCCGGCCGGAGGTGCGGGTGGGCGACGACTCCCTCTGGGATCGCGCGGAGTCAGGGCTCCAGGCCGCGCTCGACGCCACGGGGCTCCCCTATGAGTTGAAGCCGGGCGACGGCGCGTTCTACGGGCCGAAGATCGACTTCGACGTCGCCGATTCGATCGGGCGGAAGTGGCAGCTCGGCACCATCCAGCTGGACTATGCCGCCCCGGAGCGGTTCGACCTCAAATACGTCGGCGAGGACAACACCGATCACCGGCCGGTGGTGATCCACCGCGCGGTGAGCGGCTCGTTCGAGCGATTCATGGCGATTCTGATCGAGCACTTCGCCGGCGCCTTCCCGGTGTGGCTGGCGCCGGAGCAGGTGCGGATCATTCCGATCAGCGAGGAGCAGCGGGAGGGCGCGGAGCGGGTGACGCGGCGGCTCCGCGGCGCGGGGATCCGCGCCCAGCTCGGCGCCGGCCACGAGACCCTCAACTACCGGATTCGCGAGGGCGAGGTGCAGAAGGTGCCCTATATGGGAATCGTGGGCCAGCGCGAGGTCGACAACGACGCGGTGGCCGTGCGGGTGCGCGGGGCGGGGAACAAGCAGGAGGTGATGCCGGTAGGGGGGTTCGTGGAACGGGTGACCCGGGAGATTGCGACGCGGGCGCTGGTGCCGTAGGGCGGGAAGGCGGGACGACGGGAAGACGGGATGATCTTCCCGTCCTCCCGTCCTCCCGTCTTCCAGTCCTCCCGTCTAGGTTTCCTTCTACAACCTCAACCGAGCACCCCGTGTCCGACGCAACAACTCCAGTCATCCTCTCCGCCTGCCGGACTCCCATCGGCAAGTACCTGGGCGGTCTGTCCTCGCTCACCGCCCCACAACTCGGCGCGATCGTCGTGCGGGAGGCGCTGCGGCGCTCGGGTGCCGCACCCGGCGCCGTCGACGACGTGATCTTGGGGCACGTGCTGCAGGGCGGAGCCGGTCAGGCATCGGGGCGCCAGGCCATGATCCACGCTGGGCTGTCCGGCACCATTCCCGCGGTCACCATCAACAAGGTCTGCGGCTCCGGCCTCAAGGCCGTGATGCTCGCGGCACAGTCCGTCAAGGCGGGTGACGCGCAGTGCGTGGTGGCGGGTGGAATGGAGGCGATGAGCGCCTCACCCCATTATCTCTTCGGGCTCCGCGGCGGCATCAAGGCCGGCAACCAGACGGTGCTGGACGGAATGATCCATGACGGATTGTGGGATTCCTTCGGCAGCGTGCACATGGGCTCCTACGCGGAATACACCGCCGAGAAGGCCGGCATCACTCGCGCTGAGCAGGACGAATTCGCGTTCCACAGCCACCGCAAGGCGGTGGCGGCGATGGAGGCCTGCAGGTTTGCCGCGGAGATCGTGCCGGTCGAGGTTCCCGGCAAGGGAGGCCCGGCGACCATTTCGCAGGACGAAGGCCCGCGAAAGGACACCACCGTCGCCACGCTGGCCAAGCTCAAGCCGGTGTTCCAGAAGGACGGCACGGTCACGGCGGGCAATGCGCCGGGGCTCAACGACGGCGCCAGCGCGCTGGTGGTCGCGTCGCTGGCGTTCGCAAAGGCCAATGGACTCGCCCCCATGGCGAGGATCATCGCCTACGCGACCGGTGGGGGCGACCCCAAGGATCTGTTCTTCGCCCCGATCGAAGCGGTGAAGAACCTCCTCAAGAAAACCGGCGGCACCATTGCCGACTACGGGCTGATCGAGGCCAACGAAGCATTCGCGGTGCAGGCGCTTGCCGACGGCCGTGCCATCGGCTGGGACTGGGACCGGGTGAACGTGCATGGCGGCGCGATCGCGCTGGGACATCCGATCGGGGCAAGCGGGGCACGGGTGCTCACCACGCTGCTGTACGCGATGCGGGACCGAAAGGTCTCGACCGGCCTTGCGACGCTCTGCCTGGGCGGCGGCAATGCCGTGGCACTGGCGGTCGAGGCGCTTTGACCGTCCGCCTCAAGGCGGTCGTTTGGTCTCTGGTATTCCTTGGTGGGGGGTACGCCCTTTCGCTGTCGCTGATCCTGTTGATCGCGTCCCTCACGCGCCCCGCTCTGACCGGTGGGGCGCTTTCGCTCGTAGCGATGCAGACCCTCGTGTTGCTCGCGGTCTTCGTTGCCTTGACCTGGCTGGTGGGACGGCGCGCGCTCAAGCTCTCCGCGGCGGATTTCGGGCTGGTGCCGGTGCGGCAGGGGATCCGGGGATTCGGGCGCGGGTTTCTGCTTGGCACGGTGCTGGCCGCGTCGGCAATGGCGGCGGCGGTGGCGCTCGGCAAGGCCGAATGGCAGGAAGATGGGGGGACCGTGATGGGCTGGTTCGGCGCGATCGGCGTGACCGGTGTCCTCCTCCTGCCCGCGGCGTTCGTTGAGGAGCTGATCTTTCGCGGTGTGCCGCTGGTGGCGCTCTCCAGGGCCTTCGGGCGCGGGCTCGCGCTCCTGGGGCTCGCCGTCCTCTTCGCCGGTGCGCACCTGCTGAACGAGGGCGTCTCGCTGCTCGCGGTGGCCAACATCGCCCTGGCCGGCGTGTTCCTCGGCCTGGCGTTCTTCACGCCTGGAGGGCTCTGGACCGCCACGGGCGCCCACTTCGGGTGGAACCTGGCCTTGGCGGGTCTGGCGGCGCCGGTGAGCGGGCTGCTGCTGCCGATCCCATGGCTCGATTACATCATGCGCGGCCCGGCGTGGCTCACCGGCGGTGGTTTCGGTCCCGAAGGCGGCCTGTTCGCTTCGCTGTGCCTGGCCGCCGGGGCGATTGTGGTGGGGCGTCGAACGATTCGGGGGAGCACCACGTGAGCCAGGTGGGCGTAGTGGGCGCGGGCACGATGGGCAACGGAATCGCCCACGTGTTCGCTCAGCACGGCTGGAGCGTGACGCTGGTCGACGTGTCGGAGGAGGCGCTACGGCACGGCGTCGCCGCCATCACGGCCAATCTCGAGCGCCAGGTGAAGAAGGGCACCATTGCCGCGGACGCGCCGGGAGCCATCCTGGGCCGTATCGCGAGCTCGACCGCGCTCGAGGCGGCATCGGGCGCCGAGCTCGTGGTGGAGGCCGCCACCGAGCGGCCCGAGCTCAAGTTCGAGATCTTCCGCACCCTGGACCGGGTGACGCGGCCCGAAGCCATCCTGGCGAGCAATACCAGCTCGATCTCCATCACGGAAATCGCCGCCCGGACCAACCGGCCTGCGCAGGTGATCGGCATGCACTTCATGAATCCGGTGCCGGTGATGCAGCTGGTCGAGGTGATCCGCGGCCACGCGACGTCGGACGCCACGACGCACCGCACGCTTGAGGTGGCCAAGGCGCTGGGCAAGACGCCGGTCGAGGTGAACGACTACCCCGGATTCGTGGCCAACCGGATTCTGATGCCCATGCTGAACGAAGCGATGTTCGCCGTCATGGAAGGCGTCGCCACGCCCGAGGCGGTCGACACCGTGATGAAGCTCGGAATGGCACACCCGATGGGGCCGCTGGCCCTGGCCGACTTCATCGGACTCGACGTGTGCCTTGCGATTCTCGAGGTGATGCACCGGGGACTGGGTGATCCGAAGTACCGGCCCTGCCCGCTGCTCCGGAAGATGGTGGCGGCAGGACACCTGGGACGGAAGAGCGGGCGGGGATTCTACACCTACTAGGGGTCAGGATTCAGGGGTCAGGGGTCAGGTAGTACTCTGACACCTGACTCCTGATTCCTGATCCCTGAGAGGGACCATGGACGTTCTCGGAGAGATGAAAGGCTGGGGCCACGAGCAGGTCGTCTTCTGCCATGAGCCGTCGTGCGGATATCTCGGTATCATCGCCATTCACGACACCACCCTGGGGCCGGCGCTGGGCGGCACCCGCTTCTGGCACTATGCCTCGGCCGACGAAGCGCTGACCGATGTGCTCCGGCTGGCGCGGGGCATGACCTACAAGGCTGCGGTGGCGGGGCTGGACCTGGGTGGCGGCAAGTCGGTGATCATCGGGGACAACAAGCGAAGCGACCGCGAGCCGCTGTTCCGCGCACACGGCCGTTTCGTCGAATCGCTCGGTGGTCGCTACATCACGGCCGAGGACATCGGCACTTCGCCCGCCGACATGGAGTACGTGCGGAGTGAAACCGCGCATGTGGCCGGCCTGCAGAATCTCTCGGGCGATCCCTCGCCGGTCACCAGCTACGGTGTCTACATGGGCATGAAGGCCGCCGCCATGCAGCGCTGGGGCAAGGACAACCTGGCCGGGAAGACGGTGCTGGTGCAGGGTGCCGGCAAAGTGGCCTACCATCTCTGTTCGCACCTGCACCAGGACGGCGCCGCCATCGTGGTGACCGACATCGACGCCGCCAAGGTCAAGCGGGCAGTGGACGAGTTCGGCGCCCGCGCCGTGGCCCCTGACGCGATTTACGATCAGCCCGGTGACATCTACGCGCCCTGCGCGCTCGGCGCCACCATCAACGACGATACCCTCAAGCGGCTCAAGGTGGCCATTGTCGCCGGCGGCGCCAACAACCAGCTGGCCGAGGACCGGCACGGCGTCGAGCTCGAGAAAAAAGGAATGCTGTACGCTCCCGACTTCGTGATCAACGCCGGCGGCCTGATCAATGTCTACGGCGAGCTGGAGAGCTGGCCGATAGAGCGGGCCAAGCGGAAGGCGGGGGAAATCTACGACGCCATTCTCAAGGTGTTCGCGATCGCCCGGCGGGACGGGATCCCATCGTTCGAGGCGGCCGATCGCCTGGCGGAGGAGCGGCTCGCTTCGGTGCGCGGGTTGCGCCGGATGTGGGTTGACGGCCGGGGCTAGAACCGGATTCCCGACCGTTCGCGCTTTCAGCCGTCTGTCGCCTAGCCGCGGAGCTATCTCGCCTTAGATTGGAGACGTATGGCAGAGGCCATCCCCATCGGCGCCGATCACGCGGGATTCCAGCTCAAGGAACGGCTGGTGAAGGAGCTGGCATCGCTCGGGTATCGGCCCATCGATGTAGGGACCTACAGCGATGAGTCGGTGGACTACCCCGACTTTGCCCATCGGGTGGCGGAGCGCGTCGAAACCGGCGAGAACACCCGCGGCGTGCTGCTCTGCGGCACCGGACTCGGCATGAGCTACGCGGCCAACCGCCACCCCGGGGTGCGTGCGGCCGTCGCGTGGACGCCGGAGATCGCGCATCTGGCGCGGGAGCACAACGACGCCAACGTCCTGGTGCTGCCCGCCCGCTTTCTGGACGAGGAGCAAGGCGTGACGATTCTCAGGGAATGGCTCAGCACGCCCTTTGCCGGCGGGCGGCACGCGCGCCGGGTGGCAAAGATCGAGGAGGCTCGACCGGATGCCTGATCACAACGCCCCGCTGCGTGACGCCGACCCGGCGATCGCCCGTCTGGTAGACCGGGAGCTGGAGCGTCAGCGTGACGGGCTGGAGCTGATCGCCAGCGAGAACTTCGCCTCCCGCGCGGTGATCGATGCGATGGGCACGCCGCTCACCAACAAGTACGCGGAGGGGTACCCGGGCAAGCGCTACTACGGCGGCTGCGAGGTGGTGGACGAAGTCGAGCGGATCGCGATCGACCGGGCCCGAAAGCTCTTCGACGCCGAGCACGCGAATGTGCAGGCCCACGCGGGGGCGCAAGCCAACTTCGCGGCCTTCATGGCGCTGGCCAAGCCGGGCGAGCTGCTGCTCGCCATGTCGCTGCCCCATGGAGGGCACCTGTCACACGGTCACTCGGTCAACCACAGCGGAGTGATCTGGCGCGCCAGCCACTACGGCGTGAATCCCGGCACCGGCCTCATCGAGTACGAGCAGGTCCGGGCACTGGCCCGGGAGCAGCGGCCCAGGCTGATCATCGCGGGGGGCAGCGCCTATTCGAGAATCATCGACTTCGCGGCGTTCCGAAGCATCGCGGACGAGGTCGGTGCATCGTTCCTGGTGGACATGGCGCATTTCGCAGGGTTGGTGGCGGGCGGGGTCTACCCCTCGCCGGTCCCGCACGCGCACATCGTCACGACCACCACCCACAAGACGTTGCGGGGTCCCCGGGGCGGCTTGATCCTCTGTGGCGCCGGCCTGGCCAAGGTGGTGGACAAGTCGGTCTTCCCGGGAACCCAAGGCGGCCCCCTGATGCACATCATCGCCGCCAAAGCGGTGGCGTTCGCGGAGGCACTGGAGCCCTCGTTCAAGACTTACTCGCGCAAGGTGGTGGCCAATGCCCAGCGACTGGCGCAGTCGCTCGCGGACCGCGGCTTTGCCATCGTCTCGGGGGGCACCGACACCCACGTCATGCTGGTGGACCTGCGCCCCAAGGGCCTCACCGGCAAAGCGGGCGAGGAGCTGCTGGTGCGCTCCGGGCTCACCGTCAACAAGAACACGATTCCCGACGACCCCCAGTCGCCCTTCGTGACCAGCGGCATCCGGCTCGGCACGCCGGCGCTCACCACCCGGGGCATGGGCGAGCCGGAGATGGAGCGCATCGCGGAGCTGATCGACGAGGTGCTCACCCACCGGGACGATGCCACCGTCCATCGGGTCCGGGGCGAGGTGGAGGAGCTGGCCGGCGGATTCCCCCTGTATGAGCGCGCCCCGCTGCGCGCCATGGCGGCCGCCGGATGAACGAGCTGCGCTTTGCGGGTGAGATCCTCGAGCGGATTCGGCAGCACGGCGGCCGCTACGACGAGCGCGCCTTCCTGTTTATGCTGGCCAGCATCGAGTACCTCCAGAGCAAGCTGCCGGAGCGGCGCCACGTGACCGGCCCCGAGCTCACCCTCGCCTGCCGGGATTTCGCGCTGGAGCAATACGGTTTGCTCGCCCGCACCGTCCTGGAGCACTGGGGCGTTCGCGGCACCGCCGATTTCGGCTGCATCGTGTACGCGCTGGTGGAGGTCGGGCTGCTGGTCACTCAGCCGGGCGACCGGGTAGAGGATTTTCACGGCGTCTACCGGTTTGAGCAGGCGTTTGATGAGGGCTATGAGTGGCAGGGCGTTCCTGGAGGCAGTAACCAGTGACCCGTAACCAGTGACCAGTGACTTGTGGCGGAAGAACAGCTCACAGGTCACAGGTCACAGGTCACTTCTTCGATGACAACCATCCCCGTCCTTACCTCCAGCCAGGCCGCCGCGTGGGACCGCCGCGCCGAATCTCAGGGCATCTCCCTTGCCGCCCTCATGGAATGCGCTGGACGCGCCGCCGCGGCGGTGCTCGCGGCGCGCTTCTCCGACCGGCTCCGGCAGGGCGTATTGGTGGCGGCGGGGCCGGGCAACAATGGTGGTGACGGCTGGGTCATCGCGCGCGCGCTCCACGCGGCCGGCGTGCCGGTGTGGGTCACGGCACCGGCGCGGCCGTCCGGTGAGCTGTCCCGAGCCCAGGCCCTCCTTGCCCATGAGGCCGGGGTTCGGGACGTGGCTCCCGACGGTCCCTGGCCCAACACCGGACTGGTGGTGGATTCGCTCCTGGGCACCGGGGCCGTGGGCGCGCCACGAGGAGCGGTGGCGGTGCTCCTGCCGCGCCTGGCTGACCTCGAGGCGCCGATCGTCGGAATTGACGGGCCGAGCGGACTCGGGCTCGACGACGGGGTCCAGCGGGGCCCGCTTCGCGCCGCGCTCAGCATCACCTTCGGAGGGTATCGGCGCGGCCACCTTCTGGCGCGCGACGAGGTGGGCGATCTCGTGGTGGTGGATATCGGGTTGCCGTCGCCGGAGTCGGCGTGGCCGGCGCTGTTCACCGAGTCGGCCGCCGCGGCACACCTGGCGCCGTTCCCCGCCGACTCGCAGAAGGGCACCCGCGGACGCGTGATCGTGGTCGGGGGCGACGACGGGATGCTCGGCGCAGCCCGGCTCTCGGCTCGCGCCGCGTTTGCGGCCGGAGCGGGGCTCGTGCACCTGGTGGCGCCGGCGGGGTCGGTCACCGTCGCGGCGTCCGCCGAGCCCGACCTGCAAACCTGCGCCCAGCCTTTCGAAGCGATGCCCTCCGGACGGACCGTCTCCCTCCTCACCCGGGGGGACGCGGTGGTGATCGGGCCCGGACTCGGACGCAAGGCCTCGCGTCCCGACTTCATCATCGCCGCCATCGCGGCGGTTTCCGCGAGCGCCGCTCTGATCCTGGATGCCGATGCCCTGGTCGCGTTCGCAGGACAGGTAGAACGGCTCCGGGCTGCGCTCGCCGGGCGGCACGCCATCCTGACACCGCATGCCGGCGAGTTTCGCGGGCTCTTCCCCGAGGAGGCGTCGCTGGTGGACGTGGATCCCTGGGGCGCGGCGGAAGCGGCCGCCGCGCGAGCCGGTGCCACGGTCCTCCTCAAGGGCGTGCCGACGGTCATTGCCACGCCGGGCCGGTGCGCGCTGACCGTGGCCGCGGGAAACCCTGGCCTGGCCACCGGCGGCAGCGGCGATACCCTCTCCGGCCTTATCGCCGCGATGGCGGCACAAGGCGAAGACCACGTGCTTGCCGCGGCAACCGCCGCGGTGGCGCTGGGCGAGGGCGCGGACCTGGCCGCCCGGCGTACCAGCGCCCGTTCGATGCGGCCGATGGACCTGCTGGCGGCGCTGCCCGACATCTGGCGTCACTGGGACCTGGTGCGGCGGATGCCGGCCCCGGCCCGCCCGCCGATCCTCCACGAGCTGCCGGCACCGGCCCGGGTGTAGCCGTCGGTGACGCCGCTCCCGCTGGCCGGCGGCCCCGAGTTCGACCGCATCCGGGCCATTGTAAACGTGCTGGGGCCGCGGGCGAGCGCGCTGGGCGGCGACGTGGCGCTGGTGCCGGTCGGCGGTGAGCTCTTGGCCCTCAGCACCGATGTCAGCGTCGAAGGCGTTCACTTCCGGCGGGACTGGCTATCCCTCGAGGAAATCGGCTGGCGCTCCACCGCGAGCGCCCTTTCCGATCTGGCCGCGGCGGCCGCCGATTGTGTCGGCGTCCTGGTGGCGTTCACGGCCAACGCCAGGGAACCGGAGGAGACGTTCGCCTCGGTGATGCGGGGCGTCGACGCCGCGGTCGAGTCGGTGGGCGGTCTCGTGCTCGGCGGGGATCTGTCCCGAGGAGAGGCGATGTCGCTCGCGGTGACCGTGGTGGGACGCTCCGCGCCGGGGATTTCGCGGCGCGGTGCCCGAGCAGGTGACGGGCTCTGGGTCACCGGCGAGCTGGGCGGTGCGCGTGCGGCGCTCGCCGCCTGGAGCGCTGGTCGCGCGCCGGGTTCCGCCGCGCGGGAGCGCTTCGCCCGCCCGGTGCCCCGGTTGCCCGCTGGCCGCTGGCTGGCGAATCACGGCGCCACCGCCCTGATGGACCTGAGCGACGGTTTGGGCGCGGATGCGGGTCACCTCGCCGCCGCGTCGAGTCTGGCGCTTCGGATCGAGCTCGCCCAGCTGCCGCTGCACCAAGCCGCCCGCGCCGAGGCCGCGCTCACGGGACAGCGTCCCGCGCTGTTCGCGGCATGGGGCGGTGAAGACTACGAGCTGCTGGCGGCGATGCCGGCGGAGTTCGCCGGAACGGCCGAGTTGTCGCTCACCCGGATCGGCGAGTTCGGTCCCGGTGCCGGCGTCACCTTCGCGCTCGACGGCCGGCCGGTGGCTCCCGGCGGATACGATCATTTCGCATGATCGGCTTCCTGCGGTATGTCTCGTCGTTCATCTTCTACATGTCGTGGTCGGCGGGTAAGGTCCTGCTCGCCGCCCTGATCGGCGTAAAGCAGCGGCCCGGCGGGGTGTATGACTGGGGAGCGCGGCACTGGGCGCAGGGCATGCTGCGCGGGACCGGCATCACGGTGCGGGTGGAAGGCCGCGAGCGGCTGAACACGCCGGAGCCCAAAGTCTTCATCTCCAACCATGCCTCGTTCGTGGATATCTGGGCCATCCTGGCGGAATTCCCCGGCACCATTCGATTCGTCTACAAGAAAGGGATGGACTGGATCCCGCTGATGGGCCAGGCGATGCGCGCCGCTCGGCACATCCCCATTGATCGACGCAACCGTTCCGCCTCTTTTGCGGCGTACGCCGAGGCAGCCAAGTTCATCCGTGACGAAGGCACCTCGGCGATCGTGTTTGCCGAAGGGACGCGGTCTCGCGATGGCCGGCTCAAGCCGTTCAAGAAGGGGCCGTTCGTGCTGGCGATCGCGGCCCGGGCGCCGGTGGTGCCGGTCTTCTGCGAGGACGCCTTCGAGCTGATGCCGCGGGGGAGCTGGAGTCCCAAGCCCGGTACGGTCACCCTCAAGATCGGGGAGCCGATTCCCACTGCCGGGCTGGACTTCGAGGCGCGGGATGCGCTGGCCAGGCAGGCGCGGGAGGCGATCCTCGCGATGGGGGCACGGGAATAGTAAGCTACGGGATGCCGCTCCGCGCCAAGCTCCTGGCGCTCTTCCTTCTTCTGGCCATTGTCCCGCTGCTCGCCCTGGGCGGGATCGAGTATGCCCGTTCGCTTCGCGCGCTCGAGGCGCTGATCGCCGCGCAAAACGCCCGCGTCGCCCAGCGCGCGGCCGAAACCATCCAGAGCCGCACAAATCTGCTGCGCTCCGACCTGTTGTTGCTCGCGGAGAACGCGGACACGAGGCACTGGCTCTCGGGCAGGGCCAGGGGCGAGAGTGATCCCGGAGCCCAGCGGGAGGCCGCGCGATTCGTCCAGGACGCCTGGGCACGGATGGGCGCCAGCTACGCTTTGCTCACTTACCGGGATCACGATGGCAAGGTGATCTATCAGCTCGGCGAGTCCGCGGGGATGCCGTTGCCTGGTGGGCTCGATCCGATTGCTGAGCCGGTTGGCGACGCCGGGTCGGCCAAGCCGTTCGGGAGCGTTTCTTTGCAACCGGTGCTCGCGGCGATTATTCCTCTCGATCTTCTCGCGTCCGGCTTCGGCGAAACCGGCCGCGGCATGGTGCTGGACCGCGAGCGGGGCAGGGTGCTTTACCACCCCGACCGGATGATGAATGGTGCCAGGTATGATTCCCTGATCGCGACGGGCGCCTGGGAGCTTGGACCCGCCACGCTCGATCGGTCGGCCGGGACCTTCCGGTATCGATCCGGGGATTCGCTTCGGGTGGCCTCCTTCGTCAGTCTTACTTCGCCGAAATGGACCGTCGTTGTATCGGGGGCATTAGATGAATTCGCCGGTCCGTTCACAGCGGTGCGGCGGTGGACGCTGCTGCTCTTTGCCGGTGTGGGACTCATGGCGACGCTGGTCTTCAGCCAGCTCCTCCGACGCACCACGCGTTCGCTCGAGGAGCTGACCTCGGCGACGGCCGTGGTCGGGCAGGGAGACTTTGCGCCCGCGCTGCCCCCCTCGGGGCGCGACGAAGTCGGGCGCCTCACCGCCTCGTTCCAGACGATGGTGACCAAAATCCGGGAGATGCTGGCCCAGGTTGAATCGAGCCGGCAAATGGCGGTGCTGGGCCAGTTCGCAGCGCATCTGTCCCACGAAATCCGCAATCCCCTAACCTCCATCAAACTGAATCTCCAGAAGATCGAGCGGGAGGCGCGAGACGGCAGATTGCCGGAGACCACCAGCAGGCCGCTGGAAATCGCCCTGGGGGAAGTCGGGCGACTGGATGGCGTGGTCCGGGGAGTGCTCGATCTGACTCGGACACGGCCCAGAGAAGTGTGTTCCTGTTCTCTGCATCTGCTGGTCGATGAAACCCTCGAGATTCTCGCCGGCCAGGCGGAGAGCCGGGGAGTGCAGATGGAGCGGACCTTCGTGGTCGGCCCGGATACCGTGGAGGTCGATCCATCGCAGGTGAAGGGCGCTCTCCTCAACCTGGCCTTGAACGCTCTGGACGCCATGCCCGAAGGAGGGATCCTCCGGGTAAGGACCGCCCGACAGGATGACCGGATCCGGCTCAGCATCGCCGATACGGGACGGGGCATCTTGGACGAGGCAAAGACGGAGATCTTCCGTCCCTTCTTCACCACCAAGCCAAGCGGAACCGGACTTGGCCTGTCGCTTGCAAAGCGAGCCATCGAAGACAATGGTGGGAGCCTCGCCCTCGCGCCCGGCGGGAACGATGGCGGGGCGGAGTTCCTAATCGAGCTGCCTCTGATCGGAGCGGCATGAGCGCGCGCATCATGGTCGTCGACGACGACGCGTCGATCCGAGAAACCGTCGGCGACCACCTCTCGGGAGCGGGCCATCAGGTGACGGCGGTCTCCAACGCCACCGAGGCGGTGGCGGCTCTCCCGGGATTCGAGCCGGGCCTGGTGATAACGGACGTGCGGATGCCCGGTCTGTCGGGCCTCGAGCTGCTCGAACGGCTGAGGGCCGCGCACCCCGATCTCGACGTGATCGTAATCACCGCCCATGAAGACATGAGTACCGCAATCGCCGCGATGAAGTCGGGGGCGTACGATTATCTGGTCAAGCCACTGGATCTCGACCAGATCGACCTCGTCGTAGGGCGGTGCCTGCGGGACCGGACCCTCAGGGCGCAGGCGCGGCGGCTGGTTGCGGAGGCGGCCGAGCCCTTCGAGCTGAAGCGTCTGGTGGGACGACACGTGGCGATGATCGCCACCTACAAACTCATCGGCCAGGTTGCCGACAGCCGGACCCCGGTGCTGATCCGGGGCGAGACCGGGACCGGCAAGGAGCTGATCGCGCGGGCGATCCACTTCAATTCGAAATCGGCGGGCGAGCCCTTCGTGGCGCTCAACTGCACGGCGGTGGCGGAGACGTTGCTGGAATCAGAGCTCTTCGGCCACGTTCGGGGCGCCTTCACCGGCGCGGTGGCGGAGCGGCGGGGCCGCTTCGAGCTGGCGGGGCGGGGGACCCTCTTCCTCGACGAGATCGGGGATACCTCGCCGGCGTTCCAGGCCAAGCTGCTCCGGGTGCTCCAGGAGCACGAGTTCTACCCGGTCGGCAGCGAGCGTCCCCGGCGAACGGAGGCCAGGGTGCTCACGGCCACCAATCGCGACATCGAGAGGCTGGTGAAGGAGGGACGGTTCCGAGAGGACCTGTACTATCGGCTGCGGGTGGTGGAGATTCGGGTGCCGCCGCTCCGGGAGCGGCCCGAAGACGTTCCCCTCCTGGTTCAGCACTTCGTCGAGCGGATTGCTGCCGAGATGCACCTCGGCAACGTGGCGATTTCGGATAGAGCGCTCACCGCTCTGACTGGCTATGACTGGCCGGGCAACGTACGGGAGCTGGAGAATACGCTCAACCGGGCGATGGTCCTGGTGCGGGGCGGCGTCATTGGGCGGGAGCATCTGGCGCTGGGCGCAGGCACCGGCGCCTCCGACCCGGGCGGGATCGAGGGAGACTCGCTGGAGGCCGCGGAACGCGCGCAAGTCAGAAGGGTTCTGGCCAAGGTGCACGGTCACAAACGCCAGGCCTGCCAGCTGCTCGGCATCTCCCGGCCGACCCTCGACCGGCTGATCGAGAAGTACGGTTTGTCCGCGAGCGTAGTAAAGGATCTTGACCAGGGGGATCACGAAAGTTGACCCTCGGGGGCCCGGTGGAGCGCACCGCACCTGTCGAACCCGCTCGGCCTGAGCCACTTAGCCCAACCAACAGATGCGGCACGCCACTTGTGCTTGCGGGGTAGTGACTCTCATCTCCCGGAGCACTCACATGATCCGAACGCTCGCGATCGTTGCTACCGCATTGATGTCCCCCGCTTCGGCCGGAGCGGCCCAGAGTCCCCCGGTGGCCCGGCAAATCTTCACTTCCGACTCCGTCAGCTCCGTATCACCGACGATTTCGCCTGACGAGCGGTGGCTGGTCTTCGTGCGAAACATTTCCAACCAGGAATCTCGGGTGATGATCCGGCCGGTGGCTGGTGGTGAGATGCGAGAGCTGACCACCGAGAAGGGGTACTACTCCGATCCCCGGTTCACCCCTCAGGGGGACCGGCTCCTGTTCTCCTCGACCTTCCCGCGACGCGGTGCTGGAGACGACCGGTACTACATCGTGAGCGCCCCATTCGATACCAGGACCGGCACATTCACTGCTCCCATGAGACAAGTGTCGCTCGACGGGATCGAGCCCGGGCAGACGCACGTTCCCGCCATTTCCCCGGACGGCCGGTGGGTCGCTTACATGGAATGGCCGTCCCGGGCCCTCAAGGTCGTACCGATCGAGGGGGGGAACGCGCGCACCCTGGTGGAGCCTGGCCCCGGGTTAACCTGGCCGACCTGGACTCCGGACGGACGGTCAATTCTGTATCAGACCCGGGAAGGGCGGGAATTCCTGCGGAAGCGCGTCGCCCGGGACGGTGGCCCACCAACCGTCGTCTTCCGTTCGCAGGAGCCACTCGGATTCCTCACGCCCGACAACCTGTACTCGGTGACCGTGGAGCCTGCGACAGGGAACAAGCCACGCATTCTTCACATCTCTACCGCCGATGGCCGCCGGCTCAGAGATGTCGAGCTCCCAGGTGGGGTCTGGGCGCGAGGCGGATTTGCGGTCGGCGGGAAGTACCTTCTCGGCATCAAGAGCAACGACGTCGCACCGATCAAGGTCGCTCCCGTCGACGGAGGACCCATCCGCCAGATCACAAGCGGCGAGGCATACGACTGGGCCGACAGCTGGACACCGGATGGGGAAGCCGTCCATGTGTGGAGCGAGGTACAGGGCCATTCAGTGCTGATGCAGGTCACTCGGAGCGGCGAGGTCAAAGCGACCGCGCGGGGTCTCGAGAGAGGAAGTAGCGGCGCCTTTCCCATGGGAACCCAGGACGGGGAGATGGTTTATCGGGAGGGCAGTACGCGGGACCCTGATAACTGGCGGATTATGAGCCAGAGCCTCAAAGACGGAAGCCGGCGAGAACTCGCCACCGGTGTGCGGCGTGGCGGCGGGCTGGTCGGCCCGGGTGGGATGTACTACGGCTTGTACAACGGTGAATTCTATTTCACTCAGGTGAAGGCGGGGCGCTGGCAGGTACGGGCGATGAACCTTCGTGGCGAGTCCCGGTTGATCGGTGAGGTTTCGGGCGACGGGAGCGTTGGTCGAGGCATCGCCGTCTTTCAGAATCGCATCGCCCACATGGAATCGATAGGCGATTCCTCTCGGCTTCAACTGACCGCCGGCCCCGGTCGCCAGCCCAGGACTCTGGGCACCTTTTCGAGAACCGCTCTCCCCGGAGAAGTTGTCTGGTCGCATGACGGGCGACAGCTTGCGGTCTATCTGCGGGCCACCCCGCAGACCCAGCTCATCTACCGGTTCGATGCCGCAGGCGCATCGCTGGGTCCGCCGCAGTCCTTCATGCTCCCATTTGAGTACTGGTACGAGACCTTCTGGCTCCCCGACGGCAGCGGCTTGACCATGATTGCTCAGCCGCGTGGGATGCCGATGACCCACGTCGCCCTGGTGAAACTCTCCGATCCGGAGCATCCCATCCTGATCACCAGGGCGGACACCAACAGCAAGTGGGGTTATTCGCTGTCTCCCGATGGGAGGTACATTGCTTACCCTTCGCAGGTGTCGCGGGGGAGTTCGATCTACCTGATCGACGTCGCCGAAGTGCTCAAGCAGGCCAGGTCGCCGAAGTAGCGCGAATGTCCCCCTGAGCGAAGCGAAGGGACGGGTCTTTCCGCTTCGCTCAGCGTGACAGAAACCCAGTGGGGGGGGTAGCTTTCCCCCCCATGTCCACCATCATCGAAGTCCATGCGCGGGAAATTCTCGACAGCCGCGGCAATCCCACCGTTGAGGCCGACGTGGTGCTCGCGAGCGGTGCCCGCGGCCGGGCCGCGGTACCCAGCGGCGCATCGACCGGAGAGCACGAGGCCGCCGAGCTGCGAGACGGTGATCCGAAGCGCTACCTGGGCAAGGGAGTTCAGGAGGCGGTGCGGAACGTCAACGAGGTGTTGGGTCCCCGGCTGGAAGGCATGGACGCGGCGGACCAGATCAGCGTCGACGCGGAGCTGATGGACGCGGACGGCACGCCGAACAAGGCGAAGTTGGGCGCGAATGCAATCCTGGCCGTGTCGCTGGCCAGTGCGCGCGCTGCCGCCGACGAGGTGGGTCTCCCGCTCTACCGCTATCTCGGTGGTCCGATGGCCCGGGTGATGCCCGTGCCCATGATGAACATCCTGAACGGCGGGGCGCACGCCAGCAACAATGTGGATGCCCAGGAGTTCATGGTGGTCCCGATCGGCACCGACAACTTCCCCGACGCGCTCCGGATGGGGGTCGAGGTGTTCCACCACCTCAAGAAGGTGCTGACCAAGACGGGCCTCTCCACCGCCGTGGGCGACGAAGGCGGGTTCGCGCCGATGCTCCCGTCCAACGAGGCCGCGCTCGACGTGATCATGCAGGCCATCGAGGCGGCCGGCTACCAGCCGGGACAGGACATCGCGATCGCGCTCGACGTGGCGGCATCGGAGCTCTACAGCAAGGGAAACTACGTCTTCAAGAAGGGTGACAAGAGCAGCCGCACCGCCGAGCAGATGGTAGAGCTCTATGCCGAATGGGTCGATCGGTACCCCATCGTGTCAATCGAGGACGGCCTCGCGGAAGACGACTGGGACGGCTGGGCGGTCCTCACGGAGAAGTTGCAGGACCGGGTGCAGCTGGTGGGGGATGATCTCTTCGTCACCAACGTGGACCGGCTCTCCCGGGGTATCGAGCAGAACGTGGGCAACGCGGTGCTGGTGAAGGTGAACCAGATCGGCACGCTCACCGAGACGCTGCAATGCATCGAGCTGGCCAAGGGCAGCATGTACGGGGTGGTGATCTCGCACCGTTCCGGCGAGACGGAAGACACCTTCATCTCCGATCTCGCGGTGGCCACCAACGCGGGTCAGATCAAGACCGGCAGCGCGTCCCGGAGTGACCGCACCGCGAAGTACAACCAGCTGCTCCGGATCGCCGAGGAGCTGGACACCGTGGCCCACTACCCGGGCCGGGACATGTACCACCTGTGACCCGGAAGCGGTGGTTGATGCTGGGTCTGGTGGTCGCGGCGCTGGTGTTCGCGCTGCAAGCCGGGGAGTACAGCACGCCGCAGTGGCTGAGCATGCGGACCCGCGAGCAGGAAGTAGGGGCGGAGGTGGCCGCGTTGATGCGCGAGGTAGATAGCCTGGCGCGGTTCCGGAAGCTGGTGGAGACCGATCCGGTGACGCAGGAGCGGATCGCCCGGGAGCAATACGGGATGCTGCGACAGGGAGAGATCGAGTTTACTCTGGTGCAGCCGGAGGAGAAATAGGCACGTGAGACGGTGAAGCCACGGGACGCGAACGGCAGACTCTCTCCCGCCGACAGGCCTTTCCGGGTGCTCATCGTCGCGGGCTCCAACCGGCGGCAGTACGACTGCCCGGGCATCGATTCGAAGGCCCGCACGCTCATGTTCCGCATGGCCGACCGGCTGCCCAAGGAATGGGAGATCGACCTCGAGGATCTCGGCAACGTCTGGAACCGGGAGCAGATCCGCACCTGCAACGGCTGCGTCTCGACCTCGATGGCACTCTGCGTCTGGCCCTGCAACTGCTACGAACGAGGCAATCCGGGCCAGCCCGATCTGATGTGGAATCTCGACCTGTATTCACGGTTGGATCTTGCCGATGCCTGGGCCATCATCGGGCCGGTGAACTGGTACGGCGTGAGCAGCAACCTCAAGGCGATGTTCGACCGGCTGGTCTGCATGAACGGGGGTAACCCGCGGGAAGACCTCATCGCGCACAAGGACCCCTCGCTCGCCATCCGGCTGGAGCACTCTCGCGAGTGGAAGGAGCTGAGCCGGAACCACCTTGAGGGCCGCTCCGCCGCGTTCTTCTGTTACGGCGACGGCGGGGGCGACGAGCTGGACGACGACGGCCTGCCTAGGATTCTGCGCCATCCCGAGTACTTCGACACCGAAGCGGAGCCGTTCGAGGACATGCGGGACACGTATGCCCCCCTGGTCTGGCAATGCCGGTACAGTGGTATCGAGGTACCGGATCCGCTCTGGCGGTTCGCCGAGTTCGGTCGGGGAAAAAAGTACAGCGACAACCAGGCGGAGCACATGGCGGGCGAGCCCGATCTGCATCAGGATTTCGACGACTGGATCGACGGGTTCGCGAAGCACGTCGCGAAGAAGGGCAAGGTGACGCCGGGCCGGTACCGCGCCTACGGTCACCGGGCCCCTTCGCATTTCTGGGCCGATCTCAAGACCAAATGGCGCGGCCTCCGCATGGTCCTGGGCCACCCGATCCCGGGAACCTCGCCGGCGATCCAGCAGGAGCTGGGACTGAACCGGGACGCCACGATCCACTACAAGAAAGGTGAAGGCGCGAAACTCCGAGACCGGTAGGGCCTGGGTGACATTGTGGCGCGCGGGCGCTATTTTGCGCGATTCCGGCAGGGTAGCTCAGCTGGTTAGAGCACGGCACTCATAATGCCGGGGTCGCGGGTTCGAGTCCCGCCCCTGCTATGGTCGCGGAGGGCGCGACCCGATTCAGGCTCCGCCCGCCTTCATCCTGCCTCCCCCGGGCGTCGTGGTTTCCGGTATGATCCTCGCACCTCGACGTGTCACTATCGCCCAGACTGAAGCGTAGCGCCACCCGGCACCAAGGACCGGCTCCTGAACGAGCAACCGCCTCCACAACCTGTCCGCCTGTCTGGCAGCACGTCCATGACGGCGTGGTCCCTGGGCGCGTTGGCGCTGGGGCTTGGCCTCGGCATGGGGTTGCACGGATCCGACGCGGCATGGGTCGAATCGGCTGCCGGGGTCCTCGCTCCAGTCGGTCAGATCTGGGTGCGGGTGCTGAGCCTCGTGGTCATTCCCCTGATCATCAGCCTGGCCGTCGTTGCCGTACTGCAGACGCCCGACATCGGCAGGCTGGGCGGTAAAGCGCTCGCGACCTTCGGCGCGATGCTGGCCGCAGCGGGGCTGCTGACACTGCTCATCGCACCGCCGATCATCGCGCTCTATCGCCCCGATCCGGGAACAATCGCCGCGCTCCGGGCCAGCATCGCGGTACCGGATGCGGCGCAGGCGGCACTCGGCACGCGACTCGGTCTGACCGATTGGCTCAGGGGCTATCTCCCCGCGAGTCTGGATTCGGCCCTGCGCGGTGCCGATGTGCTCGTGCTGCTGCTCGGCGCGATGATCCTGGCGCTCCTGGTACGAACCTTCCCCGGATCCCGCCGGGCGGCCGTCGAGCGAGTGTTCCAGCGCCTCGCCGACGCGACGCGGTTCGTCGTGCGCTGGATCCTGGTGATCACGCCGGCCGGCGTCTTTGCCCTGAGCTTCGGTATGGCGCTGAACGCGGGAGGGGGCGCCGCGGGGTTCATGCTGGCCTGCGCGCTCATTGTCTGCGGGGTCCTGTTGCTCTTTACCCTGCTGCTCTACCCGGCCACCGTCTGGCTGGGAAAAACACCAATTCGGCTCTTTGCCCGCGCGGCGGCGCCGGCGCAGCTGGTTGCGGTGAGCAGTCAATCCTCCCTGGCCTCGCTGCCTGCGCTGGTCGAGGGCGGGCGCGAAGCGCTCCGGCTGCCGGTCGCGGCGACCGGCTTTGTTCTCCCGCTGGCCGTGTCGATCTTCAAGTTGAACCGGACCATCTCGGCCCCGGTGCAGCTGCTCCTGCTGACCCACGCCTTCGGCGTCTCGCTCGATCCGGCCCGGCTCCCCCTGTTCATGGGCACCGTCTTTCTGCAGAGCTTCTTTACGCCGGGGATTCCCGGCGGAAGCACCCCGTTCTGGACGCTGCCACTTTACGTTTCGGCGGGCGCGCCGATCGAGGGCGTGGTGATACTCGCCGCCATCGAGCCGATCACGGACATGTTCAAAACGCTGATCAACGTCACTGGAGACCTGAGCGCGGCCACGATTCTCTTCAGACGACCCGCGCCCGGGCCCCCGGCGTGATCTACTTCCTCGTGCCGCGCTCCCAGGACTTCGGGATACAGGACTACCTCACGCTGTACGCTCCGGCTCTGGCAGCACGGCTCGAGGTGCTGTGCTACGAGGATTTGCCTCGGCGCACCAGCGCGACCTCGGGTACCTACATTTTTTCCGCCTTGGACCAGTTGAGCGCCGGGGGGAGGCGCCTGACGGGGGAATTTGCGAATCAGCTCGAGCAGCCCGGCGCCGGCAGCCGGGTGATCAACCATCCGGCCCGGACGTTGCTTCGCCTGGAGCTGCTCGACGCGCTCCATCGCGGGGGACTCAATCGGCACCGCGCCGTCCGCGCCACGGACGATCTCACCGACCTGCGGTTCCCGGTCTTCCTGCGCGAGGAATTCCAGCATACCGGCGCGCTATCTCCGCTTGTCGGTACCCGAGCCGAGTTGGACCGGGAGCTGGGCCGTTCGGTGCTGCGGGGCTTTCGGCTCAGGGAACTCCTGGTGGTCGAGTTCTGCGAGACCGGCAATGCCGACGGGCGTTACTGCAAGTACGCGGCATTCGTGCTCGGTTCGGAGATCATCGCCGACGGCCTGGTTCGCGGGCCTGAGTGGATGCTCAAGGCCGAGCGGAACGAGCTCAGCGAGGCGATGCTCCTGGAGGAACGAAGGTACGTCCTGGAAAATCCCCACGCCCGGGAGCTTCGTCCCATCTTCGACCTCGCCGGGGTCGAGTATGGCCGGATCGACTACGCCATGAGGGAAGGCAGGGTGGAAACCTGGGAGATCAATCTGAACCCCACTATCCGGCGAGGACGGCGCCCCGACTTCAAGCGCATTCCCGAGGCGTTGGACCGGATCAAGGACGTGGCAAGACAGCACTTCCTCGGCCGGTTCGAGACGGCCATTCGTGGCCTGGATGCCGGAGGGCCGCCGGTCAGGCTGCCTCTCGCCTACAGCGCAGGATGCCTGGCGGCCGCGGCGCCGATGGTTCGGACCGGCGGTCCGAGCGGGTGGCTGGTGCCGGTGGCCAGGGTCCTCCGTCCGATTGTGCCGTTGTTGGATCGGATGGCCAGGGTGTTCTCACCGCTGGTGGCGCGCGCGGCTCGGCGGCTGTCCCGAGCCGTTCGGTCCACCCCGTGATCCACTTCCTTGTGCCCCGGCACCAGGAATTCGGCGTGCGGGACTATCTGGCGCTCGACGGCCTGGGCCTGTCGGGCCGAATGTCCCTGTGGCACTACGAGGATCTGGCAAGCCGACGGAGTCTGCCGGAGGGGACCTACATCTTCTCCGCGCTCGACCAGCTGAGTGCCAGCGGGATGCGGCTGGTGCTTGAGCTGGAGGACCAGCTCCGCCGCTCCACTTCACGGGTTCGGATCATCAACTCACCCTCGAAGACCCTGCTTCGCTTCCCGCTCCTCGAAACGCTCCATCAAACCGGCCTCAACCGGCACGGGGTCGCCCGTGCCCTGGGCGACTTGTCGGGCGTGCGTTTTCCGGTCTTTCTCCGGGAGCAGCATCATCATACCGGCCCGATCTCGCCGCTGATTCATTCTCCCGGAGAGCTCACTGGGGAGCTGGGCCGCGCGATCGTGCGCGGCTTCGATCCGGTGGATCTCCTGGTCATCGAGTACGCTGACACGATGGACCCGGACGGGTTCTATCGACGGTACCCAGCATTCGTCGTGGGATCGGAGATCATCCCCCGAGGCCTGAACCGCTCTCACCAATGGATGGTGAAGCTCGACCGATCTGAGTTTACCGAAGCATCGATTCTCGAGGAACGTGCCTACGTCCTGAACAATCCCCACGAGCAGGAGCTGCGCAGCATCGTCGAGCTGGCGGGAATCGAGTACGGCCGAATCGACTATGCGCTGTTGAATGGCGCGGTGGAAATCTGGGAAATCAACCTGAATCCCACGATTGGTCCTGCTCCTGGTGAGCGGGTCTCCAACTTGCCGGAGGCCCTGGCGCCGTTGCGCCGCGTGGCGATGGATCACTTCTATTCGCGGTTGCACTCCGCGCTGGAAGCCCTGGACACCGGGGGCCCGGAGGAGCCGATCGCGATCAGCTACAGCGCCGAAGCCCTCCGGGGGCTGGAGGGCATGGTGCGCCCCAAGACTCTCCCCTGGCTCCCCACGGGCCTGGCGACGTTGCTCCGCCCGGTCAAACCGCTCTTGGACCGGATCGTTCGCGCCTCGGGACCGTTGCTGCTCAGAGTGAGGCGAGCGGTACGGCGTATCACGGGGTGATCACGGCGCGATATTCACATACCGCTTGAGCCGTTGCACCTCCTT
The DNA here is from genome assembly GCA_045403135.1 of Gemmatimonadales bacterium. Taxonomy (GTDB): domain Bacteria; phylum Gemmatimonadota; class Gemmatimonadetes; order Gemmatimonadales; family GWC2-71-9; genus JABFSM01. Next base: position 11,645 of record JAXIPC010000009.1, on the reverse strand, counting down.
GGGATTGCCCCGCACGTATTTGCCGATTTCCCGATCGAACTGCTCCAGCGACTTCCACGGTCGATACTCGGCAAACTCGCGCTTCCACCGCCGGGTGCCCACGCCGATGCCGGCAAACGTGTCCATGATGTCATCGGTGAAACTGTTAAGCTCGACGGGAATGAACAGGTACTGCTCGATTCGCGCCGCTTCCTCGGCTCCGCCGGATTTGGCCAGCTCGGCGCGGAACGCCTCGAAAGACTTCCAGGGTCTCCCAGTCTTGATGGTGCCGACTCTCGCGGTGGTCATCCCGGGAATGAGCATCAGCTCCGCATCGCTCCCCCGGTTGACATCGACATGAACGAACATCAGTCGATAAAGGTCTTCGCGCTGCTTCGGCGTGAGCGAGCCGGCGGCCAGAATGCTGTCCAGGGGGAGCGGACCCAGGATTGGCCTGGCCTCATGGAGGGTGGTGACCAGGACTGGCGTCAGGTGCGGCAGCCGAAGCATCAGGCTGTCGTGGGTGACGTTCGGCTCGAGCAGCGTCCGTTGGCGGCCCAACTGGGCCACGGCGGGTTCGGTGATGCCGGAGAGCAGCGCGGTGCAAGCGACGACGGACAGGGCGAAGGGTGTCATCTCAGGTGATCTCGGCGGAGGAGGTCGATGGTTCATGCGATGGCCCGGTAAGCGCCGGGTGACGGTAGGTGAAGGCGAGGCCCAGCAGGGCCAGTTGAATCATGGTTCCCGGCGCCAGCACGGGCATGGCGCCGGACAGCGCCGCGCGATAGAGCGCAATGCCGCCGAGCGAGGGATTCGACTCCCGCTCCCACTCGACATTGGCAGCGAAATGCAGCCACAGGCCCACGATGCCCGACACCAGCAACAGGGCCATGACCCCGCGTAGCGCGCGGAGGCTCGCGGGTCTGCCGGCGGCGCCGTACCAGGCCAGCACCACGAGGGAAACCGCGATGAGTACGATCGGCGACACCTGCCAGGCACCCTCGGTATGCCCCAGGAGCAGCAATTCCGCTTCGGTGCCGCTCAGGCCAACCAGGAGGATCATGAGCAGCACACGGCGGAGAACCGTCACGGTCGGACGACGCGGCGGCTCGCCGGGCGCAGCTGGCTGTGCCATGGCCCCAATCTATCACAACGCCACCGCCCGCACGATCGACCTTCGAGCGCGCGGGCGGCACCTTTCTCATCCCGCATGGTCCGAGTTGGCACCATTCTTCCATGGGCCATATTCTTCAGGCACCGGCTTTTACGGCACCCTCACGCCCGCCCAGGCGGCCCGATCGAACCGAATACGGTAGGCCCGCCACCAGACGGATCCCGCTCGCGCGCCCAGCGACTGACCGCCTGGTCGCTGTTGGCATTGGCGGTCGGGCTCGCGGCCGGAGCCGTGTTGCACGGCTTCCCCGATTCCCGCGCCAATCTGCTGGTGGACTGGGTCTCACCAATCGGGCAGATGTGGGTGACTCTGCTCCGCATGACCGTGTTTCCGCTGGTGATCACCCAGATGTTCGTGGCGGTGATGAAATCGCAAGGCCACGGCTCGATTGCGGCTCTGGGTGGGAAGACGATCCTGGTCTTCGTCGCCCTGCTCCTCCTTGCCGGCCTCTTCAGCATCGTCACCGCGCCTCCGCTGATCGCCCTGTTTCCAACCACTCCGGAAATGGCCTCTTCGCTACTGGCGGGGACGGTCGTTCCGGAAGCGGCCCGCGCCGCCAGTCAGGGAGGACATTCCTCGATCAGCGGGTGGCTGATCGACCTCATTCCCACCAACGTCTTTGCCTCGGCCGCGAGCGACCAGATCCTCCCACTGCTGGTCTTTACCGTGCTCTTCGCATTGGCCGCGACCCGGGTGCCTGCGGAGCACCGTGACCTGCTGTACCGGATTGGTCAGGCGATGGGCGAGGCGACGATGGTGCTGGTCCGCTGGATCATGGTGATCACGCCCCTCGGCGTATTCGCGCTCGCCTTCGTGATGGCGGCCGGGGCCGGCATCACCGCGGCGGGCTACATGGGGGCGTTCGTGGTGATCTCCTGCATTCTGATGATTGCGTTCACCATCATCCTCTATCCCCTCACGGCAGTCGTGGGCCGCGTCTCGGTTCGCCGTTTCGCCCGCGCCGTGGCGCCGGCCCAGGTGGTGGCGGCCGGCAGCCGGTCGTCGATTGCCGCGCTCCCGGCCATGGTGGAAGGGGCCAGGGACGAGCTCAAGCTGCCTCCCGCCGCCACCGGGTTCATCCTCCCGTTCGCCGTGTCGACCTTCAAGTTGAACGGGACCATCACCGGCCCGGTGCGGCTGCTCTTCGTGGCACATGTGTTCGGCGTGCCTCTGTCGGCCACGGGGGTCGCCACGTTTCTGGTCACGATCGTGATCATGACCTTCAGCCGGGTGGGCGTCCCGGGAGGAGGCTCCGCCTTCCGGAGTCTGCCGGCCTACCTGGCGCTGGGACTTCCCATCGAAGGGATCGTGATTCTCGAGGCGGTCGACGCGATTCCCGACATCTTCAAGACCATCATCAACGTGACCGGGGACATGAGCGCGGCGGCGATCCTCTCCCGGGGCGAGCGAGCGGTGGCCACCGCGTGATCCACTTCGTGGTGCCGCGCGATACAGCATTCGGGATCGAAGACTACCTCGCCCTCTGGGGCGCTGGCCTGGCCGGGCGAATGGAGGTGCTGCCCTACGAGGACTTGCCGAACCGGACCAGCCTGCCCGCGGGCGCCTATATCCTCTCCGCGCTCGACCAGCTCGAGCCGGAGGGGCGGCGGCTGCTGGGTGAGGTATACGAGCAGCTGACCGGGGCGGGGCAGGGCGTGCGGGTGCTCAATCATCCCGAGAAGACTCTGCGCCGCTACGACCTGCTCGAAGAGCTTTACCGCGTCGGGCTCAACCGGCACCGCGCCGCGCGTGCCGTGGGCGAATTCTCTGGACTCCGCTATCCGGTGTTTCTCCGGGAAGAACACCGCCATACCAGCGCGGCCACCGGACTCCTCAACAGTCCGCCCGAGCTCGAGGCCGAGCTGGGGCGGGCGCTGGTGCGGGGGCTCCGGCTGGAGAACCTGCTCGTGGTGGAGTTCTACGAGACCGTGGATTCGGAGGGTTACTATCGCAAGTACGCGGCGTTCATCGTGGGGGCGGAGATCATTCCCCGGTCGCTCAACCACGGCCGGTCCTGGGCCCTCAAGCACTCCGGCACCGATTTCACCCGGGAAATGCTCGACGAGGAGCGCATTTACGTCCTCGGGAACCCCCATGAGGACCAGCTCCGGCGCATTTTCGCCGCCGGCCAAGTGGAGTACGGGCGGATCGACTATTCGGTGCGGGGCGGTGTGGTCGAAACCTGGGAAATCAACCTCAATCCGACGATTGGCCGGGGGCGCCATTCGACCGGCAAGATTCCGGAAGCGATGCAACCTTTCCGCGAGGAAGCCAGAAATCGCTTCAAGAGCCGGTTCCAGGCTGCGCTGGAGGCACTCGACCCGCCGGGTGGGTCGCTGGCGCCGATCCCGATCCGATACCGTCCCGAAACCCTCCAGGCGCTCGGGCGCATGGCGCGGGAACGCCACCCTGCACCCCGGTTCGAAAGGGTCAAAGCGCTACTCCGACCGCTCCGGCCCATTCTCGATCCCATCCTCCGCGTGATGTACCCGCTCCTGAGCAAGGTCGCGCAGCGTAAACACGAGCCACGAAATCGGTGACGCCGACTTCCCGTCCGGCGGCCACCAGCTCCATCGCGACGGTCATCGTCGCCAGCTTCATCGGCACCGCGATCGAGTGGTACGACTTTTTCCTCTACGGAACGGCCGCCGCGCTGGTCTTCAATAAGCTCTTCTTTCCCAATTTGGACAGCCTGGCCGGCACGCTCTCGGCGTACGGCACGTTCGCGGTAGGCTTTCTGGCCCGGCCCCTGGGCGGCGCCGTCTTCGGCCACTATGGAGACAAAGTGGGCCGCAAGGCGATGCTAGTCTGGTCGCTCATACTCATGGGCGCCGCGACGGCGCTGATCGGGATACTGCCGACCTATTCGTCGATCGGCGTCTGGGCGCCCGTCCTTCTCGTGGCGCTCCGATTCGTCCAGGGCATCGGCGTGGGTGGCGAGTGGGGCGGCGCGGTGCTGATGGCGGTCGAGCATTCCGGCGGGGTCAGGCGCGGCTTTCATGGCAGCTGGCCGCAAATGGGGGTACCCGCGGGTCTCTTGCTCGCGACCGGGGTCTTTGCCCTGTTGTCCAGCCGGCTCTCCGAGGCCGAGTTCCTGGCGTGGGGCTGGCGGGTGCCCTTTCTGACCAGCGCCGTGCTGGTTGCCGTGGGGCTGTTCGTTCGACTTCGGCTGCTCGAGACGCCCGCGTTCACCGAGCTCAAGCAGCAGGAGGGCATTACGGCGGCGCCGCTGATCCAGGTGCTCAAGGATCACCCTCGCGAGGTCCTGATCGGGATGGGGATGCGCTTCGCGCAAAACGTGGTCTTCTACATCTATACCGTGTTCGTGCTGAGCTACGGCGAGAAGGCGCTGGGTTACACCAAGAGCACCATGCTGAGTGGGGTGGCGGTCGGTGCAACGGTGGGGCTCTTCACCATTCCAATATTCGGAGCGCTCTCCGACCGGTTCGGCCGCAAACCGATCTACCTGGCGGGCGCTGTGTTCTCCCTGCTGTACGCGTTCCCGTTCTTCTGGCTGGTCGGGCAGGGACCGGGCTTCGTGGCGCTGGCGATCGTGCTGGGGGTGAACCTGGGGCACGACACGATGTACGGCCCGCAGGCAGCCTACTTCGCGGAGCTCTTTTCAACGAGAGTGCGGTACAGCGGAGCGTCGCTGGTCTACCAGCTCACCTCGGTGTTCTCCGGTGGACTGGCGCCGTTCATTGCCACCTTGCTCCTGGCCCGGCTCGGGTCCTGGTCGGTGGCGACCTATATCGCCGCGAGCTGCGTGCTCACCGTGATCGCGACACTCCTCGCGCCGGAAACCCACAAGACGCGGCTCTGAGGGCTCAGAACCCCCCCTGGTTCAGACTCTGCAGCAGGGCATAGACGCCGACCGCACCGATGACCGCCAGGCCGATTACAAGCGTCTTGCCGACGCTCTTGTAGCGGGTGGAGATCGTCTCTACCTGGGAGAGCGGCATCACCAGGCGGGCGATGGCCCGTTCGGTGGGGTGGCCGACGATGCTGTCGCCTTCGAGTCTTGGGCTCCAGATTTCGACCCTGGACTTGTCCGCCCGACTAACCCGAACGGCTTCGATCGATTTGTCCCTGAGGAGCTCCCGGGGCGAGACCTGCTGCACCCGCCACCCCATGCAGCCCGTAGCCGAAAACGCCACCAGGCCCGCCAGGGCCACCCGCCTCGCTTGCACCACCCGCATCGCCATCCTCCAGTGAGAGATCGGCACGGCGCGCGGCGCATCCGCGACCCCGGCCCGTAAGGCTACTACTTGGGACCGCTGCCCCACAACACCGCCGCTCGCTGTTCGGCCGCCGCTCCGCGGTCTGCATCCCCCAGCGAGCGCCATGCCGCCCCGATGCGCAGCAGTGCGGGCGCCTGGAACGGCAGCTCGAAAGGCGTCCGCTCCGCAATCGATTCCCACCACCGTATCGCCTCGGGAACTCGGCCGGCCCTGGCTAGCAGGTCGGCCCGGAGAAACCGCTCGAAGGTGCCGGCATAGAACGGCGACGACACCGCGTATTGAAACCAGACGTCCAGGCGGCCCTGCTCCAGCACAGCCAGCGCCTCATCCGGCTGTCCGCGCGCTTGAAGCAGCTCGGCGTGGAGGGTCCGACCCAGGTGTTCGAGGAGGGCTCCGGCCCCGGCGGGCACCGGCAACTCGGCCAGATCTTCCGCGGCGAGGGCGGCACCGGCCAGGTCGCCTTCCCGCACCGCCAGGAGCCGCTGGATTCGCCGCGGCGTTCCGGAGGGTAGCATAATGGCCCTCCTAAGCACGCTGCTGATCCGGCGCGGGACGCCGGCCTGGGACGGGTTGATCCGGTTGTCGGGTGGCATAGCGCTGGTCGGCATACCCCTGGTTCTCCTGCTGCCGGAGACCGGAGCGCTGGCCGCCTTCGCGCTGGCGAGCGTCTGGGTGCATGGGCCAGCGTCGCCATTCCTTCCGGCTACTTACGAGCCGATCCTCATGCTTTACGGACGGCTCTATCCTCCAGTTCTGCTCGCCCTCATCGGGACGGGGGCGAACCTGGTGGCGGAGTACCTCAACTACCAGCTCTTCAAGGACCTGCTGGCCCGGCGCGCACTGGACCGCCTGACGAACGATCCACGGCTGCTCAAGCTGGTGGCTCTCTTCAACCGTCGCCCCTTCCTGACCACCTGGTTCATCTCCTGGTCGCCGCTGCCGGATTGGACCATTCGGATTCTCGCTCCGCTGGGCCGGTACCCGGTCCGCCCGTGGCTCTTCGCCATGGGCCTCGGCCGCTTTCCTCGATTCTGGCTGCTGGCCTCGCTGGGCACGTGGATTCATCTCGACGCGCGAGTTCTGGGGTCGCTCATGGTGATCCCCACCTGCGCCGTCGTGCTCGGGTTGGTCCGGGCGGCACACCGCCGGCGGCGCCGAATCCTCACAGTTCCGGCACCGGAGCCGGTTCCCGTCACTCCTTGACACACCCCTTATGGGAGATTCCGCCCATGCTCACGCTGCTGCTGTCACTCGCGATGGTCGTCGACACGTCCAGCATCCTCCGCATCCCGGTGGCGGCAGCCGAGTCGCTCACGGTGACCGTGAGCGGGGAGGGTGTGACGGTGGTCGTGATTCCCGGACTTGCGGGGTCGGCGTTCGCGTTCCGCCGGCTTACCCCAATCCTCGTCGGGACCGGACACCGGGTGATCGTCGTGGAGCCGCTCGGCGTGGGTACCTCGAGCCGCCCCGAGCGGGCGGATTACGCGCTCGAGGCGCAGGCCGGCCGGGTCGCCTCGGTATTGGACACGCTAGGAGTCCGGCAGGCGCTGGTGTTGGGGCATGCACTGGGTGGATCAATCGCGCTCCGGCTTGCTCTCGCCCGACCGGACCTGGCGCGTGGCGTGGTCTTGATGGAAGGAGGAGCCGCAGAGCAGGCGGCCACGTCGGGGTTCCGCCGTGCGATGCTCTTCGCCCCGTGGGTCAAAATGCTGGGGGGACAGACGCTGATCCGGAAACAGCTCCGGAAGTCGCTTGCCAAATCGTCCGCCGATCCCGGTTGGATCACCGACGAGGTCATCGAAGGGTATTCCCGGGGCGTGGCACAGAATCTCGACCAGACGCTCAAGGGATATCTGCGAATGGTCGAGGCCCGTGACCAAAGTCATCTCGCCCCGCGGCTGGGTCTGATGCGCCTGCCGGTGCTCCTGATCCTGGGCGCGGCACCGCACGAGGGCGGCCCGAATTCCAAGGAAGTCGATCTCTTGTCCAGGGGCCTCCCGGTGTTTTCGATGCAGCTGGTTCCCGGGGCCGGACACCACATCCATGAGGAGCGACCGTGCGAGCTTGCCGCCCTGATCGATTCCTTCCACGCACCGCGTCCCTAAGGACCTCCATGCTTTGGCTCAGCGCGATGCCAGCAACCTCGGACCCGAAAACCGGCATTCGTCCGGGGTCGGGAGAGCCAACCCACCGGGTGCTTTGGTTTCACGCCAGGCCGCTCCATTCCAAGGCCCGCCGCTCCAAAGGAGGAGGTGGTCGGGCAATGGTTTGCAGCGAGTGGCGCTGGGAGGATTGTGATGCAACGCACCGCACTGATCGGGGGCGTGGTTTATGCTAGTCTGGAGCGTCCGGGAATTCGTTCCCGAGCCTGTTATCCCGGCACACCGCCACCTCAGCATTTCAGAGCCCCGAGGCTGCCATGCGCTCCTCCCTCGCATCCTGCCTGATTCTGTCAGGTTCGCTGCTCGCCGTCGTTGGCTGCGTCACCGAGAGTACCGACCCGACTCCGCCCCCGCCCCCACCGCCTCCGGCCTTTACCTTGTGGTCTGATCCGGCCTCCTGGCCGGGAGGAGCAGTCCCCGCCGCCGGGGCTGCGGTGGTGATCCCGGCGGACAAGACGGTGGTGCTCGACCTGAGCCCGCCAGCGCTGGGAAGCCTGACGGTCGATGGGACGCTCCGGTTCGAGGAAAAGGACCTCAACCTCACCAGTCAGTGGATCATCGTGCGGGGCCGTTTCGAGGTCGGCTCCGAGGCGCAGCCGTTTGCGCACCGGGCAGTCATCACCCTGACCGGTCCGCCGACCGACAACATTCAAGGCATCGGCGCCAAGGTGTTCGGGATCATCGGTGGTGGTGTGCTCGACCTTCACGGCGAGCCGCGGGCAGGCTGGGCTCGGCTGTCCGCCACGGCGGGTGCGGGGACCACTCAGCTGGTGCTGGACCGGGCAATGCCCTGGCGGGCCGGGGATCATCTCGCCATCGCCTCCACCGATCTCGACCCGCTCCAGTCGGAAGATGGGTTCGTCACAGCGGTCAACGGTAACTCGATCACGCTCAGGAGCGGGCTGCGGAACAACCATTACGGCCTGGTCCAGACCTTCGCCGGCAAGACTCTCGACGAGCGCGCGGAAGTGGGGCTCCTGAGCCGCAACATCGTGATTCAGGGTGACAGCGCGTCGCTCATATCGGAGTTCGGCGGGCACGTACTGGCCACGGCGGGCGGGGTGCTCAAAGTCGACGGCATCGAGCTCACCCGCGTGGGGCAGAAGAAGGTGCTGGGGCGTTACCCGATGCACTGGCACATGAACGGCGCGGTGGATGGCCAGTACTTCCGGGGCAGCAGCATCTGGAAGAGCTTCAACCGCTGCGTCACGGTCCACGGCAGCGACAACGCCAGGGTGCAGGGCAACGTCTGTTACGACAACATCGGCCACGGCTATTTCCTCGAGGACGGCGCCGAGACCGGCAACCTCTTCGAGGACAATCTGGGGATACTGACCCGCACGCCCGCGGCCGGACAGGCGCTGATTCCGTCGGACGTGACGCCGGCGACCTTCTGGATCACCAATCCCGACAACACCTACCGGCGCAACGTGGCGGCCGGCTCGCGCGGGTTCGGGTTCTGGTTTGCCTTTCCCGCGGCGCCCACCGGGCTTTCCACCGGCGACCCGAACCTGCCGCGGGAAACTCCGCTTCGTGAGTTCAGCGACAATGTGGCGCATTCGAACAGCAACACCGGACTGAACGTCGACCACGGGCCGATGGCGGATGGCAACATCGAAACGGTGCACTACTCGCCGAGGCAGGTGCCCGGGTCCAGCTCGCCGGCGGTGACGGCGTACTTCCGGAATTTCAGCGGATACAAGCACCGTGGTCGCGCGGTGTGGCTCCGGGGCACCGAGCTTCGCCTCACCGGAGCGATGCTGGCTGACAATGGCATCGGCGCGACATTCGCGTCGAACGAGACGTTCGTGATGGACGCGGTCTTTGTGGGTCAGAGCGCCAACAGCGGAGGGGGCCAGATCCAGGCCGGATTCCCAATCCGGGGGTACGAGTTCTACGACGGACGGGTCGGCGCAGAGCGGGTGTCGTTCGTGAACTACGCCTCGACCCCCACGCGCACCATGAGCGCGCTGGGCTTCAACCGGACCAACGGCTTTCCGGTGGACCCGACGAACTACGCGAAAGAGCTGACGTTCATCAATGCGAACAACGTGTTCATCGAGAATCCCGGGACGCAGTACGATGGCGACCGTGCGGCGGTGATCCTCGACAGCGACGGGAGTCTCACCGGCACCCTGGGCGCCTACGTTGCCGCGAACAACCCGCTGATGATCACGCCGGCTTGCAGCCTCCGTACCGCCTGGAACGCCTGGGTATGCCAGGCGCCATTCGTCCAATTCCAGGTGCGCGGGGGCAATGCGCAGGTGGTGGCCCCGTTGAGCATCATCCGGGACGACGCGGCCCAGGCGGCGTACGTGGGCGTACCGGGCCAGCCGCAGACGGTGTCGGCCTCGGTCGTGCCGGCGCGGACCTACCGGGTGCAGTACGACGGAACCGTGCCGGACTGGCCGCAGCTCTACATGCGGCGCTCGGTCGCCGGCAACTGGATCCGGATCATCGTCCCGTATACCCACCTCCCGTTCGACGTGATCCGGGACGGCAACAACGGATCGCCGCTGAGCGCCGCCGCGACGCTGGCGGAGCTCGATGGGAGTTCCGGCAACAAGTACTTTCTTGATGCGGCGGGAGGGCTACTGCACCTGAAAGCCGTGACGCAGGCGGGGCGGACGACCGCTACGCTATTCGTGGTTCCGAGGTAGGCGCTAGGACGCTATGACGATAGGACGAGACGCTAAGACGCTAAGAAGTTCCCGGATACTCCTAGCGTCTTAGCGTCATAGCGTCTACATCGCCACGATGGCCCTGGCATCGGAGCTCGTGAGCAGCGGTCGCAGGCGAAGGGCCCAGATGACCGACGCTGCCGCGAGTGCCAGCCCCGCGGCCAGGATCCAGGACGGGCCGGCGCCGGTCAGCAGGAGCAGCGCCGCCGCGCCGCCCAGCGCAACCAGCCGCATCAGCTCGCTCAGGCCCACCCAGCTTCTCGCCTCGAGCATGCCGCCGATGTTGGCCAGCGAAAGCGCCACCCAGAATCCCCCGACCAGTGCCGAGGTAAGCGGCAGACGGCCGGCGGCGTCGAGCAGCGCCACCGCGCCGGCAAGGACCACGAGGAACTGCACCAGCGCATAGGCCCGAAGCGGCCCGGGCACCTCGGGCTCGAATTTTCGAAACGACTCGGGCGACACCAGGACCGGCACGATCGGCGGACCCACCTCGGGCGGGCGCCATCCGGGATGGCCGAAGACGCTGCGCAGACGGTCCGGCCAGGTGCGCGCCGCCCGGACGTTTCGCCAGATCTCCACGAACACATGGATGTTGGCCCGGATCGGGTTCCAGCTGGTGAGTGGCTTGGTGATGCCGTAGACCGGTGCCGCCTGCTCGGGCTCGAAGGTCCCGAAGAGCCGGTCCCAGACGATCAGCACACCGGCGTAGTTCCGGTCCTGGTACTCGGGGTTGACGCCGTGGTGCACCCGGTGGTGTGAGGGCGTATTGAGCACCAGCTCGAGCGGCCCCAGCTTGTCGACCGCGCGGGTATGGATCCAGAACTGATAGATCAGGTTGAGCGCGTGGCAGATGACCCACATCATCACCGGGACCCCCAGAAACGCGATCGGCATGTAGAAGAGCCAGCTCATGAAGCCGTGCAGGCTGCTCTGCCGGAGTGCCACCGTCAGGTTGTATTCCTCGCTCGAGTGATGCACCACGTGACCGGCCCAGAGGAGGTTGACCTCATGGGAGTAGCGGTGCATCCAGTAATAGGCCAGATCGTCGAGGAGGAACACGCCGGTCCAGCTCGCCAGTGCGGCCCAGTGGACGCCGGACGCGGTGATGGGCGCGCTGTCGACCCAGCGGCCGACGGGAAGGACATGCTGGATCGATGCGTGCGCCGACACCCACCCGAACGCGGCGATGGTCCCCAGCGTGATGACGATGCCGGCGAGCTGGCTCAGGATGCCGCAGGAGAGATCGCTGATCGAATCGGCCAGCCGGTAGAGCGGCCGGCGCCGCACTCGCGCCACCAGGAGCTCGAGGCCGATCAGCGCGAAGAAGAGCGGGATCGACGCCCGGATGACGTCCACGGTGGCGCTATTCGCCTGCGGCGAAGAGGTGGCAGCCCGCTCGTTGCGCCTC
>JAXIPC010000100.1:0-5724 GCA_045403135.1 Gemmatimonadales bacterium | reverse complement strand
GTGCGCCAGACGGTGAAGAGCTTATGGCGTTCGAACAGCTCAGTCACGATCGCCTGGTTCTCCGCTTTGCCGCCGCGGCCGTGCAGGCGGAACGACGTGATGGCGGCGGCCAGGCCCGCATCGTCAGGGGCCAGGACGTCGATCCCCGCCGTTCCCCGCACCGCGCCGACCCACCGGTCCCGGAGGTAGCGCACCCGCGCCGCCTTGTAGGCCGGCCCCACCGCCTCGTGGAAATCGAGCGCGGCAGGAACGGTCAGATAGGTCGCGAAGTTGGCGGTGCCGGTGTGGATCCGGCTCCCGATGCTAGCCGCGGGCATGACCTCGTCGGCATACATCCGATCGACGTCCGGAAGCCGACCATCCTTGATGTATATCACGCCGGCGCCGACCGGTGCACCCAGCCATTTGTGCAGGTTGCATCCCACGAAATCCGCTCCGAGGTCGGCCAGCTTCAAGTCGAGCTGCCCGAAGGAGTGGGCCGCGTCCACGATGACATCGGCCCCTCGCGCCCGCGCCATCTCGGCGATCTCCCGCACCGGCAGGATCAGGCCGGTCTTGTTGTTGAGATGGGTGAGCAGGAGCAGCCGCACCCGGGGATTGGCGTCGAGCGCCTCGGCGTAGGCGGCCAGCACGTTGGCTTTAGTGGCGGGCTCCGGGATCGCGAACCGGACGACGGTGGCCCCGCGCCGCTCGGCGGCCCAGTTGGTTGCGTACTGCACCGAGTGATAATCGAGGTCGGCGTACAGCAGGACGTCACCGGGCCGAATCCGGTTGTACTGGGCGATGAGGCATTGGAGGGCCTCGGTCGCGCCCCGGGTGAAGGCGATCTCGCCGGGGGCAGCGCCCAGGAACCCGGCCACCCGCACGCGGGCCGCCTCCAGGTCGGCGTCGTAGCCGCGCCGGGCGTAGTAGGAGCTCTCCAGGTTCACCCGATCCACGTGCCGGTGATAGGCCGCGAGGACCGGAGCCGCCATCATGCCGAAGTAACCGGCCTCGAGATTGGTGTACTTGGGAGAGACCCGGTAGTTGGCGGCCACGCGGCGCCAATACGCCTCGTCACGCGCGACCACTTCGGGGGAACCCGCCGGCCGATTGAGAGGCCGAGGCTGCTGAACGTCTTCCGGGCGGGGGGTGCCGAGCGCGTCGGTTGTCGCGAGCCCGAGACCGGCCACGCCGGCCGATCCGAGAAAGCGTCGTCGCGAGAGCATGGGTAACAATCCTAGCCTACGGACGATGAACTCGTCACCCCCTGCCCTCACGCCGAGCGCTGGAGGCCGTCCATCACCACGTGACCTTCCGCATTCGTCAGTGGCATCGGCGGAACCAGCGCGCGACCCTGGGCGTAGCCGATGCCGAGGTCACGGAGCTTGTGCAGGACCGACGCGCTGCCCACTTGCTTCGCGATGGTGGAGATCCCCATGCTCCGGCCGATCTGGTTGACCGCGGTGACGATGCTGCCGTAGATCGGGTCCTCGACGACTCCCCGCACGAAGTGCCCGCCGATCTTCAGGAAATCTACCGGCAGCGTCTTGAGGTAGGTGAACGAGGTCACGCCGCTTCCGACATCCTCCAGCGCCACTCCGCAGCCGGTGGTCCGGATTCCGGACAGGAATCGCACCGTCCGGGCAAGATTGCTGAACGCCGCGGTCTCGGCGATCTCGAGGCAGATGGTCTGGGAGGGGATGGCGTACCTCGCCAATTGTTGCTCGAGAATAATCAGGAGGCTGTCCTCGGCGAGCGTGGACGGGCTGAGATTGATCGAGCATACCGGCAGCTCCGACTCCGGGTGCTCCCGGTGCCACTCCCCAAGCAGGGCAATCGTCTCCCGGACCACCCACCGGTCGATCGCCGGCATGAGTCCGTGGCGCTCCGCCTGGGGAAGAAAGTCGGCCGCGGCCTGGATCCCGCCCTCGGCGTCCGGAAGTCTCAAGAGCACTTCGAAGTGAGCCCGCGCCGGGCCTTCCGCCTGCAGCGGGACGATCGGCTGGGCGTACAGCAGGAAGTGGCCCTCGTCGACGGCTCGGGCCAGGCGGGTGATCCGCCGGGACATGACGGGCGCCACGCCCGCCGAGTCGGGCCCCAGCCGCTCCAGATGGACCCGATTGCCTCCGGCCTCCTTCGCCGTGTAGCAGGCGGCATCCACAGCCCGCAGCACGGCCGCGAGTCCGCCGCCGGCCTCCGTCACCTGAATCACGCCGATGCTGGCGCTGATCGAGAAAGCCTCCTCGGCCCATTCAAAACGATACTGCTCGATGTCGGCCCGGAGGCTCTCGGCGATCCGTTCCGCCTCGCTCAGCGGACAATTCTCCAGGAGGACGCCGAACTCGTCTCCCCCGATGCGGGCCAGGGTGTCGCGCTTCCGCAGGTGCCGGCTGAGCCGGGGCCGCAGATTCCGGAGCAGATCGTCGCCGGCATCGTGGCCGCAGGTATCGTTGACCACTTTGAACTTGTCGAGATCTAGGCACAGGAGCACCTGCTCCGACGCGGCGCCGGCGAGGTCGGTGATGACGCGTGCCAGCCGGCGCTCAAACTCCCGCCGGTTGATCAGGCCGGTCAGGGCGTCGTGGGTGGCTTCGTAGGAGAGCCGGTGGCCCACCCGGCGCTTTTCACTCTCATTCTGGATGACCAGTACGACCCCGATCGTCTTCCCGGTGCGGTCCCGGATCGGGGCCGCCGAGTCGCCGATCGGGACCTCGGTTCCATCCCGACGGAGCAACAACACCCCGTCTTCCAGATCGACCGCACGCTCCTCTTCCAGGCAACGCGCCGCCGTGTTCGGGACCGGTTGCCGGCTGGCCTCGGAGATGAGAGGCAGCACGGCGTCCAGGGACTGCCCCAGCGCTTCCTCCGCATCCCAGCCGGTCACGCTCTCGGCCAGGGGGTTGAGATAGGTGATCCTGCCGGTGGCGTCGGTCGTGATGACCGCGTCCCCGATCGATTCCAGGGTGGCGCGGGCCTGTTCGTTGGTCCGGAAGCGAGTCTCCTGGGCGCGGCGCCACTGGGTCAGGTCGCGGAGCGTCACCAGTGACTGCGCGTCGCTGCCCTGCCCAAGCGGACGCCGAGCCAGCTCAACGGGAAACTCGCTCCCATCCCGCCGCAGGGCGAAGCAGCTGACGGTTGTGTCCTTCGTCGGTGATCCACCGGTCTCGACGTAGGAGCCCAACAGGGGGTGGAAGCGCCCCGGGATGAACCGGCCCATCGGCTCGCCGAGCAGCTCCTGCTCGGTCCAGCCGAGGAATCGCTCCGCCTCCAGGTTGAGCGCCGTCACTCGGCCGTGCCCGTCTACCACGACCATGGCATCGGGCGCTGCATCGAGCAGCTGGTGAAATTCAATGGGTGATGACATCATGCGAGCCTCTCAGGTGGATCGGGGCGGCGGGGAGGGCGGAGGGGAAGATCCCGAGGACTAGCCTCGGGATCTCCTGTCGCCCGGCTTCGCTTAGCTTCGCTCCGTTCCGCTCCGCATTACTGCCGCACTAGCTCCCTGCCTGCCACTTCCCTCCCACGACGTGTACGATAATCGGTCACACACCGAGTCCCAGGACTAGATCGGAGAGCTAGGCCGGAATCCAGCGTGCGGAGGAACCCATCGACATGAAAGTTAGGGAAACGTGAGGCTAGGGCGGTATCGCTCGCCGGGATGAATTTGGAACTAGGTCGAAGGAACTAGACCCAGGCCGATTATCGCACAGCGTCAATCGTCCGTGGGTTTGCGATCTCCCTGGGTACGGGTGAAGGCGGCCACCTCGAGCCGGCTGTGAAGCGCGAGCTTCTCCAGGACATTGTGGACGTGACTCTTGACGGTATGGACTGCGATGTGCAGTCGCGCGGCGATGTCCTTGTTGGCGAGGCCCTCGCCGATGAGATCGATCACCTGTCGCTCCCGCTGGGTCAGCCGGATGGCTTCCAGCTCCCGGGTCAGCCCCCGTCGCACTGCCTGGTGGGCGATCTGGTTGAAGAGCGACCCGGTGAGCTGAGCGGGCAGGACCACCATGCCGGCCACGACGCTGCGAATGGTCCGGACGAAGTCGTCGAAGGTGGCGTCCCGCAGGATGAACCCGGAAGCGCCGGCCCGTACCAAGCCGACGATATCCTCCTCGATCGGGAGGAGCCCCAGCACGATGACTTTGGCCTCGGGGACTTCCCGGTGGATGGTCGCGGTGAGGGCCAGACTGTCGTGGCCCTCCAATCCGAAGTCCAGGAGCACCACGTCGGGCTTGGCCTCGCGCACTTTCACCATGGCCTCCTCGGCATCCGCCGAGGCGGCAAGGATTCTGAAGTCCTTCTGCTCCCGGATCAGGCGCGCGAGCCCTTCCCGCAACAGGCGGTTATCGTCGACGAGGACCAGCGAGATGGTCTCGTTCATAGAGGGCGTGCAAGAATATGCCCTTGGGGTGTGGGGGGGCAACCTAGTAGATCTACTAAGTCATTTCGGGTCCGGCTGGAAGGCGAGAAGGGCGGCTACCAGGCTGTCCCGGACGGCCCGGGTGGTCGCAAAAGCGCCCGCCCGCACCGCCCGTTCTCCGGGGGCCACCACCTGGAGGAAAGCCAGGTGCACCGAGTCTCCAGGCAGCGCCGGCTGGAGCCGGGAGATGAGAGAGACCACACCTTCCACCGAGCCCACTCGCAAGCGGCAGGTGCTGATCGCACTGCGTGGAAGGGGGGAATCGTCGGGCAGCTCGAGGCTGGCAAGGCTCGGCGCCTCGAGCACGAACGCTCCGGCGCTCATGTCTGGCGCGAAGAAGGCGATCTCGGACGTGGGAGCGGATGCGGCCACCAGGCGCGGAGGGAGGGAAACCCGCCCCGCCGGCCTGGCCAGGGTTCGCACCGTCCAATCGGCGCCCGACGCCGGCACGGGAGGGCAATCGGGGCGCTTCAGCGCATCGCGCCGGATGGCCGCGGCCACGGAGCCACCCCCCGGCCGTTCGCGGAGCCGCAGCCCGAACGGCCCCACGATGGAATCATCCCGGCAGGCACCGAGGGTGCCCGTGGAAACGAGGATCAGGAAGCAAATCCTCACTTCTCGGCCCCCGGTGGATCGTCCAGCACCGTGCGCACCATCTGTCGGAGCGCGTTCGCGTTGAACGGCTTGGCGAGGAACGCCGTGCCGCCTTCCAGCGCGCCGTCCCCGGCGATCGCCGCGTCGCGGTAGCCGGACTGATAAAGCACCCGGATTCCCGGCACCCGGGCCAGGACCTCGCGAGCCAGCTGTGGACCGCTCATCCCGGGCATGACGACATCGGTGAGGAGGAGATGCACCGGCTCCGATCGCCGGGCGAGCAGCCCCAACGCGGCCGCGGGCGTGGCGGCGGTCAGGACCTGGTAGCCCGCTCCGGCCAGAATCCGGCGCGCCACTTCCCGCACGGCATTGTCGTCCTCCACCAGGAGGATCGTCTCGGCTCCGGTCAGGCTGCCGCTTGCCGCGGCTCGGGGAGTTTCAGCCGTTGGGGCGTCGTCCACCCGAGGCAGGTAGATCTTGAAGGTCGACCCGTGAGAGGGTTCGGAGTACGCCCAGATGTGGCCACCGCTCTGCTTGACGATGCCGTACACCGTGGCGAGCCCGAGCCCGGTGCCTTTACCGGCCTCCTTGGTGGTGAAGAAGGGCTCGAAGATGCGGCCCCGAGTGGCCGCGTCCATCCCGACACCGGTATCGGAGACGACCAGCGCGACGTAGCGCCCGGGCTTGACCCCATCGTGCAGGTCGGCGGCGAGGTGATCGAGCTC
>JAXIPC010000070.1:0-2349 GCA_045403135.1 Gemmatimonadales bacterium | reverse complement strand
TCACGGCTTGGACAGCACCCCACCCTCGAGGAGCAGCTGGCGGATCCGCTCGACGTTTTCCGCCTCGGAGTCTCCCACGCCGAGGTGCAGGTGTGGGGCGAGACCGGTGCCGGCGAAGGGACCCAGCCAGGCGGTGTAGATGCGGCTCGCGTCCACCGTGGTCCGGAGCAGGTCGAGCTCGCCCTCGGTCAACTCGGCCGCGGTAACGACGAGCAGCATGCCCGCGTCGAGGAGCAGGTTCCCGACCTCGCCGAGGCGGCGGAGGTGTTCGTGGCGGTGCTCGCCGGTCCGTTCCAGATCGGCGTCGACCCCGTAGAGAAGGTTGCCGATGCCCAGGAAGTAGGCCAGCCCGCCGTCGTTGAAGAGCCGGGCTTCCAGCGCCCGGGCGAGGCCCTTGCGGTCCGCGTCCCGCGCGCCGGTAATCAGGACCAGGGCGGGTTGCTGCCCGAGCCGCTCGGCCCGCCGCTCCCACGGAATACTGCTGCGCTCCCACTTGGCGTTCCGGATCAGGACTCGCTCGCGGACTCCGGCCTGCGGATCGGAGAGGGCCTCGCGGATGATGCCGCCGCCGCGAATCTGCCATTCGTCGACGATAACGAAACGATTGGTCGCCGGGACACCGCCCTCGAGGTCCACCGCCACGGGCCGATCCAGGCTGAGGATGCAATCGGCTACCTCGTTGCGACCCACGCTGGTGGTGTCTTCCCGAGCCCCCAGCTCGGCGGCATCAACCAGCCGCTCCACCCGCTCGAGCTCCGCTCCCACGTTGGCCGTCCCCAGCTTGAGCCGGTAGGAACGCCCGGAGACGAAGGGGGCGGTGCTGAGCCAGAAGAGGGACACCCTGAGCCGCGCGGCGATCACCGGGCGAGGCTCGTCGCCGCGGCAGGCCACCTCTCCCCGGGCAACGTAGATCTGGTCGGTCAACGTAAAGCCGGCGGGCCCGCCGGCCACCGCCTCCGAGGGCGGCGCGGCGTTGAAGACCTCCAGCGTGTGGACCCGGCTGCGCTTGCCCGACGGATAAAAGACGACCTCGTCTCCCCGCCGAAGCCGGCCGGATGCCACACCGCCGGCCACGATGCGACGCTCGTCACGCTCGGCGGTGAACTTGTAGACGGCCTGCACCGGCATGCGAAACGGCTGCTCGGTCGGCTCGGCCAGCTCCGAGAGCCCGTCGAGATACTCGACCAGCGATGGCCCGGAGTACCAGGGTGTGTTCGGCGAGGAGCGAACCAGGTTGTCCCCTTCCCGGCCGGACACCGGGATGGCAGGACCGGCGGCAACCCCAATCGACTTCAGGAACTCACCGACCTCCGCTTCGAGCCGGTGCGCCACGGCGGCGGCGTAGCCGACCAGGTCGATCTTGTTGATCAGCACCGCGATGTGCCGAACGCCCAGGAGCGGAAGCAGACGGGCGTGGCGGCGGGTGTTGTCCTGCATTCCTTCACGCGCGTCGACCACCAGCAGTGCCGCCTCGGCGCGCGCCGCGCCGGTGACCATGTTCTTCAGGAACTCGAGGTGGCCGGGCGCGTCGATGAGGATGTAGTGCCGCCGCGCCGTGCGGAAGAACACCCGTGCCGAATCGATCGTGATGCCCTGCCCCTGCTCCTCTTTGAGGGCATCGACCAGGAACGCGTATTCGAATGGCTTGGCGTTGCGGGCACAGTGCGAACGCACCTGCTCGAGCTTCCCCTCGGGAAGCGTACCCGTATCGGCGAGCAGCCGGCCGACGATGGTGCTTTTCCCGTGATCGACGTGACCAACAATGGCGATGTTCAATCGACGAAGGGGGTCCGGGCCGGATGGGTGACAGGGAGACCCCGCAATCTAACGAGCAGTGTCCGGGGATGAAGGGTAACAAACGTACCGTTGCGCCCGCGCATCGCCTGTGGTGATGATCCCGTGGCTGGTTCAGGTTCGTCAGGGCACGATCTTTTCAGCAGATTTGGCTCTTTCGAACCCACCCGTCCGTGAAGCCCTCTGGCCCTGGCGGTACCGTGACCTTTGAGGGGAGCCCACCATGAGTCACGCCACCGCGGAGGGGGCCTATGTCTTCCCGGCTTCCTTCGCCCAGCGTCGTCTCTGGTTCATCGAACAGATCGAGGATTCGGCGGGGGCGTACAACGTCTGCTTCGCGTTGCGCTTCCGGGGTGAGCTCGACTGTCCGCGCCTGGCGGACGCGCTGAGCTACCTCGAGAACCGGCATGAGGTGCTGCGGACCACATTCGCGATGGAGCGGGGGGCGCTGACCCAGGTGGTACGGCCACCGATGCCGTTCCCCCTGAGGCTTGAAGAACTGGTTGCGTCCGGCGAACCGACTGACACCGCGCTTACCAGGTGGCTCCAGTCCGA
>JAXIPC010000005.1:0-3689 GCA_045403135.1 Gemmatimonadales bacterium | reverse complement strand
CGCGAGGTTGCGACATAAACCCCCCATTGGCTATGTCAGTGAATTACTGAGAGTCAACTGGTTCTCTGACCCTGGTTGCGGGAGATGTCGTCCGTTCCTGACGGTCTCCGCGGCCCGCTGCACGTGCTCGAGGGAGAGGTCCTCGAGGCGAATGGTCCATGGGGCATAGGGTACCGGTTGGGTTGCGGGTAGCATCTTCGCGATGACGAGCCGACGAACCGTCATCGGACTGATGCCGAGGGCCGTCGCCGCGTCCGCGATCGTCAGGTGCTGCGCCGAAGCGGTGCGCGCGGCGGCAGGAATCTGGTGTCCGTTGCGGAGGCTGGCCACGCGCCCTGCGGTCCAAGAATTCTGCTGCCCCGTTCGATACCCGAGGCGATTGAGGATGCGGGCAATCTCGCCATCGGGAAGGGCGCGCGCGAGGTCACGCACGACCTCGATGACCGCCCGATCCGTGCAATACCGATGGCCGCCCGGCCGGTTTTTCCGCACGACAAGCTGGGTGTGCTTGCCCCCCTTCCAGTGCACGACCAGCGTGACCTGGGGCGGTTGGGCGATCGCCGTCGCGACGATCTCCTCGATGAGCAGGCGGACGATCCGCTTCTTGAGCGGGGAGTCGGCCGTGGGACTTCGCCACACTTCCGGCAAGTCATCCGCGAGCGTCAGCAGCTGGGCACGGTCCACTGGCACCGGGGGCACGGTCGGGGCGAGGGCCGCCAGCCGCTGTTCCAACTCGGCGACCCGGGCCAGCGCCGCATTCCAGCGCCGCTCGAGCGTCTCACTGACCAGACGGTGTTCCGGCTCCACCGCGTCGTACTGCCGCTGCGCACGGTCCGCCTCGTAACGGATTTGCCGCAGTTCCAGGTCGAGCGCCCGGCGCGTCGTGTCGGTCTGGACGTCAGCGTGGTCGGCGGCGTCCAGCGCGGCTTCGATGGCGCCCGGAGCCACGACGCGCAGGGCTTCGCGCTCGATGGTCTCGTCCACGCGCCGAGCGCCGACGCTGACACAGCCGCGGCGGAGCCCGGAGGTCAACTGCGACCGACCACACTGATAGCGGGCGCTCGGCCCCCGTCCGCTTCCGGTCGACACCACCTGGAGCCGTCGGCCACAGTGCCCGCACCGGAGCAAGCCGGCCACCAAACTCTCGCCGCGGCGGACCGCGCCCTTCGCCATCGCGCCTCGCATATTGGTGTTGTCGGCCAGCATCTGCTGGTGACGCTCGTACCGGTCCCAGGGAATATAAGACTCATGATGGTCCCGCAGCAACACCGTCCACTCCTCTCGCCGCTGGCGCCGTCCGCGCCGCTTGCAGGGGCGGCCGGCCTCGATCTGAGTCTGGGTGCCGGTACGCCCGAAGGCGTAACTGCCGGCGTAGATCGGGTTCTGCAGGAAGCGCAGGATGGTGCTGTAGACCGGCAAGCGCCACTCGAGGTGGGTGCTCCCGTGCCCGGTGGGTTTGACGACGGGGAGCGCCACGTCCTCCTGTCGACACCACAGCAACACTTGCCGCGCGCTGCCCAAGGCGGCGAACCGCTCGAAGACCAGGGCGACGGCCTGTTGCACCCGCTGATCCGGATCCTTTTCCACGCGATTCTCGGACGCGCGCACGTAGCCGACCGGCAGCCCCAACACGAGCTCCCCGCGCCGGGCCTTGGCCAGGAGGCCGGCGTGGGCCCGCTGGCGAAGCCAGCCCAGTTCGGCCTCACTGATCGTGCCCTTCAACCCCAACAGTAACCGATCGTTGAGCTGCCGCGGATCGTAGATCCCCTCGGTGTCGATGATCAGCGTGTTCATCACGCCGCAGAGATCGAGCAGTTGATACCAGTCCTGATTGTTGCGAGCGAGCCGCGAGACCTCCGACCCGAAGATCGCGCCGGCGTGGCCGAGTCCCACCGTCGCCACCAGTCGTTGAAAGCCCACCCGCCCGGCGGCGCTGGCGCCCGACTTGCCGAGGTCGTCGTCGATAACGACGACATCTCGCCACCCCAGCGCGCGGGCATCCTCGGCCAAGCCGTACTGGCGCCGTCGACTCTCGTGATGATGGCGAACTTGACCGAGGGTTGACTGCCGCACGTACACGAAGGCCGAGCGCGCCAGATGTTCGGGCTGGATCTTCTCGCTACTGATCATGGCCGGCCTCGAGGCACTCGGCGACGGCCACCAGCAGGCGGCGAAGCAGTGCCCGCAGTTCCATTTGGAGTGCGGGGGGAAGTTCGTCCCACCGCAGGGCCTCGTCGGCCATCCATTGCAACGCGAGCTGGCTCCGTGTGCTCGTGACGCGCATGCCCCACCTCCACCTGAGGATGAGAAGTCTCGGTGGGGATGCTCGCATGACGGGCCGCCGCCGCCCCTGTGGCCGCCAACAGGTGCGTGAGTTCGACGAGCGCCGGAATCGACACCTGTGGGGTCTCGACGAGCACCAGGGCGGCGCAATGCTCCGGACCGGTCATCCATTCCGGCAGGACTGTTCCGGTCCCGTCAGGCAGCCGGCAAATCAGATGGTCGTTGGCCAGCCATCGCTTCCGTCCCGTGGCGGTGAGGGACTGTCTGAAGAGCGGATGCCACGGGTAGTGGACAACGACCGAGCGTGGAAACGTCGCAGTATGTCGTTGTTCCGCGGTGCCCGAGCAACTCCTGGACAGTCCGGATGTCGTGGTTCTCCTCCAGAAGATGTGTCGCGAAGGAGTGGCGCAACGTGTGGGGTGTGCCGCGCTTGGCGATGCCGGCCTTTCTGACCGCCGACTTCACCACTCGCTGCAGCACGGACTCGTGCAGGTGGTGCCGCCGGCGCTGAAGTGTCTCCCGATGAAAATAGATGCGCGTCGCGGGAAAGACCCACTGCCACGCCCACTCCCTGCCCGCGTTCGGATACTTCCGCATGAGCGCCGCGGCAGCTCGACCCAGCCGGCGCCGCGCTTCAGGTCATCTTGATGCTGCTCGCGGACGCTCTCGAGCTGCCGCGCCAGCGCCCGTTTCACTGCCACCGGCAGCATCGTCACCCGGTCCTTGTCGCCCTTGCCGCCGCGGACGACGATCTGGTTGGTCCCGAAGTCGACGTCCTGGACGCGCAGCCGGCAGCACTCGAGCACCCGTAACCCGGCGCCGTAGAGCAGGTAGGCCATCAGCCGCGGCACGCCCTCCATGCGTTGGATCACCGCGCGGACCTCTTCGCGCGTCAGCACGACTGGGAGGCGTTCCGGGCGCTTGGCCCGGACGAGACCGTCCAGCCAGGGGACGTCGAGTTCCAGCACCTCGCGATAGAGGAACAGCAGAGCGCTCAGCGCCTGGTTCTGGGTCGAGGCGGCCACCTTGCCGTCGACCGCCAGAAAGCTCAGAAAGCGCGTGATCTCCGGCGCGCCCATCTCCATCGGGTGACGCTTGCCGTGGAACACGATGTAACGCCGGGTCCACGCGACGTACGCTTCTTCGGTCCGCCGGCTGTAATGGCGGCTGCGCAGGGCAATGCGTACACGGTCGAGCAGGCGTGGTTTCGCCGGCTCGGCCGGACTGGTCTCGTAGACGGCCAGCGTCGAACGACGACGGCCTTGGGAGGGACGCGCGTACGCGGAAGGGGAATGTCTGTCGATGTCGATCATTTCCTGGGCGACCGGCCTCCCCGCGGGCAGTCTAATCGAGGAACTTTGGCTCTACAACGTCGCCGGATGGATACAGGGCGCGCGAGGGCGGGG
>JAXIPC010000123.1:0-10959 GCA_045403135.1 Gemmatimonadales bacterium | reverse complement strand
CGTTGCCCTATTCCCCGTCGGACTCGCCGGCTCCAACCAGTTCAGTGAGATCCAAGGGCGTGGGTAACTCAATCATTCTGGGAGGCAAGTAAACATGACGAATCGTAAGGGCTTTACCCTCATCGAGCTGCTGATCGTGGTCGTGATCATCGGCATCTTGGCCGCCATCGCGATTCCGAAGTTCGCGGCGACCAAGGACAAGGCCAAGCTGGCGTCGGTCAAGACCGACGTCCGCAACACCGAGACGGCGGAAGAGGCGTATTTCTCCGACTTCTCCACCTACGGCGATTTCACGCAGCTGCAGGCCGCCAGCAACTTCACGCTGTCGACTGGGAACACCGGTACCGTCGTACCAAATGCCAGCGGCTACACGGTGACGTACAACAACACGACCATCAGCACCGGCATCACCACGTGCCACGTCCAGGTCGGGGCGGGCGCCACGACCGGCGTTGACGGCGTCATCCTCTGCCCGTAACAGCATGAGCAGTGAGCAGTTGCCATCGAATGAACTCACCCTGGGGGCCGCGGCGATCCCGCGGCCCGCAGCTCTCTAAGGCCCGGAGGCGAAGTGGATCGCAAAGGCTTTACCTTGATCGAGCTTCTCGTGGTGGTTGTGATCATCGGCCTGCTGGCCGCGATCGCCATCCCGAAGTTCAGCGCGACCAAGGACAAAGCGAAAATGGCTTCAGTCAGGTCGGACCTCCGCAACACGATGACTGCGGAGGAGGCCTACTTGGCCGATTACAACACGTACGGCGACTTTAGCCAACTTCAGGCCGCGAGCAATTATGTGCTGACGAACGGCAACACCGGGGCGGTCACGTCGGGCGTCAGCGGCTACACCGCCACGATCGGCAACACGACGATCACGAGCGGCTACACCCAGTGTTCCGTGACGTATGGCGGGGGTGCTTCCGCCGCCATCGACGGCTTCATTCTCTGCTCGTAGCATCCACCCCCATGCGCATTCTCATCGTCGATCCCGAGGATTCTCTCCGCCAGAGCGTTGGTCCTCCGCTCGAGGCCGCCGGGTACGAGGTTCGCTTCCGCACCGAACCGGAAGCCGCGCTGGTCGAGGCCCAGGCAAGCGCCGTGGAGGCGCTGCTCCTCGACCTGGGCACCGGCGAGTCGGGCGTGCTGGGATTTCTGCGCCGCTATCGGGCGAGCGGAGGGGCCGGCATCATCATCGTGGCCGGCAGTGCCACGAACGCCCCCCTGGCCGCGGCGGCACTGCGCGAAGGAGCCGACGGATTCGTGCGCCAGCCCCCCGAGGCCGACGAGCTGCTGCTGGCCCTCAAACAGGCCGAGGAGCGGGAACGTCTGCGGCAAGAGGTTGCCCGGCTTCGCGCCACCCTCGGCGCCAGAGGCCTGGAGCCTCTGGTCGTGGCCGAAGATCCCAAGATGCGCGGGCTGCTGGAGCTGGCGGCGCGCGCGGCGGCCGCCGACGGCGCGGTGCTGATCACCGGCGAGAAGGGCACCGGCAAGGCGCTCCTCGCCCAGGCGATGCACCGGTTCAGCCGGCGCGGCGACGGCGCCTTCGTGGCGGTCGACTGCGATGCCGCGCCGGATCTGTTCACCCCTGCTGATCCGCAGACGCTCTGGCGCTCCGCCAACCGGGGAACGCTGCTGCTGGAAGAGGTCGTGGCCCTGTCGCACGACAGCCAAACACACCTGCTGTCCCGCATGGGCGGTAAAGGCAACGGCGCCGACCGGCCCCAGGACCCGGATGTCCGGGTCATGGCCACGTCGCGCAGCCCGGTCGATACGGCGGTGGGCGAGGGACGGTTCCGCCCCGAGCTGCTGCAACGGCTTCGCGGCGTGATGATCACCATGCCACCACTCCGAGAGCGAGCCGAGGACATTCCCGCGCTGGTGACTCACTTCGCGCAGCAGGTGGCGTCGCGCACCGGACGGCCGATCAGCCTGACCCCGCAAGCACTGGCAGGGCTATCCTCGTACAGCTGGCCTGGCAACGTGCGGGAGCTTCGGCAGATCGTGGAGCGCGCGGCCACCTTGAGTCCCTCCGGGAAGCTGGACCGCTCCGATTTCCCGATCCTCTCGATGGACCACTCGGGCCAGCTCTCCGGGGTGGGCGACTACGCGCTCAAGCCGCAGGTGGAGGCGGTGGAGCGGGAAGCCATTCTCCGCGCCTTGACCGCGGCGCAGGGGACTCGGCGGGAGGCGGCGCGCCTGCTGCAGGTGAGCCTTCGGACGCTTTTTTACAAGCTGCGGCGGTACAGTCTGGATTAGAGGCTAAGAGGCTAAGAGGCTAAGAGGCTAAGAGGCTAAGAGGCTAGCACGTTGGGAGGCGCGTGCGGTTATCCGCTCCCGGGTGCGTGAGTCGGATGAGGGGCCCGTGGGGCCCCTTGTTGATTTTGGGGACATGCGATCCCAGCCCTGCGGTTTCACGCTGCTCGAGGTGCTCATTGCGCTCACGCTCATCACCGTGGGTCTGCTCGGTCTCCTGGGCACCCTCGGGCCCATCTCAAAACTCGCGGGAGAAGGCCGCGCCCGGGGCCGCGCGGCCCAGGTGCTCGCTTCGCGAACGGATCTGCTCCGCGCCGCGGTGCTGGCCGGCGCGCCGGCCTGCGTCGCCCCCGGCTCCGGCAGCCAGCTCCACCCGGACGGCGTGCTCGAATCGTGGAGCGCAAGCCTGCTCCCGACCTCGGTCCAAATCCAGATCGTGGCCCGAACCGATACGCTGGTCACCCGGATTCCCTGCCCGTGAACCGGCGGGGGCTCGGCCTGCTCGAGGTGCTGATCGCGCTCACGCTTACCGCAGTGGTGTCGGTGCTGGTGTGGTCGATTCTCCAGTCCGCAGCATTCCGGCTCCGGGATCGCTCGGAGCGCATGGCTATGGAACACGCGCTTCGGGTCGCGGCGGTGGCGTTGCGGACCTTGCTCGAACCCCTGGGGCACGACTCCACCGCCGGATCCGATCTCGCGCTGGTCGCTCCGGACGGATTCGTCGCGCGGGCCACCAGGGGGAGCGGCGTGGTGTGCGCGGTGGATCCAACCAAACTCGTAGTGCGGGCTGCCGCGGGCTGGTGGAATGCGCTGCGCGTTCCGGTCGCGGGCCGGGACAGCGTCATGGTCGGCTCGATCACCGAGCCGTCGCGATGGGCGGTGGCGGATCTGGCCGGCGCCCCGGGCCCGGGCAAATGTCCCGATGGGACTGAGGCCCTGCTGGTACCGGCAACCTTCGCTCCGGTGGACCTGGCCTCGATCGGCCCGGGGAGTCCACTCCGGGTGTTCGAACCGATGGAGCTCCAAGTGTACAGCTCCGGCGGGACAGCGTGGGTGGGTCTCCGAAGCGTGAGCTCGGGTGGCTCGATTCAGCCGCTGGCCGGGCCATTCATTGGTGCCGCAGTGACGCTGAGCTACTTCTCGAGCTCCGGCGGCGGCGCCTCGCTCCCGAACGCGGTAGCCTCAGCCGAGTGGAGGATCAACGTCACAACGGAGCGGATGGGTGGGATCGGGGTGGCCCGGATGCCCGGGGCTCAAACCGACAGCGGCGGCGGATCGGTGCTGCTCCGGAATGCGCCGTGAACACCCGGGGGGTGGCGCTGCTGATGGCGGTTGCGGTGATCGCGGCTCTCTTCACCATCAGCCTGTCGGGGTATGCGCTGGCCCGGATGGAGCGGGCCGCTGGGCTTTCCGCCGTGGCGGAGGTCCAGGCCAGGGGTGCCGCCGAAGCCGCGCTCGCCGACGCAATGGCGGGGTGGCCCAAGTCGGTCACCCCCCTGGTCCCCGGGCAGGAGGCATCCCTCGCAGCGGTGTCTCTGCCCGGTCCAGCCACGGGCACAGCGGTGGTACGCTCGCTGGGCGGTCCGGTGTTCTCCCTCAATGCCACGGGCCTTCGCCTGACCGCCGCCGGGGAGCCGCTAGGCTGGGTTCGGGTCGAAGTGCTGGTACGACTGGACTCGGCCGGACCGGATTCGATGATTAGGCCGCGCAAATTCCCGCTTGGATGGAGGCTTCTACCCTAAGTCAGCCACCGGTGTTGGGTTCCATTTGACGCAGAGCGAGAGGATCATTGCGAAACAGCCCTCCGCCGGTCGCGCGGTGGGTTCTGGGAAGGGGTGCTCCCCCTCATCTAAGCTCTTTCCTCACAACGGATTGTGCGTCGCCGCGCGGGGAGTGGCACAGCCGTTGCCCGCCTCCTCTGCACCTGCGTGCAATACTGGACAGGCCAGGTTGGACCAGCGGTAAGCAACTGGTCCGATTTCAGTGTCCTAAGTGAAATAACCAGAAAGACTTGCTTGATAACACCTCAAGCAGGTTATAGCTTGACAAATGTTTGCGCGACTTGTAGCGTAACCGACATTCCTCTCGGAAAATCGAGTTCCTATGGGACTGTTCAGCCGGACCAAGACTTCGGTCGGTCTAGACATCGGCAGCGGGCTGATCAAGCTGGCCGTTATCTCCCATGGATCCGGCGAGCCGGTTCTGACCAAGGTCGCGTTCGCCCCACTGGTCGATGATGCCATCGTCGAAGGCGAGGTCATGGACCCCGGCGTCGTGTCCAACGCCGTGAAGGGGCTGTTCGCCTCCGCCGGCCTCAAGCCCCGGCACGTGGTGACGGCGGTTGGCGGCCGGGACGTGATCATCAAGAAGATTCCGATGGACCGGATGAAGGAGAACGAGGCCCGCGAGGTGATTCGCTGGGAGGCCGAGCAGCACGTGCCGTTCGACATGGACAACGTGGAGCTCGACTTCCAGATCCTGGATCCCGATGGCGAGGGCCTGCAGATGACCGTCCTGCTGGTGGCGGCCAAGCGGGAGCTGATTGACAACAAGATCGCCTTGCTCGCCGAGGTCGGCGTCGGTCCCAGCGTGATCGACGTGGATTCCTTTGCGCTGCACAATGCGTTCGAGCTGAGCTACCCCGAGGGGATGAGGGGCGTGGTCGGCCTGGTGAACATCGGGCACGAAATGACCAACGTGAACATCCTCGACGACGGTATTCCGGTCCTGACCCGGGACCTTCCCGTGGGCACCCGCCGGTTCCGCGAGGATCTGCAGCGGGAGCGCGGGCTCTCCGCCGAACAGGCGGACAAGCTCCTGCAGGGTTTTGAGGCCAGCGACCTGCTGACCCCGTTCCTGCAGTCCCGCGGTGAGGAGCTGGCGGTGGGTATCGAGCGGGCGGCTGCGTTCCTGCAGACCGCGGCCCGCTCCTCCACCGGCCTGTCCCGGCTGTATACCTCCGGCGGCGGCGCGCGGATTCCCGGCCTTACCCGGACGCTCTCCGAGCGGCTCCGGCTGCCGGTGGAGCTCGCCAACCCGATCAAGCGGCTCCAGGTCGGCGACGGGGTATTCGACGGTATGAACATCGACGAAGTCGCGCCGCTGCTGATGCTCCCGGTGGGCCTGGCCCTCCGGACCGCGGCCTGAGCCCGCTCTCACGCACCGAAGGCGTCCATGATCACGATCAACCTCAAGCCGGGTTCAAGGCGCACCAAGTCGGGCCCATCGCTCGCCGGCGGGATGAGCGCGCTCAAGGGTTTGACCACGCGAGGCAAAGATCCACTCCCCATGATCGCGGTGGGGGTGGTCGGCATCCTCGCGGTGACCCTCGGCGTCATCTTCTTCGGCTCGGCGTCCCGGGTGAGCAGCCTGGAGGACGAGCTGGACGCCGCCCGCGCCGAAAACCGGCGCTTCAAGACCTTCCTGGTCGAGAAACAACGCGTCGAAGCCGCCAAGGATTCGGTGGTGGCCCAGATCGCCACGATCCGCACCGTCGACGACGACCGCTACGTCTGGCCTCATATCCTCGACGAAGTGACCCGCGCGCTGCCGCCGTTCACCTGGCTTACCGAGCTGACCGCGATGGCTGCGCCGCCGCCGGTCGACAGCACCGTTATCGCGCCGGCCCAGGTGGCGGTGCAGATGCTCGGCCGGACGATGGACATTCAGGGCTTCACCCGGTTCATGCGGCAGCTGGAGGATTCTCCCTGGCTGCGTGACGTGGCGGTGGTGTCGACCACAACCGAGATCGACCACGCCCGCGCGGTGACCGCCTTTACCGTCCGGGCCAGCTACGTCCGGCCGGCGCGCGACCGGGTAGAAGCCCCGGCCCCGGCGCCGGGCGGGGGGAGATAACCATGGCACTCCTGGACACCCCGAAGAGCAAGTCGATCGCCGCGATCCTCATCGCGGTGCTGCTCGGCTACATGATCTATTCGGGAGACGGGCTCAGCGCGCTGGGCATAACCGGCCTCAAGGCCACGCAGGACCGTGCCAGGGCCCTGGCGGATTCGCTGGTAGCAATGAACGCTTCGACCGACAGCGCCAAGCGAGCCCTGGCGCGCGGCTCCGTGGAAGACCTGAAGAAACAGACCGAGGCCTATCGAGTGACCCTGGACGCGCTCCGGCAGCTGGTGCCGGAACAGAATGAGGTGCCCGGGCTCATCGACGCGATTTCCACCCGCGCCAAGGTTCGGGGGGTGCACGTAGCCTCGCTGGCCCCGCAGGCGGTCGAGAGCGGCCCGGCGCCGTTCGACACCCACCGGTATCGCATGTCGGTGATCGGCCGTTACGACGAGATCGGCGAGTTCCTGACCGACGTGGCGGGCCTCCGGCGCATCATCGTGCCGATCGACGTCTCCCTGATCGCCGCCAACCCGACCAGCGCGCGCGCCCTGGGCGACACGTCGAAGGCCATGCTGGAGGCGCGGTTCGTGGTGAAGACCTTCGTCAAGTCCGCCGGAATGGAAGGAGATCCGCGTGGCCACTAGAGCACTCGGGCCGGCCCTGCTGGTGCTTGCCGTGCTGTCCGCTTGCGGCGGCAACGGCGGCGCAGCCGCCCCACCCGCCGCCGATCCGGCCGCGGGGATCGAAGAGGCAACCCCGCCCCCAGCCGCGGGGCAGGCCGCTGCCGCCGCGCCGCGCCAGATGAAGGTGGACTTGTCGCTGATCCCGGAGCCGGGCCAGCCGCTCCAGCGAGAGAGCTATGCCTACTCCGGGGGCACCCGCGATCCGTTCCTGTCGGTGCTGGAGGGCAACATCACCGGGCCGGAACTGGCCGACCTGGATCTGGTGGGCATCATGTACAACCCGCGCACGCCGGCGTTGAGCGCCGTCACGCTGCGGGACCGGCTGAACCTGAAGATATACACTGTCCGCGAGGGAGAGCGTCTGGGACGGATGCGGGTGACCGACATTCGCCGGAAAGACGTGACCTTCACGATCGATGACTACGGTACGGAACGCCAGGAAACCCTGACGCTTCGCAAGCAGGAGGGCAACGCCCCATGATGCACCGTTCCTGGACATTCCTCGCGAGCGTATTTCTCCTCGCGGCACCTTCCGCCTCCGCGGCAATAGAACGCGACGGCGAGGTTCGCGCGGTGAGTCTGGTGCCCACATCGGGCAAGGCCGAGCTGGTCATCCAGATCCAGGGCGCGGTGCAGGTCACCGACCGCACCTTGAGCGATCCCAGCCGGATCGTCCTGGACATCGCCGGCGCGACGCTGGGCGCCGGGATGAGCCGCCTGGCCTACGACGGCGTCAAGCGGGCCGGCGTGCTCAACGTGCGCCTGTCGCAGTACACGCCCGATGTGGTGCGGGTGGTGATGGACGTGGAGCGGCTGGTGCCCTACCGGGTCGAGCGCTCCGACGAGGCCATCCGGGTGTCGTTCGGATCCGACCAGGGCTTCCTGGCCTGGAACGGCGGCTCGGTCACGGCGGTGCGCGATGCGGCCGTGGCCGCCGCGCCGGCGCCCGAGCGTTCCGCCGAGGCACCGAGCACTGACCCTCGCGCGCTGACCCGCGTGCTGGGCCGGAGCCAAGGCCAGCAGATTCCCCGCATCAGCGTTACCTGGACCGGTGCCAGCATCGAGGAAGTGATTTCGGGCTTCCAGGCCGCCAGCGGCAGGTCCATCATCCTGGGCAAGGACATCAAGCGCACGGTCACGGCGACGATCGACAACCAGCCCTGGCCGGAGACGTTCTACGCGATCCTGGCGGCGCAAGGCCTGTCCGCGCAGGAAATGCCGGGCGGCATCATCCGGGTGGACATGCCCTCCAATCTGGCCGAGATCGACTCGCTGGAGCAGCGGGAGACCCACGTCGTGCGGGTCAACTATGCCCGGGTGGGCGAGCTGGCCAACTCGATCAAGGGTGTGCTGACCAAGCGCGGGGTGGTCAACGTCGACACCGCCAGCAACTCACTGATCCTGACCGATACCAAGAGCAACATCGACTACGTGGTGGACTTCGTCACCCAGCTCGACCTCAAGCCGAAGATGGTGTCGATCCAGGCCAAGATCATCTTCGTGGACCGTACCGACCTGGAACAGCTCGGCTTCAAGTACGACATCGGCACCCGGGACCAGTTCTTCAACCGGATCATCCAGCGCCCCGATCCGCTCAAGAGCGGCAATCCCTACGATCCCGGCGTCAACGTCATCAACCTGGGCGGCAACCAGATCGCCGCGATCGGCAACGGTGACGCAGTGCTCCGGAATCCGGCGCTCGACCTGATCTTCTCCACCGCCATCGGGGGCTTCTCGATCACCAGCTTCCTGCAGGCTCTGGAGCAGGTGAACCTGTCGGACGTGCAGGCGGAGCCGACCGTCACCACCCAGGACAACAAGCAGGCCACGATCCGAGTCGGTGAGGACATTCCGATTCGGGTGATCGACGCCAACGCGCCGACCGGCGCCGGACAGGCGGTCCGCGCCAACGTGCAGTTCCGCGAGACCGGCATCAAGCTGCTGGTCACCCCGCACGTCACCAATGACGGCCAGGTCTCGCTCGACCTGGCCACCGAGCGGTCGAGCATCCAGACCCTGGCGGCGGCGGACCTCGGCTTCATCATCGCGAAGCAGGAGACCAAGAACTCGCTGCTGGTGTCCGACGGCGAAACCGCGGTCATCGGCGGGCTCACCATCACCACGGTGGAAAAGACCCGCACCGGCATCCCGCTCCTGTCCAGTCTCCCGCTGATCGGCAGCCTGTTCAGCTACTCCAGTAACACGGAGAATCGCAAAGACCTTATTATCTTGGTGACGCCGCGGGTCCTGGGCGACAGCAAGGCGGTACCGGAGTCCTGACCTCCAGCCTCGACTGGCGCACAGGAATCTCCCCGGGCCCGGCAGTTCGCCGGGTCCGTCGTTTTGTGGGGTACACTGCTAAGAGGCTAAGAGGCTAAGAGGCTAAGAGGCTAGGAGGCTAGGAGGGTCCTGGTTGAGGCTGCGCTTCACGACGGCAGGCGAGTCCCACGGGAAGGCCCTCGTCGTCATCGTCGAGGGCCTGCCGGCCGGCTTGCCCGTCTCCGCCGAGTACGTGGGCGCCGAGCTGGGACGACGGATGCAGGGCTACGGCCGGGGCGCCCGGATGAAGATCGAGCGGGACAAGATCGAGTGGCTGGCCGGGGTGCGCGCCGGGGAGACGCTGGGCTCGCCGGTGGCGATGCTGATCCCCAACCTCGACTGGGCCAACTGGGAGGACGTGATGGCGGCGGAGGGCACCCCGGGCGACCTGCGCCGCCGCCGAGTGACCCGCCCGCGCCCGGGACACGCCGATCTGGTCGGGGTCCTCAAGTACGACCGGCTCGACGCGCGCGACATCCTGGAGCGCGCCAGCGCGCGGGAGACCGCTGCCCGGGTGGCGGCGGGGTCACTGGCCCGGCGACTGCTGGAGGAGTTCGGCGTCGAGATCGGGAGCCACGTGGTGTCGCTCGGCGGCATCTCGGCCGCGGCACCGTCTCCCTTGCCAACCCCGCTCAATGAGGCGGCGGACCGGTCTGAAGTCCGGGTGCTCGACCCCGCCATCGAACGGGAGATCATCGCGAAGATCGACGCCGCCAGGAAGGCGGGAGACACGCTGGGCGGACAGATCGAGGTGGTGGCGCGCGGCGTGGTGCTCGGCCTGGGCAGCCATACCAGCTGGGACCGGAAGCTGGATGGCCGGCTGGCGGGGATGCTGATGTCGATTCCCGCGGTCAAGGCGGTGGAAGTCGGGCTCGGACTGGAGGCCGCCAGGCGGCCCGGCTCCGCGGTGCACGACGCCATCCTGGCGGACGCGGCCGGCGCGCCGGTGGCGACGCCCAAGGGCGGGTTCCGGCGGCACACCAACAACGCCGGCGGGCTCGAGGGCGGCATGACCACCGGCGAGCCGCTGGTGGTGCGGGCGGCGATGAAGCCGATCTCCACGCTGATGTCGCCGCTCAAAACGGTGGACCTGGCGACCGGGTCGGAAGCCAGCGCGCAGAGCGAGCGCTCGGACGTGACCGCGGTACCGGCGATGGGCGTCATCGCCGAGGCGCTGGTGGCACTGGTCCTGGCCGACGCGATGCTGGAGAAGTTCGGGGGCGACTCACTCACCGAGCTGCGCCGCAACTACGACGGCTACGTCGCGAGCCTGGGGCGACGGTGGAGCGAGCTCAAGCCGGGCGCCCCCGAGTGAAGCGTCACATCGTCCTGGTAGGCCTGCCCGGCTCCGGCAAGACCACCGTCGGCCGGCTCGCCGCCAAACTGCTCGGCACCGCCTTCACCGACATCGATGAAACAGTGGTCTCCGCCGCCGGCATGCCGGTGGCGGAGATCTTTCGCGTCGGCAAGGAGGCGCAGTTCCGCCGGATCGAACGAGCGGCGATGGACGGGGCGCTGGCGGCGGCGCCGCACGTCATCGCGCCGGGCGCGGGCTGGATGGCCCAGCAAGGCAACCTGGCGGCGGCGGCTGAAGCCGTGGTGGTCTACCTCAAGATCTCGCCCGAGGCGACGGCAGCGCGGCTTGCGGGAGACCGATCGCGCCCGCTCCTCCAGGATGCCGATCCCGCGGCCCGAATCAGCGAGCTGCTCCTGGAGAGAGAGCGATGGTATCGCCAGGCGCACGCCGAAGTAAATGCGGCCGGTGCGGCGGAGGCGGTGGCAACCGAAGTGGTGAGAGCAGCGCGGTCGCTGGGCGGATGGTGATGCCGTCATTGCGAGGCGGCGTGGCCGCCGAAGCAAT
>JAXIPC010000157.1:0-21812 GCA_045403135.1 Gemmatimonadales bacterium | reverse complement strand
GCTCGAGAGCACCGACCACTCGCCGAAACGCTCCTCGATCACCTCGACCGTCACCGCGGTGTCCTTGGCGCTGGTGATGGTGACCTTGAAGTCGGCCGTGGCGATGGTGCGGGTCGAGTCCCGCCGGGTGGAGTACGTGGTCTGAATCCGCTTGGCCGTCAGGTCGAACGCCGAGCCGGCGGCGAGGCGCACGTCGCGCCCCGGGGCCGTGTGCCCGGTGGACGATTCCCCGATGAGCTGGAGCCGGCCGGCGGCATCGTTCTGATAGAGGCGATAGGTGCCGCCGGGAAACGGCAGATCACCGAAGGGCGTCTTGGCGGTGCGCTTGAGGGCATACCAGACCTCGACCGGGACGGTGTTCTCTACGTTCCCGATCGGCTGGAGCATACCGTAGTAGGGGATCTGTCCCCGCACCACGTAGGAGCGTTCCCACGGCGCCGAGGCCGGCTCGAAGAGCGCCACGCTCGACGTGACGCCGGGTTCGAGGGAGATCCGGCCTGGAATGGAGTAGAGGTGGGCCTCACCTATGCCCTCCTCGGTGGCGGGGCCCTGCGCGGCGTCAGCCACGGCCATGCGCGCGAGACCCATCTCCTGTTCCCGGGCATCGAACCGGCCGCCTTTGGCGCGGCCGATGAACCCGGCGAGGAGCTGCACATCGGCATCCGCCGCTCGCAGCGTCGCGGAGGGAATCGACGCCTGTCCGCTCACTCGCGCGGTGGACGCTCCCAGCACCACGCTGTAGGTGGCGTTCCAGGAGGCGCCACCGGTGAAGTAGCCCAACCGAACCGACGGTTTAGGGGACTGGGCCCGGATGGCCAGGGCGAGCGTCGGATCGGGGAGCACCAGCTCGGCGGGATAGAGCGGCAGGCCGGGCCGCTGAAACACCACCCGCCCGTCGGCGAGCTTGAACCGCTCGGGGTTCACGCCTACTACCGTGGCGCTGGCCGTGTCCTCGATATTGTTGCGGGTCCGCCCGGTCAGGAACTTGAGCGTGAGGCCCACCGCGCGGCGCATCGTGTTCACCTCGTCTACCGATTCATCGTAGCTGCTCCCCACGACGACCACGCCGGAATCGAGCGAGAACACCGAGGCGGGATCGAGTGAGCCCAGCGACACCCGGTGGTTGCTCACGCCGGTGCCGAGGGCGATAGGCACGGTGCGCCGCACCAGCACCCGGCCGTCGCTGTAGATGGTGAGACCGGTTTGGGCGGCGAGCGGCGCCGCGGAGGCGCCCAGCAGCGCGCCGAAGATGAGGGTCCGAAGGGACGATCGCATGTCTAGCTCCTGCGCGATTGGTCGCGCCGCATGTACTCCATCAGGATCTGCGTGGCCATCTTCCGCACCAGGAAGTAGGTCCCCACGGCGATGCCCGCCACCCAGATTCGATTCCTGGGGGTGAACGGCACATCGAACCACGCGTACAGGATCACGAGCAGGGACGCCAACAGGGAGATGCGCCGGGCCAGCGGGCTTGCACGCCCGCGCAGTCGCCCCCGGCAGTCGGGACAGAGGTCGCCCCACTTGAGGCCGGGCACCCGGGTCAGGCACTCGGCGCAGGGAACCTCCGGCTCAGCCGACGCGAGCGGCGACCGCATCGCCGAATTCCCGGGTCGAGGCGGTGCCGCCCAGGTCGCGGGTCCGGATGCCCGCTTCACGGAGGGTGGCGGTGATGGCGCGGCGGAGCCGGGTGGCGGCCGCCGTCTCGCCCAGGTGATCGAGCATCATGGCGCCGGCCAGCATCTGGGCCGAGGGATTGGCCACGCCCTTGCCGGCGATGTCGGGCGCACTGCCATGCACCGCCTCGAACATCGCCGCCGACGCGCCGATGTTGCCGCCGGCGGTCAGCCCTAACCCGCCGACCAGCCCGGCGATCTCGTCGCTCAGGATGTCACCGAAGAGATTGGTGGTGACCAGGACGTCGAACTGCTCGGGCCGGAGCACCAGCTGCATGGCGCAGTTGTCCACGATCATGTCGCTCGACTCGACCCGGCCGGCGTATTCCGCGGCGATCGCCCGGCCCACCTCGAGAAACAGCCCGCTCGCCATCTTGAGGATGTTGGCCTTGTGGACGATCACGACCTTCTTCCGCCCGTGGCGCACGGCATACTCGAAGGCGTAGCGGATCACCCGCTCGCAGGCGTACCGGGTGACGATAGCCTGCGACACCCCGACCGCGTGGGGATCGTCGCCCACCTTGATGAAGTGCTCGACCCCGGAGTAGAGCCCTTCGACGTTTTCCCGGACCATCACCAGATCGATGCCGTCGTAGCGGCCGGGAATCACGGTAACCGCCGGCCGGACGTTGGCGTAGAGATCGAATTCCTTGCGGAGCGCCACGTTGACCGAGCGGTAGCCGCCGCCTACCGGCGTCGCCAGCGGCCCCTTGAGCGCCACCCGGAGCCGGCGCACGCTCGCGATGGTGGGCTCGGGCAGCGGATCAAGGCCGGCGGTGACCGCCGCCATGCCGGCGGGCCGCACATCCCAGGAGAATCCGACCCCGGTGGCCTCGAGGGCCCTGACGGTCTGCTCGGTGATCTCGGGCCCGATCCCATCACCGGGGATCAGGGTGACGGCGTGCGTCATGGCGACGGCGGTGTGGGGACGCCGGACTCGATGATGGTCGCGAGGGCGGCGCGGAAGGCTTGGTCGGCGGTCTCTCCCTTGCCCACCGCGAGCGTGCGCCAGAGCACGCGGCCAAGCCGTCCGTCGGTGAGGACGGCCGAGAGCTGCACCGTGAGGCTGTCCGCCGTTCCCGGGGTGAGATAGAGGGCGGCGGGGATGAAGGCGTAGCGAGCGCCGCCCGAGAGAGCGAGGAGCTGGCGGAGGTAACCACGAAGCGGGTCCGGCGTGGTGGTCAGATTGGGAGAGCGCATCACCGACTGACCCATCTGGTCGGGGCCGGGCAGCAGACCCACGGCGCGCTGCGCGCTGCTCCGGAGTGCGGGCGGGAGCACCCACTGCGCTTCGGGCGCGCGTTCCAGGAGCATTTCGCCCAGCAGGGAGTCGGCCCAGCGGAGGGTGCGGGTTCTCGCCTCCGGCCCGGTGCCACCGGGGATGCGCGGATCCGACACCACCATGGTGAGCGGGAGCACCACGACGATCTGACCGGCCAGGGCGTCGGTCGCCAGGGTCACCATCGGTGTGGGGTTCTTGGAGTCCTTGGGTTTCTGGGCACATGCGGGCGTCGCGAGGGCAAGCCCGAGGAGAACGGCGGTGCGAATCGGATTCCGATGCATGGAGGCCAAAGCTAACCGGCCCTTGGGGCTTGGGGCTATTCCAGGGAGAGGCCGCCGTCCACGAGGATGGTCTGCCCGGTGATGTGCCGGGCCTCGTCGGAACAGAGGAAGGAGATGACCCGCGCCACGTCTTCCGGTTCGGCGATGCGACCCAGCACCGAGCTCTTGCGGGCCTTGTCGATCACCTCGGGCGGAAGCAGGCTGAGCCGCTCGGTCCGGATGAAGCCGGGCGCCACGGCGTTGACGTTCACATTGCTGGGGCCCAGCTCCACCGCGACGGCGCGGGTCAATCCCTCCAGGCCCGCTTTGCTGGCCGCATAGCTCGCGACCCCGAAACCGGGATGGCCCGCCAGGTGCGAGCTCACATTGACGATCTTGCCGTAGCGCTGGCCGCGGAAGGTCGGCGCCACGGCACTGGTGCAGTTGAAGGCGCCGGTCAGGTTCGTGTCGATGACCTCGGACCACTCGGACGCGTCGAGCCGCCAGTGGGCGCCGTCATTGGCCATGCCGGCGTTGTTGACGAGGTAGTGGATCGTCTCGAACTTGGCGCGGATCTTCGCCACGAAGCGCTCGACCTGGGCACGGTCGCGGACGTCACAGCACTCGGCCAGCACACCGACGCCCATGGAGGAAATGGCGGTTTCGGTAAGCACGGCGGTTTCGCGGACGTCGCGGCCGCGAAGGTCCACGAAGCAGAAGGCCACGGAGCAGCCGAGCCGTCCGAACTCGAGGGCGACGCTGCGGCCCAGCCCGGTGGCGCCGCCGGTAACCATGGCCACCTTGCCCCGAAAGCCCGACGCGACCAGGGCCTCGGGCTGGGGCTTTTCGAGGAGCGCGCCGGAGGGGCGCGCGGCGGAGCGCCAGGTGGGCGGATCGAGCTCGGAAGCGGGCATGGACTGGCGAAGGTACGGACCGGCTCCGGGAGCCGCAAGCCATTGGGACTTGGAACAACCCGAGGACGCGCCGTACATTGCACCAATGTCCAAGATCCTCTGGCTCGTCGTGAGCCTGGTGGGCGCGGCCGCGTGGGGCGTCATCGCCCTCACCCGCGGCGAGACCATCAGCGCCGCCTGGCTGGTGCTGGCCGCGGTCGGAACCTATCTCGTCGGCTACCGTTTCTACAGCCGCTTCCTGGCCAACCGGGTCTTCGGACTCGACGCCCGGGCCACGCCGGCCGAGCGGCTCTCCAACGGCCGGGACTATGTGCCGACCGGGAGGTTCGTGCTCTTCGGGCATCACTTCGCGGCGATCGCGGGCGCGGGGCCGCTGGTCGGACCGGTGCTCGCGGCGCAATTCGGCTGGCTGCCCAGCACGATCTGGATCGTGTTCGGGGTCGTGCTGGGCGGTGCGGTGCAGGATTTCGTGATCCTGTTCGGCTCGATGCGCCGCGACGGCAAATCGCTCGGCAAGATGGCCCGGGACGAGATCGGCCCGGTGACCGGGCTGTTCGCGATGGTGGCGATCCTGGCGATCATGGTGATTCTGCTCGCGGTGCTGGCGCTGGTGGTGACCAACGCGCTCAAGGACAGCCCCTGGGGCATCTTCTCGATCCTCTGCACCATTCCCATCGCGCTCCTGATGGGCGTCTGGATGCGCTTCCTCCGGCCGGGCAAGACCATCGAGGCCACGGTGGCTGGCGTCATCCTGCTGGTCCTCGCCCTGGTGGGAGGGCGGTACGTGGCGCTTTCGCCGACGCTGGCGCCGCTGTTCACCCACGGCGGGCTGACCATCGCGTGGGGGCTCATGGTCTACGGCTTCATCGCGAGCGTGCTGCCGGTCTGGCTGCTCCTCGCGCCCCGGGACTATCTGTCGACCTTCATGAAGATCGGGACCATCGTGCTGCTGGCGATCGGCATCCTGATCGTGATGCCGCCGCTCAAGATGCCGGCGCTCACCCGGTTCATCGACGGCACCGGGCCGGTCTTCGCGGGCAAGCTGTTCCCCTTCGCGTTCATCACCATCGCCTGCGGGGCGATCAGCGGTTTCCACGCGCTGGTCTCCAGCGGCACCACGCCGAAGATGATCCGGCGAGAGCAGGACGCCCGGCTGATCGGCTACGGCGGGATGCTCACCGAGTCATTCGTCGCGATCATGGCGCTCTGCGCCGCGACGGCACTGGATCCGGGCATCTATTTCGCGATCAACGCGCCGCTGGCCGCGCTGGGCGGGACGGTCGAATCGGCGGCGGCGCAGATCCGCCAATGGGGCTTCACGGTGACGCCGGAGCAGCTCACCGCGCTCGCGACGTCGGTAGGTGAGGCGTCCCTGCTGGGACGAGTGGGCGGCGCACCGTCGCTGGCGGTGGGCATGGCCAGCATCTTCAGCGGCGCCTTCGGCACCCACCTGATGGGGCTCTGGTCTCACTTCGCGGTCATGTTCGAGGCCCTGTTCATCCTGACCACGCTCGACGCGGGCACCCGGGTCGGGCGCTTCATGCTCCAAGAATTCCTGGCCCACATCTGGGAGCCGCTGGGACGGACCTCGTGGTACCCGAGCAACCTGCTCGCGTCCGGACTGATCACCGCGGCCTGGGGCTATTTCCTGGTGCAGGGGGTGCTGGATCCGCTCGGCGGCATCAACTCGCTCTGGCCGCTGTTCGGCATCAGCAACCAGCTCCTGGCGGCGGTGGCGCTTTGCGTCGGCACCACCCTCATCGTAAAGGCGGGCAAAAAGCGCTACGCGTGGGTGACCCTCCTTCCACTGGTGTGGCTGCTGACCGTGACGTTGACGGCGGGGTGGCAGAAGATCTTCGCGGCCGACCCGCGGCTCGGCTTCCTGGCCCACGCACGGACCATCGCCGAGCGGATCGCGGCGGGTACCCAGGACCCGGCCATCGGGGCCCGGCTGATCTGGAACGACCGGCTCGACGCGGCGCTGGCCGGCATTTTCATGACGATCGTGGTGGCGCTGGTGATTGCGTCGATGCGGGAATGGCTGGCGGTGATTCGGGGGCGGAAGCCCGCGGCGGTCAAGGAAACGCCGTTTGTGGAGAGTGCGTATGCGAGCTGAGCGCGAAGGTGTCATCGCGAGGCCGCGGAGCGGCCGTGGCGATCTCGGCGAGATTGCTTCGGCGGCTTCGCCGCCTCGCAATGACAGCTGGCTTCGCAACGCGCTCGGCGCCATGAAACGCATTTGCGGCATGCCGGATTACCCGGGGTATCTCCAGCACATGGATGAGCGGCATCCGAGCTGCCCGGTGCTTTCGGAACGTCAGTTCTACGACGAGCAGGTGCTGGCCCGCTACGGCAACGGCGCGTCGCGCTGTTGCTGAAGCTCTCTAGCTCGCCCCAATCCGCCGCCCCGCCACCAGCCACACCGGCATCAGCAGCGCCAGCGCCGCCGCGGAGGCCATGAGGGCGGCCGGCCCGCCGGCGTCGCGATAAACCCACCCGAACGCCAGCCCCGCGGGCAGCGCCGCGAGCCCGGCCAACCCCTGATAGTCGCCGAAGCCGCGACCGGTCCGGACCGGCGCCAGCTTCGCGATGGCGACCCGTTCCGCCGGCTCGATCAGCCCCGCCACGAGTCCGTGCCCGAGGAACACCGCGAGCGCCGCCGCCTGACCGAGGGCTGCCGACAGCGCGGCAACGGCCGCGGCGTACAGCAGCACGCCGAGCCCCAGCGCGGTCCGCGCACCCAGCCGGTCCGAGAGCCACCCGCCCGGGTATGACCCCGCGCTCCGCACCACGTGCAGCGCGGCCCACGCGAGGGGAACAGCCGCGACCGGTACGCCCAGATCCTGGAGCCGGAGCAGGAGGAGGGTTTCGGGGAGACGGGAGGCCGTGAGAAGGACGAGAACGAGGACGGGAAGCCAGAATTGCCCGCCGGAAGCATCAGACCCTTCGCCATGCTCAGGGTGACTGTTGGCGGGGCTGGTCCCGCTCACCGCTAACCGCTCACCGCTCACCCGCCGCAACACGGCGATCAACACCCCGACCGCCACGATGCCCGGTGCGGCGCTCCAGGCTATCACGCTTCGCACGCCCACCTGCTGCTGTAGCAGGAACCACGCGGTCAGCGAGCCGAGGACCGCACCCAGGTGGTCCGCCGCGCGATGGAAGCCGAAGGCGCGGCCGTGGAGCGGCTTGGGTGTGAGCGAGACGATCATCGCGTCGCGGGCCGGGGAGCGGATTCCTTTCCCGACCCGATCGGTAACCCGAAGGCCGATCACCTGCCACGCCGCGGAGGCCAGCGCGATCACCGGGCGAACCAGCACCGCGATCAGGTAGCCGAGGAGAATGAGCGGTTTGGCCCAGCCGGGCCGATCGGCCAGCCGACCGCTGACCCACTTGACCAGCGCGGCGGTGAGATCGGCGGCGCCGTCGAGCGCGCCGAGCACCATCGCGCTGCCGCCCAGCGGCCCGGTCACGAATGCCGGGAGCACCGGGTAGACCATCTCGCTGGCGAAATCGTTGAAGAGCGAAACCGCGGAGAGCCCTTTGACCTGCGGCGGGAGCGCCGCGTCCTCCTTCTCAGCCATCGAGGCCCAGCCCCCAGCGGATCAGGGGAACCGGCAGGCCGCCATACGACAGCACGGCGTCATGGAAGCCGGCGAGGGTGAACCCGGCACCCTGGGCGGCCCGCACATCGTCCCGCAGACGGGTCAGCTCCCGCCAGCCCAGGATGGCGGCGCACGCCTCGACCGGGAAGCAGGCGATCCGCCGCACGTCCGCCTCCGCGGTGCGGCGGTCCACCGGCAGATGCGAGGTGAGGTGGCCCAGCGCGTCCTCGGGGGTGAACTGCCGGGTGTGCAGGCCCAGATCCACCACCGCCAGGTGCGCGTCCCGAAGAAAGAGCACGCGCTCGGCGAGCCGGGACTCGGGCTCGGGCGAGTATCCCAGCGAGCCCACGAGCTCGGCGGCGTAGAGGCTCCAGCCCAGCGGCGTGCTTGCCGCCGCGATGTGGCGGCGCACCGGCCGGGTCAGCGCGTCGGAGCGAACCCGGTGCAGGTGGATACCCGGGACGCCGAGCCGGGCGGCGAGCCATGGCATTGCGGGACGCTCGATTCCGGCGACCACCACCATCGCCGGAGTGAGCGTTCCCGCCGGCCGGTAGAAGGCGGCCGGCTCGAGCACCCGCTCGTAGGCGGTGGCCTCGATCGGAACCAGCGGCGTGGCCGTGGCGGCTCCGAGACCCTCGGACTCGGCGAACCGGCGCGCCGCTCCGAGCGCCGCGCCTACGGACGGGAGCAGGTTGTCGCCGGCCCCGTTCCCGTGCGGCAGCCGTTCATAGACCTCGCGCCAGGGCCGGGAGGCATCGATGGTCGCGGCCAGCGCCACCACCTCCTGCTCCACTTCGAGGGCCAGGCGGAGTGCGCCGCGCCATACCTCCGCGGCGTTGTGCACGCTGGCGTGCTCGTAATGGAGCCGTCGGTCCACCTCGTCCTCACCAATGGCTGCGGCGCCGGGTGCTGAATCGGCGCTAATCTCGGAACGCAGCGCCTCCCGCAGGTGCGCGATGGCCTCGTTCGCCTCGATGACCGGCTTGCCGCCGTGATCCTCGAGCCCCTCCCAGACCGCCGAGAAGCGGGCTCGCGCCGCCAGGATGAGGGTGGCGAGGCCGTCGAGCTCGGCGAGCGCCACCTCGACCAGGAGCAGGGGCGGGCGGCGCAGTGTGGCGCGCGCTTCGGTAAAGAATCCGGGCAGCGCCCGAATGCGGGCGAGCAGGGCCGAGGCGGTGCCGGCATCGGGCACTTCGCGGGCGAGCAGGCCGTCGAGCGCCT
The DNA here is from genome assembly GCA_045403135.1 of Gemmatimonadales bacterium. Lineage (GTDB taxonomy): Bacteria > Gemmatimonadota > Gemmatimonadetes > Gemmatimonadales > GWC2-71-9 > JABFSM01. The sequence continues at coordinate 12,857 of JAXIPC010000157.1, read as the reverse complement.
CACAGGCGTGGCGGACCCAGAGGGCGGGATTACGGCGCCACGGGTGTTCATGCTCGAAGCGAAAGAGCAGGACGCGGAGGTGATCGAGCAGTGCGGTCCGGTCGAGCTCGTCATCGGTGTCCTCGACGTCGAGATCCTCCACCGCGCCCGCGATCGACCGCAGGGCGGCCACGTGCAGCCGAATGGAGTCGGGGTCGTAGGATCCCAGGCGCTCGTCCTGCCCGGAGATGCCGGCGCGCGTCGCCGCGGCCGGATCGAAATGAAACCAGAGATCGAGAAACGAGCGGCAGAGATCGTCGGCGCCAGCCACTATCCGGTTCCGATGATCTCGCTGTGATCACCCAGGCTGACCGAGCCGTGAACGTCCCGAAGCACCACCGAATTCCCCAGCATGCTGTGGGTGAGGCGCGCGCCCGCCAGGCTGCATTGCCGCCCCACGATGGTGTGGGCCAGCTCGCAGTCGCGCAGGACGGTGCCCTCCTCGATGGTGACGTTCGGACCGACCCGGGACCGCTCGATGGTCACGCCGTCCTGGATCAGCACCGGGTGATGGATGGTGACCCCCGGGTATTCCTTCGTCCTGGCGGCGCCTTTCCGGAGCAGGATCTCGTTGGTTTCGAGCAGGGTGTCGAGCTTCCCGCAGTCGTACCAGCCTCCCACTTCAGCGGTCAGAATCCTGCGGCCCCGCTCGATCATCCACTGGAAAGCGTCGGTCAGGTAGAACTCGCCCTGGTTGGCGGGCGCGGCGAGGGTATGGGCGATGCCCTGCCAGAGCGAGTCCACGTCGCGGATGTAGTAAAGCCCGCTGTTGGCGAGCTTGCTGATCGGCTCGCTGGGCTTCTCGACAATCCGGGTCATGTAGCCCTGGGCGTCGGTGACCACGACGCCGAAGCGCTGATAGTCCTCGACCTCCTTGGCCCAGATGATCCCGTCGGCGTCGGTCCGGTTGATCAGGGTGAGATCCGCCTCGAATACCGTGTCGACGAACACGATCAGCACCGGCCCGGTGACGAGCGGACGGGCCAGGTTCACGGCGCCGGCGGTGCCGTCCTGCACGATCTGCTCGATGTAGCGGCAGGGAATCCCGTAGCGATCGGCGGAGTAGGCCTCCACCTGGTCCTTGAGATGGCCGGTGATGAAGATCAGCTCGCTCACGTCCAGGAGGGCCAGCGTGTCCATGACCCAGTCGATCACCGGGCGCCCGGCCACCTTGAGCATCGGCTTGGGCACCAGGTGAGTGTGGGGCCGGAGCCGAGTGCCCTTCCCGGCGAGCGGAATGATCACCTGCACGCGTCAGCTCCTTCCGTAGCGATCGGACAGGCGCACCAGGTCGTCGAGCTCGGGGGTCGAAGCTTCGAGGACGTCGCTGTCCACGACCGCCTCGATCTGATGGATCTGCATGGGCGGAACGTGAACCGACTCTCCGGCCTTGAGGCGGCGCTCGGTCTGGCCGGGCCCGTGGCCCAGGCGGAGAATCAGCTCCCCGTTCAGCAGGTGCAGCGTCTCGTCTTTGACGTTGTGATACTGGCAGCTCAACACGTGCCCGGCGGTCACGTGCAGGATTTTTCCGACATAGCGGTCGGTGCGCGCCCAGATCAGCTCGTAGCCCCAGGGCTTCTCGACCCGATACGGCACCGCGTCCATCAATCCTCCAGGATGCGCAGTTGGTACGACGAGGGAGACGTGATGCACTCGCGCATGCATACGCCGCAGCCGACGCAGCCTTCGAGCCGAAGCACCGGGTGTCCCGCTTCGTCGCTGGTCAGCGCCCGCTCGCCGACCGGGCAGGCATCGACGCAGACGCGGCAGGCGGTTCCCTGATAGGTGACACAGCGCTCCGGCAGAAACTCGAGCGCCGCCATACGATACCCCTCCCATGCGTTGCGCGGCAGGGTGAGCGCGCCGGTGGGACAGGCCTGCACGCAGGGCATGTCGTGACACACGACGCAGGGCTGGACCTTGGGATCGATCGCGGGGGTTCCGGCCGCGAGGCCGCCGCTGGACGGCACCAGCTGAATGGCGTGGGGCGGGCAGACCGGCTCGCAGGCGCCGCACCGGGTGCACGCGGCCAGGAACGCAATCTCGGGCAGCGCGCCGGGTGGGCGAAAATACTTCTGCTGGACGATTCGCGCTTCGGTCTTCTCGAGCAGCCGCTCGGCCCACTCGCCGAAGCTCTGGCGGAAGAAATCGCGACGATCACCGGGAGAGAGACGCACGGCGGAAATCTAGCGGAAGAGGGGCCAGACCTCCTTTCCCACGCGGGACAGGATGCCGGAAATGATCGCCTGGGTATCGGGATGCTGACCCGGGCCCTCGGCGGCGGCGGCGGTGTTCATGGCGGCAATGATGGCGGTACCGCTCGCCGGATCGAGGTAGAAGAACGAGCGGAATCCGCGCTGGCTCCCGGTGTGGCCGATCAGCCGGACGGCCCCGGCGCGGCGGATGAAGAAAGAGAGTGCCACCGAGTCGCCCGACGCTTCGCCGGAGGTGGGCAGCACCGGCCGCCACATCTCTTCGAGCGAGCGGCGCGCCAGCACCGGCGTCGCGCCCGTGGCGCCCGGCCCTTTGCCGAGCAGAAATGCCAGGTATTTGACCATGTCCTCGAGCGGCGCGTTGAGCCCACCGTTGGACACGGTGATGCCGGTATCGAAGTCGGGACCGTTGACCACCGGCTTCCCGTCCTTGACCTCGTAGTTGTTGGACCGGTACGGCATCAGGTGATACGGCGTGAGGTCGAAATAGCTGTTGAACATCCGGAGCGGCTTGAGGACGTTCTTGTCGGCGTAGACCTCGAAGTCGTCTCCCGAAAGGGCTTCGATGGTCCGGCCGATGAAGATCAGCCCGGGATTGGAGTAGCTGTACGTCGCGCCCGGCGCGGTCCGCACGTCGGTGTAGGGCATCATCGCGACGAGCTGCGACCATTCGGTCGGCTCGTACGGATGCCACGGTTTGTCTCCGCCCCAGGGCCAGGTCGGATTACGAAAGCCGGCCGAATGGGAGAGCAGATGCCGCAGGGTCACGGCGTCGATGGGGCCGAAGGGATTGTGCGCCAGCCGGAGCTCGGGCACGTAGCGTACGGCCGGGTCGTCGAGGGAGAGGCGGCCCCGGTCGCGCAGCTGCATCAGCGCGATCGCGGTGAATGTCTTGGTGATCGAGGCCCAGTGGTAGATGGTGCGGTCGTCGGTGCGGCGCTGCGAGTTGAGGTCGGCGAAGCCGTGGTGCACCCGTCCCAGCACGCTGTCGCCCCGCACGAAGACGAGGCTCCCGCCGATGACGCCCTCCTTGTCGAGGGTGGCGCGGAACGCGTCGGCCACCGAGGCCCAGGCGCGATCGAAGCCGGCGGGGGTCTGGGCGTGGAGAGCTGCGGCGCCGGTCACCACAATGCAGAGCAGGAGGCGAGTCATTCGAGGCATGGGCGTCAATGTACCTCTATCGTTTCAATTCCATCACCCAGATGTCGCTCTCGTCTGCGGCGAGCGTGAAGAAGAGCCACCGGCCATCGGTGGCGAATTCCTGCCGGCGGACCGTGCGCTCCGGGTCGTCGACCTTCAGCAGCAAACGGGGTGCACCCCGGGAGAGCGGCACCGACCAGAAGCTCGCGCTGCTCGGGGCGGAATACACGTGGACGTAGACGACTCGGGGATCCGGCCCCCAGGCCGCGAAACGAATCCGTCCACCCAGCTCGCCCCCGGCGATCAGCGTCCGCGGCGCGCCGCCGGACGGAGAGATGAGCCTGAGCGATTCGCCGCCGCGCGAACCGGACTCGGCTTGAAGGGTGCCCGCAACATACGCAATCCACAGTCCGTCGGGCGACCAGCGCGGGAACCTGGCCTCCCCGCCATCCCCGCTCTCGGCCGTGATCCGACGCTGGCCTGACCACAGGCCCCGCGTGTCGCGGGAGACTACGAAAACCTCTCGCCGTTTCTCGTACGAAATGTAGGCGAGCGCCCGCCCGTCCGGTGACCAGGTGGGATAGAGCTCTTCCGCCGGAGCCGTCGTCACGGCGCGGTCGTCGCGTCCTTCCGCGTCCATCACCCGGACATCGCGGTTGCCGGTCCGCAGCGAGTAGTAGGCGATCTCCCGGCCATCGGCGGACCACTGCGGAAGGAAGTCGGGCGCAGGATCGTGGGTGAGCTGAATGGGCTCCCCTCCATCGACAAGCACTTTGTAAATGTCTTGATTTCCGCCTCGATTCGAATCGTACGCCAGCCATCTCCCGTCGTGGGACACGTCGAGCCCTTCGATCGCCTGGGCGTCACGGGTTACCAGGCTGATGGCGGAAAGCGGGCTGGGTTTCCCCGGGGAGATCGGTGCACGCCATATCTGGGAGCGGAGGCGAAGGACCGAATACACAGCCCGGGTGCCATCTCCCGACAGGCTGAGCGCGGATGCACCCAGGCCAGTCGTCAGGCGTAGCGGTCCCTCGACCGGTTCTCCGTTGCGCGACAGGCGCTGCCGATAGATGTCTCGTTCACCCGCGACGTCCGAAATGAAGAACAGGCTTTGCCCGTCCGGCGACCAGACCGGACTGGTATTCGAGTGGGTGCTGTCGGTGAGCCGAATCGGCTTCCCTCCCGGAACCGTGACGATCCAGATCGAGCTGGCCGCGATATTGAGGACGGTCTGCCCCTCGACGTTTCCGGCGACGTAGGCCAGGCGGCGACCATCCGCGGAGAAGGTGGGTGAGTGCAGTCCTGCACCAGCGACGAGCGGGATGGGAGCGCCGCCCTCCAGGCTCTGGAGGAGAATCACTCCCCCCTCCCGCTGGTCGCCGTAGGCGATCTGCTTGCCGTCGGCCGACCAGGTTGGCGTAGTGACCCCGCCGCTTCCCGACGCCGCGACCACCAGGCGAGGAGTGCCGCCGACATAGGGAACCACATAGGCCGCGCTGCTATCGGCACGCCGGTCGGTAAAGACGATCTGCTCGCCGTCCGGCGACCACCGCGGCCAGCGGTGATCCCCCGCCGTCGATCCGGAGAGCATGACAGCAGGGCCTCCGGCAAGCCGCCGGACATAGATCCGCATGCCGAAGAGCGGGCCGCTGGCATAGGCGACGAGCTTTCCATCAGGCGAAATCGCGGGGTCGAGCTCGAGCTCCGGTGCGGAGCTCACCGGCCTGGTCGATTCGACCGCGGGGGTTCGATCCGGCCCGCCTCTCATCCAAACCAGCAACGCCACGACGCCGAGCCCGGCCACAACGGCGACCAACGTGAGTACGGTCGGCGAGCGGGGGGAGGCCCGTCGCGTCACCGCATCCAGCTCGGCGAGCAAATCAACCGCCGACTGGGGGCGATCGCCGGGGAGCTTGGAGAGGCACCTCATCACCAGCGCCGCGAGGGCGGAGGAGAGTCCCGGCCGGCGCCCTGCCAGGGCCGGTGGGGCTTCGGTCACATGCGCGGCCAGCATCTGCTGGGGCGGGCGATTCGCAAAGGGGCTCGCGCCGGAAAGCATCTCGTACGCCACGCACCCGAACGAATAGATGTCCGCGCGGTGGTCTACATCCGGGTCCGCGCTTGCCTGCTCGGGACTCATGTACGCGGGCGTGCCGAGCGCGAGCCCGCCGGAGGTCAGCCCGAGGCCCGTGTCACGCCCGGTCGACGCGAGCTTCATCGCTTTGGCCACCCCGAAGTCCGTGACGACCGCGACGCCGCCGGACAGAATGACGTTTTCCGGCTTGATGTCGCGGTGGACGACTCCTTCGGCGTGGGCGTGCGCGAGCGCCGAGGCGATGTCGCGAAGGATGTGTATCGTCTCATCGACCGAGAGCCCGGCCGGGCCGCCGAGTCGCGCCCGGAGGGATTCGCCGTGGATGAACGGCATGGTGTAGAAGGGCAGCCTGGTATCCGCCGACGCCCCGTAGGGCGCAAGCGCTCCGGCGGACAACAGCGGGACGATATGGGGATGCTGGAGGGTGGCCGCGAGAGAGATCTCCCGCTCGAACCGCTCGATGCTCACGCCGGTCAGGAGCTCGGGGCGCAGCAGCTTCACGACGATGTCGCGCTTCAGCGCGAGATCGCGAGCGACGAAGACTCGCGACATCCCGCCGCCCTCCAGCTCGCGCTCCAGGGCATAGCCCGAGCCGAGGGCCTCTTGCAGCTGGTTTTTCAGGTCCATCGGTGTCCGGAATCGAGGCGACTCCAATGTACCAGCACTACAGCAGGGCGCGAATCCATCCCCCGTCCACCGCCATGCTCTGCCCCGTGATGTAGCTCGCCCGCTCCGATGCCAGGAACGCCGCCAGCGCGGCGAATTCCCTGGGCTCGCCCATTCGCCCCATCGGCACCGCGGCCGTGAACCGCGCCAGCGCGGCGTCCGGGGTAATCTTGTCCCGCTCGGCAGTCACCTCGGACAGCTCCACCATCCGCTCGGTCCGGGTGAATCCGGGCAGCAGATTGTTGACCGTTACGCCGAACGACGCCACCTCGGTGGCCAGGGTGCGGGCGAAGCCGATCACCGCGGCGCGGATGCTGTTCGAGAGCATCAGATTGTCCACCGGCTGCTTGGCGGCGATCGAAGTGACGTTGAGGATCCTCCCCCAGCGCCGCTGCTTCATGCCCGGCAGCGCGGCGCGGCAGAACTCCACCACGCTGGACAACACCAGCGCGGTGGCCTTGTCCCATGCTTCTGCGTCCAGCGATTCGAAGGGACCGGGCGGGGGGCCGCCGCTGTTGGTGAGGAGGATGTCGATCTGACCGAATCGGGCAATTCCCTCCCGCACCAGCCGCTCCGGCTCTCCCCGCTGCCCCACGTCCGAGGGCAGCGCCAGCACCGGAACCCCGTGGCGGTCTCCAATGTCCTTCGCGGCGGCGTCCAGGGCCGCCTTGCCGCGAGCCGTCAGCACCAGGGAGGCGCCCTCCGCCGCGAGCTCCTCCGCCACCGCACGGCCTAACCCGCGGCTCGACGCCGCCACCAGCGCCACTTTTCCCTTCAGTCCCAGATCCACTATTTCTGCCGCAGGTAGTCGTCGGTCTTGTTGAGCCAGTCCGCCCGGGGCGGCGAAAAGACGTCCACGTCCAGCGTGTCCTCCAGCGCCTCGGCCTTGTGCGGCAGGTGGCCCGGAATATGGAGCACCTCGCCGGCGCGCACGTCCAGCGTCTCCTGCTGATCTTCCCCCAGCCAGAAGCGAAGACACCCCTCCAGGATGTAGGTAAGCTGCTCGTTCTCGTGGCTGTGCTTCGGTACGATGCACCCCTTCTTGAGGTATACGTGCGCCAGCATCATCCGCTCCCCGGTGATGAGCCTCCGGTCGAGCAGGTCGGTAACTCTCTCCTTCGGCATGCGGTCCCAGCGGTGATGGGTCGCGCGCTGGTTGCCAGGTGCGGGGTGCGGGGTCATAGGCTGGGGTCAGGGGATCAGGGTACCAGGGCATCGGGGTCATCGCAAATGTATCCGGTGCAACTCGCGCCCACGAGTCCCGGGCTTTGACAGGGGTGCGGCACACGGGGTGGACGAAGTCCTCCTGGGGACGGAACTCACGCGGTTCGTTTGCAGTCTGTGGGCGCGTGCGTCCCGGCAGGTTCACCTACTGAGAGAGGCGCCTCATGTCGGCACGCAGTGGTTCGACGTGGCAGTCGTCATGACGATCGCCGGCGGCTGGTGGCGCCCTCGCCGAGTGAGGAGTATGGCACGGTACAGTGCTGGTACGCTCGAGGCGATCGCGCCGTCGCTCTCGCCATGGCCGCAGCCATCAACGACGCCATCGCGGCCGTTTCGCTGCCCGCCATCACTCCGCCCGCGGACTCCGTCATGGACCAGTCCGCGATCACCGCCGGCGGGACCTAACGCCCCCCCCACGATACGGCTCCGGGGGCCCGCGACGTGGCCTACTTCACGCTCTCCTGTAGCCAGCGAATGATCTCCGGCATGGTGGCAGCCGGAGGGACGGTATGTCCGGTCTCGACCCAGATGAAGTGGCTCGGCTTCTTCGCCAGCTTCTGGAGGGGAAGCACGGCGGCGCTCCGGTCGTAGTCGGTGTCCTGGGTGCCGTTCACCATCAGGAATGGCCGGGGACTGATCCGGCCGACGTAGTTGGCCGGGCATGCGGCCGGAAGGTGCCCAGTCTCCAGGGCATCGACGTGTCCGCCGTAGAGGCTCACCACCGCGGCGAGCCGGCGCTCCGCGGCGCCCACGATCAATCCGACTTCGGCCCCGCGGCTGAAGCCGACCAGCCCAATCCGCCGGGGATCGGCCCCGCGCTCCTTCACCAGAAGATCGAACGCGCGGCCAACGTCTTTGACGGTCTGGGACACCCAGGCGAGGTAAGTGGCCGGCTGATTGTAGAGTCGAGCATGCTTTTCCGGATCGGTGAATGTCGTGAAGAGGCCGGTTTCCCGCTCCCCGAAGTACAGCATGTCGAGCGCCAGCACGTTCCACCCGGCGCGGGCGAGAAAAGTGGCGATGTAGCGGCTGGCCGGTCCGTCCTTGGCGCTCTGGGACCCGCCGTGCAAGTAGATGATCCAGCCCAGCGCCCCGCCAGCGGGTGCCGCGGCGTGGTAAACCCGCGCGAAGGCATGGACACCGGGTGTGGTTTGGAAGCTCAGATGCTCGCGGCGAATTCCTTCGATCTCGTCTGCCTCGAGCGCCTTGGTATCCCGGGGGAGCGCCGCTTCGTACGTGAAAAAGGAGAGATAGGTCCGGAAGGTCCGGGCATCCACCGGGCGCCGGAGCCACTCGTCGCTCCTCTCCTGCGCGACCGCCGGGGCAAACCGGGCAAGCCCAAGGGTGGCGAGCAACGTGGCGCAGGCGAAGCGGCACATGGAGCCTCCGTGGATTAGCGCGACGTTGGCGAAAGCGGACGCACCAGCCGAATGCCGATGAGATCGCTGGCAAAGCCGGGCTCGAAAAACTCGGCCTTCGATTGCTCGAACATATAAGAAGGATCCTGCCAGGAGCCACCGACCGCCACCCGGCGGTGGTCGGCGGGGCGGAGATCGAGAAGCCACTCCCGCACGTTGCCGGGCAGATCGTGCACTCCCCAGGGACTAACGCCCAGGGGATGGGTCCCCACGGTGGCGGTGCCGGCGAGTCCAAAGTTGGTTCGGAGCTCGGTGGACGCCGCATCACCCCCCCAGGGGTAGGGTCCAGTGCCATCGCCGACCGCCGCGCGCCACCATTGCGAGGAAGAGGGCAACGCCCTGCCGGCCCACCGGGCGTACGCCGCGGCCTCGTACCAGGTGACCCCGGCGACGGGGTGATCGCTCCTGCCCTCGAGCGGGCGCCCGTTCTCCCATCCCCGGGGCCCGGGCAGTCCGGTCCGGTCGGTAAAGCCGCGGAGGGCCGCGTCCTTCTGGAGCGGCCGGCCGCCCAGGATCATGAGGTCCGGCCATAACCCGGGATCGCGGTACCCCCCGGCGCTCACGAACCGGAGGAAATCAGCGTTGGTCACCTCGTGGCGGTCCATCAGGAACGCCTCGACCCGCTCCGACCCGAGCGTGCTCCCGGCCCCGACGTACACCATGCCCGCCGTGGCGCTGTCGTCGGCCAGGAGCACCCGCTCGACCCTCACCGTCTCGGCCGGCGTGAGCAGGGCAAGGAACTCGAGAGCCCGCCGTCCCTCGCCCTCCAGCCGGACGAGGTACTCACCCGCCACCAGCGGCACGGTAAGCGGCGTCGCTCCCAGGGGTCGCGGGGTTCGGCCGGGAAACGACGCGAATGGGGTGACCCGGGTTATGGTGACGGTGGCGCCGGGGGGATCGCTGGCAAGGGAGAGATGGCCGGCGACGCGAGGGGCGAGGTCCTTGAGAAGATTCGCGCCGGGCAGGACCCTCGCCCGATCCAGGATCTCGGCGACTTCATCGAGCCGCCCCGAATCGGCCGCGGGCGACAAGCGCAGCAGCAGATCGGCGTCGCGCCCGCGCGCTGCCTGGGCTCTGGCCAGCAGGGTTCCGATCACCGCCAGACCGGCTAGCGCCGCCGCAGCCAGCATCCACCGGCGGAGGCGCCCCGGCAACCGAGGTTGGAGTGGCGTCGCCGCCGGCGCGGCTGGTGTCAGAGCTTCAGCGAACTCCAAGGCGGTGGCGAATCGGTCCGCCGGTGCCTTGGCCAGGGCACGGCTCAGGGCGGCGCTCAGCGAGAAAGGGACCTCGGGGCGGAGCTCGCGGACCGGGATGGGGGGAGTAGTGAGATGGGCGGTAAGCACCGCCTGGGCCGATGGCCCGGTAAAGGGCGGAGTTCCCGCCAGCATCTCATAGCCTACGACTGCCAACGCATAGAGATCGGCCCGGATATCGACCGGTTCGCCGGCGAGCTGTTCGGGCGCCATGTACCCCGGAGTTCCAACCGACGTACCGGTGATCGTCAGCGGACGCCCGGTGCGCGACTCGAGCAAGGCTCTCGCGATGCCGAAATCGGCGAGGACGGCATGCTTGCCCTCGAGCAGGATGTTTTCGGGTTTGATATCCCGGTGAATGATTCCCAGACCATGGGCGAAGGCGAGGGCATCGGCGACCTCCACCAGCAAACGGGTTGCATCCGCCACCGACAGCGTCCCTTCTCGCTCCAGCCGGCCGCGGAGCGACTCTCCCGCGACGTACGGCATGATGTAATAGAGGAGGCCCTCGCGGGCGCCGGCGGCGAGGATGGGGAGGATGTGGGGGTGCTGCAGTCGCGCGGCGAACTCCATTTCCTGCTTGAACCGCGCGGCGCTCACCTCGCTGGCGAGGTCGGGCGGCAGCAGCTTGATCACCACCTGGCGGTTGAGCGAGGCCTCGGTGGCCAGGAAGAGACGGCTCATGCCTCCGCCGCCGAGCTCACGCTCGACCCGAAAGGTGTCCCCCAATACCGCTTGAATTCGGGTGATGAGTTCGGTCAAGGATCCTGGGTCCAGTTTGGCCGGTTGAAGATAGCTCGGCGCTGAGGTCCGGACATGGACCCCCGCTACTGATTGCCCCGGTGTGCTCGCCATCCTTCATCATCCTGCACGCCGTTCACGAACACGCGCCGCCGCATGCCTCTGTCTGGAACCGCTAGGGACTGCCCGCGACTCGCCCAGCCGGCCGCTCGTCCTTGAGCCAGTAGCCGAACCACTGCCGCAGCCGCCCCAGCCGGTCCACCAGCAGCCACGGCTCGCCGCTCCGCGACAGCTCATGGGTGGAGCGCGGATAGCGCACCAGCTCCACCGGCACGCCCTGCTTCTTGAGCGCCAGGTACCAGAGCTCGGCGTTGCCCATCGGGGTCCGGAAGTCGTCCTCCGACTGCACCATGAGCGTGGGCGTCTTGACCCGGGTGACTTTCCGGATCGGGGAGAGCGAGTCGTACATCGCCTGATTCTCCCAGGGCTTGCCGTAGAACTCGAACTCGGTGAGTCCCTGCGCATCCGACGCGCCGTACCAGTAGGTCCAGTCGCTGATCATGCGGTCGGTCTGCGCCGCCTTGAAGCGCGTAGTCTTGGCGGTGACCCACGCCGCCATCACGCCGCCGTAGGAACCGCCGGTGACGCCCATGCGGGTGGAGTCGACGTCCGGGCGCCGTGCCATCAGGTCGGTGGCCCGCATCAGGTCCTGGTAGTCCTCGGCGAACCAGCGTCCGCGGGTGGAGAAGGTGAACGGCGCGCCGTAGCCGCTGGAGCCGCGAGGATTGGTGAACAGCACCCACATCCCCGCACCGGCCAGGTTCTGGAACTCGTCAAACCAGTTCTCTCCATAGGCCGAGTGGGGACCGCCGTGAATGTAGAGCGCCAGGGGATACTTCTTGCCGGCCTCGTAACCGTACGGCTTCATCAACCAGCCCTCGATCTCCAGGTTGCCCACCGACTTGAAGGTGAACCGCTCGGCATCGGCCCAGGCGATCTCGGAATTGAGCTTGTCGTTGAACCGGGTGAGCTGGCGCTCACCCTGGCCATCGGCATTCGCGACAAAGAGCTCGCCGGGCTTGGTCAAGCTGGTTGCCACGTAAGCGACCGTCTTCCCGTCGGCGTCCCAGTCGAAGCCCGACATCCGCCGCCGCCCGCTCAGGAGCTCGGCGGGCTTCCGGGTGGCCGAATCCAGCGTCAGCATCGCGGTGCGGCCGCCGATCGAGGCGGTGAACCGCATCCGGCCGTCGGGCAGCCAGGCGAGCTGCTCCGGCTCGTACTGCCAGTCGCCCAGCAAGTTCTCCGGCGTGCCGCCCGCCGCGTCCACCACGTAGATGCGGGTCGATGCCGTGCGGATCGGGCTCGCGGTGAAGGCGATCCGTCGGCTGTCGGGCGACCAGGTGAGCTGGCCCTCGCCGCCGTTGGTCGTGGTGATCCGCCTCGGCGCCCCGCCCGCGGCCGGGATCACGAAAATGTCGGAGTCGTTGCGCGCCGCTTCGTCGCGGCGGGCCTCATAGGGCAGGATGCCCAGCGAATCGCGCTCGGCCCGGACCACGGAGTCGGACCGGAGCCGCGGGTCGGCCACGAAGGCGATCCACTGCCCGTCCGGCGAGACCGCCACACTCCGGTGGGAGTAGGCCGCGCTGGTAAGCTGCCTCTTGGCGCCGGTCGCGATGTCCCGCGACCAGATCTGGGTCGGCTGGAAGCGGCGCGCCTCGCGCGGGCCCGGCAGGAATCCCGCATTGTTCGACTTGTACTGCATTTCGGTGATGTGTCGCCCGTCGAAGCGCCCCGGATCCAACGGAGAGGTGATCGCACCGAAGGGCGGCCGGGCCATCGCCGGCATCCGGCCGAAGGGATCGCGGCGGGTGGTGTCCCGGGCCACGCCGCCCGCCGCGGTGTCGGTGTAGAACATCATCCTCCCGTCCCGTGCGGTGACGCCCGCAGGGATGCTGTCCACCTCGAAGGCCTCTCCGCTCACCCGGTCCATCCGGAGCGCCCAGGTCCGGGCGCGACTGCCGGGCCGCGTGGAGGTGAAGAGGAGGAGCTTGCCGTCCGGCGACCAGCG
>JAXIPC010000167.1:0-48560 GCA_045403135.1 Gemmatimonadales bacterium | reverse complement strand
GCGTCAACTGACCTTCGTCGCAATCCACCAGGTATTTCCACCGGGATCCTTGACCCCGCCCCGCCGGTCGAAATCGCCTTCCTTCTGCACCGGCACCTGCACCGACAGGCCCCCGGCCTCGAGCGCCCGACCAAAGGTCGCGTCGACGTCGTCAACGTACACGTGAAGCCATGACGGGAAGGGCGGCCATTCGCCGCCCCCATCCGCGATCATGATCACCGAATCGTCGATCCGCACCTCGGCGTGCATGATGCTGCCGTCCGGCATGTCGAACCGGCGCAGCTCAGTCGCACCGAACGCCTGCTTCAGGAATTCGATGACCCGCCCGGCGCCGGGCACAACCAGGTACGGGGAGACGCTGGAGTAGCCGACTGGTTTCCAGGTGATCTTCATGGGGCCTCCGGGACTGGAGCGGTGGATGGCGCGGTGATCTCGCTCGGCGCGTTGGACGGGCCCAGCAGCGAAGCAGAATACACGATCTCGAACGCATTCACGCCCGCGGTCATGCACCGGGCAACTTTCTGGTCGGTTCCGGCGCATTGGAGATACTGCCGGTCTCCCCCGACCACGAAGAGGTCCACGCCGTCGTCTTTCCGGAACACCAGCATCATGTACCCCGGTTGCGCCCCGCCCCACGCCAGGCTGGTGTCCATCTGGATCGAAGACACCTTGCTACCCGCGCCGCTGACCAGGACGAATCGGGGATCAAAGTCTCCCTTGCCGGTCAGCACCTGGAGGGAGTGATCGTGCCCGCCGGCGTAGATCAACGGCCGCTTGCGACTGGCGTCGAAAGTCCGGCGGAGCCCCGCCAGCAGGTCCTCATAGGGCGGCGAATTGAGATCCTGAATCAGTGCCCCGGCCTTCTTCAGCACGTAGGCGATACCCAGCATGTGATAGCCGGGAACGATGGCGCCGTGCGGGCCCGCCGAGTAATAGGGATGATGGGCAACGAGAATCACCTCCCGGTCGCGGGCGCCGTCGAGCGTTTGCTTGAGCCGGTCGAAAAACGCCGCCCGGTGGGAAGTCACCCGCTCCCGCAGAAACCAGTGGGTATCGAAGAAGGCGATCCGGACGTTGCGCCGAAGGTCCCGGTACACCGGCCCAGGGTCGCCGGCGGTGGGCAGAAGCGACACGTGCCTGCCGGCCGCGCGCGCTTCCTGAAGCTGCTCGCTGAGCAGCAGCACCCGGTCGAATCCGACGTCGCTCGCGGAGTTGGCCCAATCATGATTGCCGGTCACGAAGAGCCCGACCGTCGCATGTTTACTGGCTGCCGGACCCGCCACCAGATCGATCTGACTCCAGAGCTTGACTGAATCGGCCGGAAACGCGGGATGGTCGCGCTTGCGTATGCCGGCGGGGTAGACGTTGTCCCCCAGGAAGGCGATCGATACCCCCGAGTCCCGCCGGAGGGCGTTCGACCAGCGTTCCACGTCGGCTTGCAGGGCCTGGAGGAGCGGAGATCGTCCCTTGACCGCCAGGCCGGCATCGCCGAGCAGAAACACCACCGCGTCCACCGTCCCGGGCTCGGGGACGGGAACTCCGGGCGATTCAGGGAAGCTGAGTGGGTCGATATCGATCAGGTTGGTCGCCCCGAAGACGGCAAAGGCGACGATGCCGAGGAAGACGATGGTGGCAGCACCGCCTGCGACGAGGTGATTGCGGGGCACATGCTTGATGCGAAGCGACCCGACGCTTCCGCCCACCAGTCCCAGCGCGCCGGCGATCACCCCGCCGGCCCAGTGGCCGGCGCCGTCTCCCCAGGCCAACGGTCCGAGCAGCGCTCCCAGGACGATGCCGAGGACCATCGCAACAAACCCGGCGACAGTGGCCCAGGCCACGGCGTGGGGACGCCGCAGTGCCAGCCGGAACGCGGCCCCCGCGCCAAGGATGATCGGGAGCAGGTCCCAGCGGAACGCCACCAGGTCTTCAAGCCCGAAGATATAGATCCCGTGGCGGGCCTCCGCGACCACGATGGCGAGGGTGAGGATGAAGCCCATTACGGCGCCGCCCACAGTCGCGAGCGCGGCGACCGCGGCGTGCACGAGATGGATCCGGCGTCGATAGCCCTTGGTCTGCGGGTGACCCTCGTCCCCCTCCACTATCCTTGCGGTCCCGAGCCGGCCAACGGCCGCCCGCCCGGTCCCTCCCGGTGCTTGCTCGGCGGCCGCGCCCATGCCGACGAGCGGTAGGCAGCGCCGTGCTCCGGATCCAGCAGCCGATCCGGCTGGAGATGCTTGAGCAGCGCGTGGCGCTCGATCAGACCGCGCATGCCGGCACCCTGCTCCGAGAGTCCGCTGTAGAACAGAATGATGAGCTCGGCGAACGAGAGCCGGGCCCGGACGAAGTTGGTGTAGCGGCGCCGCTCGTCCGCCCGCTCCATAGGGAGAGGGCGGTCGTCCACGAACTTGAGGATGTGATAGAGACTGTGGAAGTATGGCCCCAGCGTCCCTTCGAAATTGCGGAACTCCTCGACGTAAATCCGCTTGGCCAGCTCGAGCGATGCCGCTCCCTTTTGCGGCACGGCATCGTGGAAGCGCTGGGTGATCCGGGCCACCAGCGTCGAGAAGGCTTCCGGGCCGGCTTTAGCACCGTGCCCGGTGTCGATTTCGCTGTCCTTCACCAGGTCCTGATGAGATCCCAGCAGGGCAAAGAAGGTGTGGTCGAACCGCTGGTTCTCGAACTCCACCGTTTGAAGCTGCATCTCGGCCTGCTGCTGCTTGAAGGCCTCCCGGGTGAGCCGCAGGTCTTCTTTTTGATGGAGCACTTGCACCTGCTGGCCCAGGAAGGCCACATACACCAGCGTCAGGCCGGCCAGCGCCCAGAGCACACCGGTGGTGCCGGCGAGGAAACCGCCGAGGCGATCCAGATCCTCGGGGCGCATGCTGAAGCGGGTCACGAAGATGACCGCGATGATCAGGCCGGTAACGACGAGACCCAGCGCGACGTAGCGGACCACCCGGATGGTCCGCTCCACGTCGGCAATGTCCTGCTCGTGCCGATCCGTTTCACTGGCGGGACGGTTCATGACTTCAACCTATCCTGCCACCGCGGTTGCGCCAGAGCGCGCGATCGGCCCTCAGCTCCGGCTTCCGCTCACCTCCTCCGATTCGCGGGGGTGCAGCGTCATCACCGCCTCGGCATGGTCCTTCAGATGCTGCTCCGCCAGGTCCGCGACCCGCCGCGAGGTTGAGCGCGGTGTAGTCGTCGCGCAGCAGACTGGCCTCATCTGCCGCCGACTCACGTCACTCTCCGTTTTCTAGCGGTCCAGGCCGCTGCGAACAACACCACCCCGGTCCATCCCAGTACCACGAGCGACCAGGACGGCTCGAGGGTGACGCCGAGCAGCCTCGGCTGGTGACGGTATTTCTCCCACCAGGAGTTTTCCCACTGTCGCACCGCCCAGCGCATTGTCCAGGCGCCCAGGTCCTCCCCGAAGGCATCGTGAAAGGCCTGCTCGAAAGTGGCGCCGGACTTCCAGAACTTCGCGAACTTCTCGCGTCCCTGATCGCGGATCAGGTCGGAGATCCAGAACTGGAACGCGCGGTGAAAGGCGACCGCTTCGCCCACCGTCAGATAGCGGTGGAGGTGGGGCCGGTCGGGCACGACACCGGTCCTGGCCAGATGGTCGTGGTCTTCCCGCAGCCGTTGGGTCCCAGAAAGCCGTAGAGCGATCCGGTCGGCACCTTGAGGGACAGATCCCGGATCGCAAACTCCTTGCTGGCGCTGTAGCCGAGCCCGTTGGTCTCGATCGCGATACTCACGCGGCACCCACCTCCAGTTCGTGTCGGATGGCGTCCTTGAGGTCATGCCGGGAAAGCCCGAGCCGGGCCGCGTCGGCCAGGAGTGTCCGGATCAGCCGTCGGGCCTGGACCCCGCGCTCCCGGGAACGGACTTCGGTGCGCACCGCCTGGACGTAGGTCCCGGCCCCCTGGCGCATCTCGACGAACCCCTCCTGCTCGAGGGCCCGGTACGCCTGAACCACCGTGGCCGGGTTGATCCGGAGCTTCCCGGCGAGCTGGCGCACCGAGGGCAGCGCCTCCCCCGCCGAGAGCTCGCCGGTGGCCACCGCGGCCTTGAGGCGAACGGCGATCTGCTCGTACAGCGGGACCGCGCTCTTGGAGTCGAGATCGGTAAACATGGGCTCCCGGTGAGTGTACTACTGTACCGGTACACTAACAATGTGTGTCGGTGACGTCAATGGGCGGGCGGTCGGGCGGTAAGTCGGTGAGCTCGTAGTCGGTATGTCGGTGGGAGGCGACCTACCGACCTACCGGCCTACCGGCCTACCGACTTACCCACGGTCGTGTTCGGCGGTATCCTGGGTGACCGGTTTCCGGGTCAACTCACATGTCACCATGAGGAGGATCGATGGTCATCCGCCGGATTGAGCCCATGTCGGCAGCGAAAGTGGGTGGCATGTTGTACGCTCTGCTGGGGCTGCTGATAGGCGTGATCTTTACGCTCATCTCCTTCACCGGCATGGGCATGATGGGCGGTTCGGGGATGGGCAGCTATGGCATGATGTTCGGCGCCGGCGCGATCATCATCCTGCCCATTCTATACGGGATCCTCGGCTTCATTTTCTGCGGCATCTCGGCGGCGTTCTATAACCTGGCCGCCAAGCTGGCGGGTGGGCTCGAGGTGCAGACCGACTAGGGGTGAGAGGTCAGAGATCAGAGGTCAGGGTGACAATCCTGACTCCTGACCCCTGACCCCTGATCCCTGATCCCTAGCAGTTCCAGCAAATCGACCGGCCGCTCGAGCCAGTGGTTCGGCCCCGCCGGCGCGAGGTGTTCCCGCCCGAAGGGACCCCAGAGCACCGCCGCCGTCGTCACACCGGCGGCGCGGCCTGACTCCATGTCGTGCACGCTGTCTCCTACATATATGGCGGCCTCCGCCGGCTCACCCAGCCGCCGGAGCGCCACTTCGATCGGCTCGGCGTGCGGCTTGGGATTCACCACATCGTCCGCGCCGATGACCAGCTCCATCTCGGTATCCAATCCCACCAGCTTGAGGCCACGCTCGGCACCGGGCTTGTTCTTGCTGGTGACCAGCCCGGTCCGGTACCCCGCGCGCCGGATGGCGCGCACCATGGGAACGACACCGGGGTAGGCGGTGACCATTGCGTCGTGGTGGGTCAGGTTGTACGCCCGATAGGTCGCAATCATCGCCTCGAGCTGGGTGGGGTCGTCGGACCAGTGCTTGAACTGGACCCGCAGCGGCGTGCCCAGACCAGCCAGCCAGAAATCGTCGTCTCGGGCCTCGAGCCCGTGTGCCGCGAGGGTGTGGTGATAGCTGTCGAGGATGAGCCGGACCGAGTCGATCAGGGTGCCGTCCAGGTCGAACAGAACGGTGGTGAGCTTTGCCATCCGGGCCTAGTCGAATTCGATCAAGCGCCGGACCTCAGCGAGCCGCTGCTGGATCGCCGAGCGGCCGCCGTTGGCGTCCAGCTTCTTCGCGGCAGCGGGCGGGAGGAAGTCGCGATCGGTGCATTCGAGCAGCGCCGCGAGCTCCTGCAGCTCGCGCTCCAGCCCCTGGCTCGACGGCATGAACTGCTCGACCACATTGTGCAGCGCCTCGCGGGTGATCTTGGCGGCGCCCTGGATGAGGGACGCCCGCCAGGCGCGGGTCACCATTCCCTCGATGTCGGAGCCCGACAGGTTCCCGCCGGTGGGAAGGTTCGGGATGTCCTCCGGCTCCACGGCGGTGCCGTTCTTCCGGGCCAGCGCCACGAACATCTCCCGGAGTTCCTTCTCTTCCGTCGGATAGAAAAGCGGAATATGGACCTCGGCCCGCCCCTGGCGCTTGATGTCGATCGGCAGCAGATCCGGCCGGGCGGTCAGCAGCATCCAGAGAATCTGTCCCCGGAACCGGGTATCGCCCATCTGATTGGAGATCATGGCAAACACCCGGCTGCCGGTGCCCGCGTCGCCTTCCTGGTCCCGGTCGCCCAACGCCGCATCCGCTTCGTCCACGACCACCATGATCGGTCCCATCGCGCGGAGCACCGCGAGCACCCGCTCGAGATTGCCTTCGGTTTCTCCGACGTACTTGGAGCGAAAGTTCTTGAGCATCACGCAGGGGATCCCGATCTCGCCCGCGGCGCACTGCACCAGAAACGACTTGCCGGTGCCGACCGGGCCGCAGATGAGATAGCCCATCGGCATGGCGTCGAGATGCCCCTTGGCCAGGAGCGCCGCGTCTTCCCGAAGGCGGCGCTTGGCCGCCACCAGCCCCACCACGGTGTCCAGGGTCCACTTGGGCTCGATGAATTCGGGCAGGCCCTGGGCCTGCTGCTCCAGGAGCCGTTTCTTCATCGCCCGGAACATCGCGCGGTCGAGCCGGCTCCCACCCTTGAGCGCCGGCAGCACCAGGCTGCGCAGGTTGGTGAGCGAGAGACCGGCGGTCAGCTTGGCCAGCTCCGGTCCGGCAAAATCGGAGACTTCTCCGAGCGCGGCTGCCGAGGCCAGCCCGCTCAGGAATCGCTGCCGCTCGGCCTGGTCCGGGAGGGGGATTTCCTGGGCGGCAACGTGCGGATTGCCCACCATGCGTTCGCTGAGATCGGACTTCCGCTCGTCGATCAGCAGGACCGCGATGTCGAGCGCCTTGAGGTGCGGGCTCGCCGCCCAGTTCAGCACGGTGACCAGCATCGACGAGCCCGCCAGGCTCATCCGGCCGGGCTCGCCCGATGGGAAGAGAAACGAGGCATGATCGATGAGGACGGCGAGCTTCAGGCGATTGTTGGCGGTCAGGACGATCTTCTGGATGAGACCGTCGAGCACCTGGAGGATCAGCGCGGGATCGTTCTTCAGGCCGTCCAGCAGGAGTCCGTGGTCGGCGGCGAGCGTGATCATGTCCTGCAGTCGTTTCACCGACCGGCCGCCGAAGGCGCGGAGACTGCGGCTCAGGTCATAGTGCAGGACCAGATCGTAGCGTCCGAACACCTGCTCGGCGAGAAAGGTGGCCAGCTGTCCGTAGGCGGCATCGGCCCCTTCGGCCAACGGCATCAGATCGTGGGTGTTGCCGTGGACCACGAAGACCGCGGTGGTCCCGGCCCGGGCCGTGGTGGTGAGACGGTGGGCCCACTCGGGGGCCCAGGACGGAAGCGGAGGCGGGGCGGCCGCGGGCGCCGGCGAGGAGACGGAGGTCATCGTAGCTCAGCTCTGGCGGATTTTGGGGGCGGGACGCGAGCCGAGATCGGCGTCGAGAATTGCGGGGGCATCGGCAATGGTCACCGCCAGTCCCGACAGATTCTGCAGGTCGGCGAGGGAGGACTGGGTGCGCTGCATGCTCTCGGCGGCCGCGTCGATGCTGGCGCTGAGCGCGTCGGGATCGCGCTGATTCACGGCCTGCTCGCTCAGCGCCTGAATCTTCTCCTCCAGCCGATCCAGCTCGACCTTGACGAAATCGGCGTCCCGCCGGGTCTTCCTGGCATAATCCAGCCGGCCCTGCGCGGTGGCCAGCCGTTCCTGCAGCGAATTCACCAGCCGTTCATCCTTGGCCGTCTGTGCCGCGGCGACCTGCGAGCTGATCTGGGAGATGGTGCGCTCCAGAAACGCCTCGTCGAGCGTGGAGAGCAGGCGGGCCAGCGCGTCGTGATGCACCAGCAGCCGGAGAAACCCGAACAAAAGCTGGTCGAGCCCGCCGGTCCGGAGCTGGCCGGTAAGCTCGGTGGGCGCGCCACCCTGCGCCGCACGGGCCAGAAGGCGGAGCTCCCGGCAGCGGCCCAAGAGCCGCTCAAACCGGGCATTCACGTCTCGGGGCAGACTCTGGAGCAGCGCCTGGAGCGCAGCCTGTTCCTGCTCCGCCGAGCTGCCGGTGGCGGCCTTGTGGGTCTGGGCGTCGACGGCGTCGCGGAACCTGGGAACCGAGATGAGGCCGCCGAGGTAGGTCAGCTCGCCCGCCATGAGGATCGCCAGGGCCGCGTCCGGCGCCGGACTCAGCCAGGCGGCCACGGCTCCCCCGAAGAACAGCAGCAGATTCCAGCGGTTGAGAAACGCCGCCTTCAGGTAGGACCGGAGATTCCCCCGCCGCTCCATCAGTCGCCCGCCTTGGTGGAAGTGCCTAGCGTCTCGACCAGGTCGCGGATCTTGAACACCGCCTCGAGAAACGCCGGCTCCCGCTGCATCAGCCGGGCAGGTCGGTCGGGCGACGGGCCCTGGATCTGATGCAGGATGGTTCCCGGGGCGCTCGAAAAGACGTAGGTCCGGTCCCCCAGATAGACCGCCTCCTCGATCGAGTGGGTGACGAAGAAGACGGTGGCTTCCACGCTGCGCCAGAGGGCAACCAGCAAATCCTGCATGTTGACCCGGGTGGTCGGGTCCAGCGCGCCGAACGGCTCGTCCATCAGGATGATCTTCGGCTTGAGGATGAGGGTCCGCGCGATTGCCACCCGCTGCCGCATGCCGCCGGAGAGCTGGTAGGGGTACTTCTGCGCGTCCCGGTCCACGTCGAGCCCCACCTTAGCGATGAACTCCCGGGCCAGCGCCTCGCGCTCGGGGCCGGGCATGCCCTGACACTCGAGCCCGAACGCCACGTTCGAGAGCACCGTGAGATGGTCGAAAGAGGTGTAGTCCTGAAAAACCATCCCCCGGTCCGCCCCCGGTCCGGACACCGGCCGCCCCATCACCAGCACCTGTCCGGTCGTCGGCGGATGCTGCGGCCGAAGCCCCGCGATCATTCGGAGCACCGTCGACTTGCCGCATCCCGACGGACCCAGGATGGTGATGAACTCCCCCTTGCCGGGCAGGTCGTTCACGCAGAAGCTGACGTCCCTGATCGCCGTGAACCCGTTGTCGTAGGTCTTCCCGACCCCTTTGAATTCCACCAGCGGCGGCGGCGCGGTCACACCTACTCCTTGTGGACGCGGTAGGGGAAGAGTCCTCGCTGGAAGAAGGCCAGGAGCCGGTCGATGCCGTAGGCGAGCAGCCCGATCACGATCAAGATCATGAAAATGTCCTCGGACTGCCCCCGCCGCTGGCTGGTGTTGATCAGGTAGCCGAGGCCGTACTTCGCGTTGATCAGCTCGGCGAGCATGATGTAGCCGAATGCGAGGCCGAACAGGTTCCGCAGGCTGCCGTAGATGTCGGGCAGTGCCAGCGGAATCAGCACCTTGACGACTACCTGGTGGGGCTTGGCGCCCAGCGTCTGGGCCGTGTCCACATACTGCTCGTGGACGCCGACCACTGCGGCGAGCGCGTCGCCGAAGACGAAGGGAACCGTCGCGAGAAAGATGAAGAGCACCTTCTGTGCTTCGTCGATGCCGAACCAGAATATGGTGAGCGGGATCAGCACCGCGATCGGGATATTGCGCAAGAAGAGCGCGATGGGGCCCAGGGCAGCCCGGAGGAGGCCCGAGGTGGCGGCGAGGATGCCGAGGGGAACGCCCGTGATGATCGCGAGGAGAAACCCGTAGGCCACCCGTCGGAGCGTCGCGACGATGCTGGGCAGCAGGGCCCGCTCGGAAATCAAGCGGGGAAAGCTCCGGAGCACCTCCCGGGGACTGGGCAGGAGCGCGGGCGATATGAGCCGCGATTCCGGAGTGGCGCCCGCCGTGAGGCCCCACCAGGCCAGCAGGACGAGGACGATCGCGCCCAATCCCACCGCCCTGCGGATGGCGGGCGGGAGCTCGCCCCGCAGCGCGAACAGTCGGTCCCGCCAGCTTTCCCCCGCGTTTCCCGCCGTCAGCGCGGCGCCTCCAGCGGATAGACTTTCACTTCCACCCGGCGATTCTTGGCGAAGTTGCCGGGATCGTTCGGATCGGCGGGACGGTCCCACCCCAGGCCGGCGGTCACGAACTGATTGGCCTGCAGCGTCTTGAACTTGCGCAGCAGCGCCTGCTTGACCGCCGCGGCGCGGCGCAGCGACAGCTCCTGCACCGCCGCCGGGTCGACCCGGCCCCGCATCGAGGCGTCGGTGTGGCCCTCGATGATGATCCGCGAGTTGCCGTACTGACCGGACAGGCGTCCGATTTCTTCGAGCACCGGAGCCACGTTGGGGTCGTAGGCGCGCTCCTTGCCGTCCTCGCCGATGATCACCTTCTCGATGTCGTCCGAGTTCGGGAAGAACTGGATGACCACGCTCTTGGTGAGGATCTCGGTGTTCTCGGCCTGCACCGCCGTCGCCGTGGTCGGAACGAACGTGACGGTATACTCGTCCTTCGACGCCGCGAAGGCGGGTTCGCTCGCGAGCTTCTGGATCACCGAGAAGTCCATGATCTGGTCGAAGGAGGTTTTCTCGGTGATGACGTTGATGCGCTTGTAGAGAAAGTACGCGTTGTTCCAGGTGCGCTCGAAGTTC
This sequence comes from Gemmatimonadales bacterium, assembly GCA_045403135.1. Taxonomy (GTDB): domain Bacteria; phylum Gemmatimonadota; class Gemmatimonadetes; order Gemmatimonadales; family GWC2-71-9; genus JABFSM01. The sequence goes on along the minus strand of JAXIPC010000167.1, from coordinate 38,261 downwards.
GTCGGGTTGTTCTGGTCCATGAAGAACGCGCGGTTCTCGGCGAAATTGGTCGAGTGCGCGTCGCCCAGCATGCCGAAGGCGTCGGTTTCCGGAATGGAATAGCCCTCGGCCATCTGCTTGGCGACTTCATGGCGGTTGGCCTCCGACTTGAGCCCTTCCATCCCCGCGAAGATGCCGCGGACCAATCCCTCGATGATCTCGGGATTGTCCTTGGCGAAGTCGGCCCGGGCGAACCAGACGTCGGCGATCAGCTTGTTCGCCGTCTGGGTGGTGACCAGGCTCCGGTTACCCGGGACTTTTTCCAGGTTGTAGATATCCGGCGCCCAGCTCACCACGCAGTCGATCCGCTTGTCCGCGTTGAAGGCCGCGGCGGCCTGGAACGCATCCTGGGTGAACTTCATGTTCACCTCGCTCGGCTGCACCCCGCCGCCCAGCAGGCTGTTGAGCAGGAAGTAGTGCGACGGGGAGTTCTGGGCCAGCACGCAGGTCTTGCCCCGGAGATCGGCGACGCTCTTGATCCGGCTGCGCACCACGATGCCGTCGCCGCCGTTGGACCAGTCGACCTGCTGGTACACCCGGGGCATGGTGCGCGAGTCCTTGCGCAACCCCTCGATCATCAGCGGCAGCATGTCCAGCGTCGCCCAGCCGAGATGAATGCTGCCGGAGGCGAAGGCGTCGCGCATGGCGACCGGGTCATCGATCAGCACCAGCTCGAGTTTGAAGTCTTTCCCGCCCGGCGCCTTCCAGGTTTTGGCCGGCTTCATGCCGCCGTTCGCGTAGATGACCGGGGCCCAGCCTGCCCACACGTTGAGCGCCATCCGGACCACCCCGTTGGCGGGTGGCCGATAGGCCGACGTCCCCTTCACTTCGGGCAGCCGGGCCGACGGGACGAAGGTGTACTCCTTGAGGGTGGTGACGCCCTGGGAGTCGGGTGCCTCCTGCATGTTCTTCAGCTCTTCCTGTGAGAACGTGCCTCCAGGATCGTCGCCGGCGGGCTCCTTGACTCTGGTGACGCCGTACCACACCAGCGCCCCGATCACCAGCAGGAGGGCGAAGTAGAACGGCGGCTTCATCCGATCAGCCATGGTCTGCTCCGGGCGCTAGTTGGTGGTCTTCTGGCTGGCGGGGCCAAGGTCCTTGGTGAGGCTCTCCGCCACCGGCGTCGTTTCTGGTGACTTCAGGCCCATCTCCACTTCGAACTGCTGGAGGATGTCCTCGGCCATGATCGATTCGGCCGCCTGCTGGGCTTTGATCTCCTCGACGCCCTTAGACGACATGTCGGCCGCCACCCGCGCCTTGCCGCGGTTCTGATCGATCTGCCGCTGAATGACGCTCTCGATCTGGCCGAGATTGGTGGTGAGGTTCCCGGAAAGGGACTCGCCCAGAGCTTCCGCGACGCGGGCGATCTCGGCTTCCGCCGCGCTCATCTTGAGCTCGGCGGCGTACTTCTCGGCCTTCTGCTGCAGCGCCACCAAATCCTTGTTTCCCTGTTGGAGCTTGAGCAGGTGATTCTTGTAGGCCGTCTCGTGCATCTTGAGCTGCTCGTTGTTGGAGGCGAGCTCGTCCCGGGTGGTCTTGAGCTGGACCGCGAGCTGGGCTGCCATTTCCCGGGCCCCGGTGCGAAGGTAGGCCTTGATCTGCGTCTCCAGCCGCTTGGCGTTCTGCTCCCCGGTCGTGACCTGGCGCAGCACCCGCTCGACCAGCCCGCGATACTGCTCCACGCCTTCGCGGGCCGCCTTGAGCCGCTGAGCCGCCGTGTCGATCTCAAGCTGCATGACGGCGATCGGATCCCGCTCGTAGAAGAAGTTCGCGAGCTTGTTGAACGCGGCCCGCAGGCTGGTCCAGAACTTTCCCAGAATCATGGTCGGCGTCCCTTCGGTGGAATACCATCGGCGCCCAAAGTATAGGGGATGGCGGCGGAGGGCGCCAAGTTAGCCGGAAGCTGACTAGATTGCCCGCGTGCATCGACCGGTCTTTGGCTGGATGCTGCTGGCCGCCGCCTGTGTGGCGGCGATCGGTGAAGTCGCGCTGCCGCTCGTCGCGCGCGAGCTGCTCCACCGCTACACGTTCCTGAATCCCGATGCCCTTTGGCTGGTCCCGCTGCTCGATGCGCCGCTCTTCGCGGCCCTGGGGCTCGGCACCGTCCTCGTGGTCCGCCGGTTCGGTCTGGAGCGGGGTTGGCGGGCCGCGTTCTTCGTGCTCGCCTTCCTGGCGGTGTTCGAGCCGTTGCTGGTCCTCAAAGACCGGATCCACCCGCTCGCGCTGACGGTGCTCGCCACCGGCGTGGCCCTGACCATCACCCGCTTCCTCATGGCGAATCTGGACCGCGCGCGGCGTTGGACCAGGGTCTCCGCACTCGCGCTGCTCGCCGCCTGTGCCATGGGCGCGATCGGCTGGAACGCCGGACTCCGGTGGACGGAATCGCGGCGGCTGTCGGCCCTTCCGCCTGCGCCGCCCGACGCGCCCAACGTCATCCTCGTCGTCCTCGACGCGGTTCGCGCGTCCGCGCTGAATCTGTACGGCAACCCCCGGCCCAACACGCCGTTCATGAACGGCCTGGCCCGCGAGGGGGTGACCTTCGAGCGCGCCTATGCGACCTCGTCATGGACGCTGCCGTCGCACGCGTCGTTGTTCACGGGGCGGTATCCCACGGAGCTCGACGCCGATTGGACGACGCCGCTGGGCCCCGAGCCGCCGACGCTGGCCGAGCACTTCGCCTCGCGCGGATACGCGACGGGCGGATTCTCGGCCAATCTGCGCTATGTGTCGCGGGTGTTCGGGCTCACTCGGGGATTCGCGCACTTCGACGATTTCGCCAAGACCGGGTCGGAGGCCGTCCGTTCGAACTCGATGACCGTAATGGCCGTCGCGGCGCTCAGGAAGCTGGGTGGGACGGTGGAGCCGGGGCGCAAACAGGCGTCGCGCATCAACGACGAGGCGGTCGCCTGGGCGCTCCGGCAGCAGACGCCCTTCTTCATGTTCCTCAACTACTTCGACGGCCACCGGCCGTACGATCCGCCGGCCCCGTTCGATACGCTGTTCTCCGGCAAGCCTCGCAGGTACCGCGGTGACTACACCCTGGCGGAGCTGCCCGACACCGCGCTGGCCCTCCACGAGCTGCTCGCCGGCTATGACGCAGCGGTCGCCTACCAAGACGCCCAGCTGGCGTCGCTCTTCCAGCGCCTCGAGGCCCGCGGGTTCCTGCGCAACGCCATCGTGATCGTGACGTCGGACCACGGCGATCTGTTCGGCGAGCACGGCCTCATGGGGCATGGAGACAACCTGTACGCGCTGCTGCTGCACGTGCCGCTGCTCTGGTACGCTCCCGGCAGACTGCCGGCCGGTGCCAGGATCGTCACGCCGGTCTCGCTGCGCGATCTGGCGAAGAGCATCACCAGCCTCGCCGGCGACACGTCGGCGGCGTTCCCCGGTGTCTCGCTCTTCGGCGCGTCTTCCTCGGCGCCGGGCGGAGTGGGCCCAGTGTCTCCCATTCTCAGCAGTCTGTCGGAGTTTTCCGGCACAACCTTGGGGCCGCTCCGCCGCGGCGACATGGCGTCACTGATTCACGGCCCGTGGCACTACATCCTGAACGGCGACGGTGTGGAGGAGCTCTACGATCTACGGCGCGACACGCTCGGCGCCACCAATCTCGCCGCGCAGACGCTGTTCGCGGACACGCTGCATTTTCTGCGCGAGAGGCTGCGGGCGCTGCCCTTGAGCCGCGTCTCGCGCCGGCACCTCGAGGGGCGCTAATAAACCGCCGCCGCCAGGAGGTACTCGGTGCAGTCTCACCCTGAGTGGGACCGACGGTCCGTCGCGGCGCGTCTCGGGCTCGGTCTCCTCCTTTGGGCCGTCGTTGCGATCTGGCTGGTGCCGCTGGCGCTGTCGCTCGCGCACCGCGGCGCGTTCCCGTTTGCCGACCTGCTGCTCCGCGGGAGAGCGACGATCCCGCTCGGCGACTACCACGAGCTGTGGTGGTGGTCCGCGGTATGGGCCACGGCGCTCGGCGGGACGGCCGTCGTCTTCGCCACTGAGCGACGCTGGCTCGGCACCCCTGCGTTGAGCGTCGCAGTGTTGATCACCGCGACGTTTCTCTTCCACTTGGCCTCCCTCCGCGACGGCATCTGGTACAACAGCGATGCCGCGCTCTACCTGATCCACGCCCGGAGCATCGTCGAACGCACGCCGTACGCCGACACCGGATATCTCGTCAACCCGACCCAGTTTCACTCGCCGCCCACGTACCCGCCGCTTTTCCCGTTGCTGCTGGCGCCGATCTATGCGGTCGCCGGCCTCGACTTGTACGCGATGAAGGTCCTGGTCGTGGCCACGACGGCGCTCGCCACGGGTGCCCTGTATCTGCTCGCGCGGAAGGTGCTTCCGGTCGGACCATCGCTCGCGGCGGGCTGGATCTTTGGGTTCTCTCCGGCGATCGGCTGGCTCAAGGAGGATCTGGCTTCCGACATCCCCTTCCTGGCCCTCGTCCTCCTGTGCCTGTGGGTCGCCGAGAAGGCGCAGGATCTCCCAGGGCGAACCGACGCCGGATGGAAGCGTGGTGTGGCCGTCGGGCTGCTCTGCTTCGCCGCGGTCGCCACCCGTTCGATCGGCATCGTCCTGTTGCCCGCCCTCCTCATCGCGGACATCCTGCGAGTCAGGCGACTCAGTCGGTATGGCGCCGCGCTGCTTCTCGTGGCGATGAGTCTTATCGGGCTCCAGGAGGCGCTCCTGGGAAACGTGGGCGCCTATGCCGCGAGGGACCACGGGGGCGGGTTTGGGCGGACGGTGAACACCGTGGTGTCCACCGGGCGCCTGCTCTCCAACATGATGTTCGACACTCTGCCGGAGCTCGTAGTGTGGATCGGAGGGGCGGTGGCCATCGCAGCAGCAACCTGCGGGATGCTGGTGGTTTTCCTCCGCCGCTGGTCTCCGGCAGCGCTCTTCCTTGCCGGCTACACGGTGGCGATCATCTTGTGGCCCAGCAATTCGGGCGCTCGCATTCTGTTACCGCCGCTCGCGCTGGGCCTGATCTTCATCTTCGCCGTGCTCTGGCCGGCCGGCGCGCGACGGTGGCCCAAGATCGTCGCCGCAGTGCTGGTCGCGCTCTTCGCCGCCTCGTACACTTGGCGGTACCACAAGTACATCCGGACGCCGTTCCCGGACTCATTCGACCGGCCCGAGCACGCCGAGATGGTTACATTTGTGAATCGGGAAACGTCGCCGGACGACGTGTTCATCTCCATCGCGCCCCGCACCTTCGCATTGCTGACCCGCCGAACCGCCAGCATCTACGACATTCGTCTCCCGCTTGAGGATCAGTGGAGATACTTCGCCTCCATCCAGGCCAGGTACCTGGTCCTGGACCACAGGAGCGGCGAGAAGGACCGCGTCTATCTCGAGGGGGTCATCGCGGCCCATAGCGATCACACGCGGCTCGCGTTCTCCAACCAGGCGTACCAGATCTATCGCATCGCGTCCGACGCTGCCCGATAGCGTTATCGCACGCCGGCGCCGTTGTCAGGCCAGCGCCCCGCGGGTATGCTTCGAGTAATTCCCCCGTAACGGACGCCCCTTGTCGACACCGACGGTCACGATACCCACGGGTCGCGCGAACGGACGGACTCCGATGAGCCGCTTACTGGCCATCGCCGCCTGGATGGGCTTGGGCTACGGCCTGTTCGAGGGGACCGCGTCCTTCATCCTCTCCCTCATTCCCAACGCGCTCAGCTGGAACAACGGCAACACGGTCGAAGCGATGATGGTCATGCCGGTGGTGTACCTGGTGGCCTACCTCGCCCTCTGTCTCCTGTTCCTGCCGCTGACGCTGGTGATTCGGCGGCCCTGGTGGGACATCGTGCTGGTCTTCCTCCTGGGATCGTTTTCCGGCTATCTCGCGGCCGAGACCACGGGGGCGGTGGTCCAGTGGACCAGCGTCATTCTCGGGTTGGGCATCGGGAGCGTTGCGGTGCGGCTGTACCGGAAGCATCGGGAGCGGTGGAGCGTCGGTGTGCTGCGCTGGTTCCCGGCCATGGCTGCGGTGGCGCTGCTCGTGATCGGCGGGACCTTTCTCGCCGCCCGGTTCGTCGAGTCCCGCGAGCTGGCGGCGCTCCCGGCGCCGGCGGCCGGCAGTCCCAACGTTCTGTTGATCGTGCTCGACACCCAGCGAGCCGACCTGCTCTCGTCCTACGGCCACCACCGGGTCACGACGCCGCACCTGGACTCGCTGGCCGCCGAAGGCGCGGTTTTCGAGCGGGCGTTTGCCACCTCGTCCTGGACCTTGCCGACCCACATCTCCCTGTTCACCGGGCTCCTGGGCTTTCAGCATCGCGCCGAGGACAGACCGCGCAAAATGTTACCGTCCGGCCCCATGACCGTAGCGGAGCGGTTGAGCGAAGCAGGCTATGCGACGGCAGGGTTCGTTGCCAACATGTATTGGACCGGCCGGCAAAGCGGACTCGCCCGAGGCTTCGCCCACTACGAGGACTACTACGGGTCACTGGGCGACGCGCTCAACCGCGCAACCATCAGTCGCGAGTTCTCCACGGTACAGCAGATGCTCGGCGCCATCGACGTGCGGGGGCGGAAGCGGGCCAGCACTGTGAACCGGGAGGTGCTCGGCTGGACCGGCCGGGTCAAGGGGCGCCCCTTCTTTGCGTTTCTCAATTACTTCGACGTGCACGCACCCTACTTCCCACCTGCGCCATTCAAAGGGCGGTTTGGTGTCATCCGCCCGGAGCTCATGGCAAAACGACTGGAGATAGGCAACCAGCCGAAGCGGCCTCAGTCGCCCGAGATGTGGGCCTACAATATGGACCGCTATCAGGAGGCGATGCTGTACCTGGACTATAATCTGGGGGAACTCTTCTCAGAGCTGCGCCGCCGCGGGGTGCTGGACAACACTATCGTGATCGTCACGGCGGATCACGGCGAGCACTTTGGCGAGCACGCCCGCATTAACGGACACGGGGCCAGTCTGTACACCCAGGAGACCTGGATTCCACTCATCATTCGCTTCCCGGGCCGGGTCCCGGCCGGGCTGCGGGTGGCCGTTCCGGTGAGCGTCGCCAGCGTCCCCGCAACCATCACCTCACTGGCAGGCCTGCGCGACACGTTCCCCGGGCGCTCGCTGTTGCTGCCGGCGGATGCGCCCGGCCCTGCCCAGCTTCCGGTCGTGTCGGAGATGGCGGGGAGGACCAGTGGCAAGGCCGAGGAATGGCCGGCAAGTAAGGGATGGCTCAAATCGCTGGTGGTTGACCAGTGGCACTACATTCGGCAAGAGAACGGCGAGGAGGGGTTGTTCAAACTGGCGAGCGATCCGCAGGAAGCCACGAACCTCGCTGCTGCGCCCGAGCATGCCGCGCTACTAAAAGATCTTCGGGGGAGGCTGCAGGGAATCGTCGGGCTCAAGGTGGCGCCATAGGAGCAACGCGGCTCGTCCCGCGCCAATCGCAAACTTCGCATGGCAAGCAGCCTGGCTTCCTCAGCGTGACGGCGGGTCTCCCTGGGCCGAATCCCGGATGACCGTCTCCAGCTGACCGGCCACCCAGCGGTTGCCGGCCGGGGTATAATGCCCGTTTCGGGGAATGAAGAGCGCCGGAACCGATTCGTGCGGGAGCTCGCGCAACGACGCCACCAGGTCCACGTACCGTATGCCCTCGGCCGCCGCCACGGCCGCCATCCTCCGCCGCAACACCTCCGATGCCGCCGTTCCATAGTCCTGCTGCACCGGAAGGTGCACGAGGATCAGGGTGCTTCCCCGGCCGCGATGCGTGTCGGCCAGGCGCCGGATGACCATCGCCGCGACAGCGAACGCAGCGCTGTCGCGGGCCAGCGAATCGGCGGCCCAGCGGGCCGGCGAGCGGAGGGAGAGGCGCTGCATGAGCTCGAAGAGCCGAGTCCCCCGCACCGCCACGGCGGCCCGCTCGCCCGTCCGCCAGGAGGCACCTCGCGCCGGGGCGGGCACGTTGGTCACGACCAGCGAATCGCCCCGAAGTGCGAAGACCGGTTTGCCGTACCCGTCGAATCGCCCGTGGAGCATGCGACGCAAGTCGTCGGTGATGTACGCGAAGATGTGGATGTCGTGGCTCAACGGCAGGCCGTCGCGGCGATACCACAGATACGCCTGGTCGAGCCCGTAACCGCCCTGGCCCATGTTCACGGTCTCGAGGTCCGGAAGCGTCGTTCCCAGAAGCGCACACCAGGTGTCCTCGTCGCGGACTCCCCAGCCGAGCGTAAAGGAGTCGCCGCTGCAGATCGCCCGACGACGGCCGGGCGGCGGGGTGTCGCCGGTCTCCGCGCGACCCCGGAAGCCGCGGGCGTTGGTGTGTAGCGCGCGGCCGGGTCCGTACATGTTGGGAAGTGCGACGTTGGGCTGATTGACCCAGCCCAGCTCGGCATCGTAGCGCGAGTGTCGCGACTCGGGGTTGGGCCGGTCGCGCCAGCCGGCGAAGTCCCGTCCGGCCAGCACCAAGCTCACCAGCCCCTCGAGGAGGGCCAGGGCGAGGATCGGCGCGGCGATGACGAGGGCCAGCTTGCCGGCCGCCGCCTTAACGGTCCGCCAGCCTAACACGGCGATCTCCCCTGGCCTGATTGTTGATGCTCCTGGCTGTGTTGCGCCCTCGCAGCAACGGCGCAGTCGCGGGGGTATACTAGCGCTAGTATTGTGCCTCCGATCGGCGCGTTTCTCAAGGAGACTCCGGTTGCCGCAGCAACCAACGTACGTCCTTGGTCTGTCGGCCTTTTACCACGACAGTGCCGCCTGTCTCCTCAGGGACGGTGAGATCCTCGCCGCCGTCTCCGAGGAGCGGCTGTCGCGCAAGAAGGGCGATCCGGCCTTCCCCGCCCGCGCCGTCGCGTTCTGCCTCGAGCAGGCCGGCATCACGACGAAGGACCTGGCGTTCGTCGGCTTCTACGACAAGCCAATCCTCAAGTTCGAGCGCATTCTCGAGACCTTCCTGGGCGTCGCCCCCCGCGGTTTCAAGCAATTCGTGCTGGCAGGACCGCTGTGGATCAAGGAAAAGCTCTTCATGGAGAAGCAGATCCTCAATGCCCTGCCGGGCTACGAGGGCGACGTGCTCTATGCCGAGCACCATGAATCCCACGCCGCGAGCGCTTTCTTTCCGTCTCCATTCGAGGAGGCGGCCGTTCTGACCATGGACGGCGTCGGCCAGGGCAACGACTTGCGGTTGTTGAAGGAAATGCGCTGGCCCGACTCACTGGGTCTGCTCTATTCCGCGATCACCTACTACACGGGATTCAAGGTCAACTCCGGCGAGTACAAGGTCATGGGCCTCGCGCCCTACGGAAAACCGAGGTACGTGGACCTGATCTACCGCCACCTCGTCGACCTCAAGGAGGACGGCTCGTTCCGGCTGAACCAGGACTATTTCGACTACCTGGCCGGCCTGACGATGACGAACGACCGGTTCCACGACCTCTTCGGCGGCCCGCCGCGGGTGCCCGAAACGAACCTGACCCAGAAAGAAATGGATCTGGCCCGCTCGGTGCAGGACGTCACCGAAGAGATCATGATGCGGATGGCCCGCACCGTTCACCAGGAGACCGGCATGCCGAATCTCTGCCTCGCCGGCGGCGTGGCGCTCAACTGCGTCGGCAACGGCAAGATCCTGCGCGACGGCCCCTTCAAGCAGCTCTACATCCAGCCCGCGGCCGGTGACGCCGGCGGCGCGCTGGGCGTGGCCGAGCTGATCTGGCACCGCCATCTCAAGCAGCCCCGCGCGGTGAAGGCCGGCCGGGACAGCATGAAGGGGGCCTACCTCGGCCCGGGTTATAGTGACGCCGAGATAGAGGCCTTTTTGAAGCAGGCCGGCGCCTCCTATGAGCGGCTCCCGCGCCAGGAAATGCTCGAGACCGTCGCGCGGTTGCTGGCCGACGGCAAGATCGTCGGGTGGTTCAACGGCCGGATGGAATTCGGGCCCCGCGCCCTGGGCGCGCGCTCCATCCTGGGCGACCCGCGCAATCCGAAGATGCAAGCCGACATGAACATCAAGATCAAGTTCCGCGAAGGCTTCCGGCCCTTCGCGCCGAGCGTGCTGCGCGACCGGGTCAGCGAGTACTTCGCGCTGGACGTGGACTCGCCGTACATGCTGTTGGTCGCCCCGGTGAAACAGGAGCGGCAGATTCCGATGACCGAGGAGCAGCGAAGCAGCCTCTGGGGCATCGCGATGCTCAATGTGCCCCGGTCCGACGTGCCGGCGATCACCCATATCGACTATTCGGCCCGGGTCCAGACGGTCGCGCGTGACGTGAGCCCCGATTACTACGACCTGATCAGCGAATTCGACAAACTGACGGGGTGTCCCGTCGTGGTGAACACCTCGTTCAACGTGCGGGGTGAGCCGATCGTGTGCACGCCGAAGGACGCACACACCTGTTTTATGCGTACCCATATCGATGCGCTGGCCCTGGGGCCGTTCCTGCTCTACAAGACCGCGCAGAAAGACTGGAAGGAGGCTGGCGATTGGCGGAAGGAATTCCAGCTCGACTGACGGCTCGGGAGGGCCGCCGGTTCGGTCTCACCGTCGGCGCGGCATTCACAGTCCTCGCGGGCATTGCCTGGTGGCGCGGCCACACGGTGTCGTGGAAGGTGCTTGGCGCCCTGGGCGGCATGCTCCTGCTGGCCGGCGCCATCATCCCGGGTCTGCTCGGCCCGGTGCAGTGGGGGTGGATGGCCTTCGCGCGCCGGTTGTCGAAGGTCACCACGCCGATCTTCATGGGCATCGTGTTCTTTCTCGTGATTACCCCGATCGCGCTGTTCATGCGCGCTATCGGTCGCCGGCCGATGAAGCATGCCGAGAAGGACGGCAGCTTCTGGATCCGGTCGCCGTCCGGCGGCCGGTCCGACATGGAACGCCAATTCTAGGACGCCAGCCATGACCAGACGTGGACCAATCAGCGAGCTCTGGGCCTTCATGAAGGTCCGCAAGAAGTGGTGGTTGTTGCCGATCATCGTGGTGCTGCTGCTGGTCGGCGCCCTGCTGGTCTTTGCGGAGGGCTCGGTGCTCGCGCCGTTCATCTATACCATCTTCTAGGTACCTTTGATCGGTCCGTCCACCAAGACGAGGCCGCCTGGCCCCACCCATACCACCGGCCCCCCGCACCTGGAAAGATGATGCGGCGTGGGCGGCACTGATCGCCCTCGCCGCCGGCTTTGCGACGTTTATCGCATTCCGGATGCTCGCCCCGGCGATCCTGCACGTCAGTACGTTTGACTACTGGTTCGAGAGCGACGCTCCGGCCATCAGCAAGCAATTGTCCGATCGCCTGGTGCTCGATAACGAGCGCGCGAATCGGCATCCGCTGTTCACGCCGGTCATGTATGCGGTCCTGTACGTGGCGCGCCATCTCCCGGGGCTGGACAAGGTCGCGGCGATGGGGCTGGCCTTTGCCGGACTCGCCGCGCTCTGGGCCGGGCTGTTTTTTCTGGTGTTGCGCCGCGTGGGACTGCGCCGGGTCGAGGCATTGATGTTTACGGCCCTCGCCCTGGCCGGATCGTCCGCGATCTTCTGGTTTCCCGTTCCCGAAACCTTCGCGCCCGCGGCCCTGACGCTCCTGGTGGCGCTGGCGGCGCTGGTCTGGCACGAGCAGACCGGTCGTCTCTCCTGGATTGGCTGTGTTCTGATCAGCGCCCTGACGCTGTCCATGACCGTCACCAATGCGGTGGCGGGTTTTCTGGTCTGTCTGGTGGTGCTGGGATGGAAGCGCGGCCTCACCGCCATCGGCAGCTCCCTGGTCCTGGTGGCAGTCGGGCAATTCGTCAGCCGCTTGGTATTCCCGCACACGGCGTACTTTTTCCTCCCGGAGGCGCGCGAGTCCGCGTACCTCCTGAGTCCGCTTGCCGGAAGCATGAGCGACCGGGTTGCGGGATTCTTCCTGCACGGTCTACTCATTCCTCCCATCCAGCAGGGATACGCCGGGTATTTGAGTGTTCAGCAGGCCTTCTCGTCGGTGCCGTTGCCGGTGCTGCTGGGCTGGGGGCTGTGGGTTGTTCTGCTGGCCGCAGGAATCCTCGGACTGCGCCGGAGCGGCCGGCCGAAGCTGGCCATTGTGCTGATCGGCGTGCTGGCTTCACAGCTGGCGCTGGTGCTCGTCTTCGGGCAGGAGACCTTCGTGTACGCCCTGCAGTCCGGTCCGCTGCTGGTCGCCCTGGCTGCCTTCGGCTGCCTGACCCCGTTCCGGCGCTTGGTGCTGGGTGGCGCGGCAGCCCTCGCGCTGCTGGCGGTGGTCGAGAACGGCCGGCGCTTCACCGAAGCCGCCGGGCTGCTGCGCCACCGGTTCGACAGCGCGCGCCAGTACGCGCAGGCACTGAGCGTCCGCACCGGCCCCAACGAGCTGATTGTGCTTGGGCTGCCACCTGCCGCTTCCGAGGGGGTGATTGCGGCACCGGTGAGGCGAGTTCGCGAGCCTGGCATGCTCGGCCGGATTCCCCGGTTCGACTCTCTGCCGGTCGTCCGCAAAGGGTGGCACCTGCATTACGAGCACTGGTCGCGCGAAACGCTGGAGCAGATGCATCGCGCCGGCGCTCTCTACTTCGCATCGGAATACCCCTACGGGATCCGGAGCGATACGGCGGTACGCGGCTACCTGGACGCGCACGGCAGGCTGCTCGAGAGCACCCCGGACTGGGTGATCTACGAGCTGCGGTCGCCGGCTGATACGGTTCCATGATTTTTGCCCGGGGGAACCGCGAGTGATGCAACCGACGACCAACCCGCGTGAGCGTGCCGCCACGGGGAAATCCGAAGCGGCATGTGCGGCAATCATCGCCCTAGCGGCGGGTTGGGCGACGTGGATCGCATTCCAGATGCTCGCCCCGGCCATCGTTCACACCAGCACGTTCGATTACTGGTTCGAGAGCGATGCCCCGGCCATCACCACCCAGCTCTCCGATCGCTTTGCCCTCGAGAACGAGCGCGCCAATCGGCATCCGCTCTTTGCGCCGGCCCTGTACCCGGTCCCCTACGCGCTGCGCCATCTCGCGGGCTTCGGGAAGGTCGCGGCGGTGGGGCTGACCTACGCGGGACTCGCCGCGCTCTGGTCCGCGTTGTTCTTTCTGCTGCTCCGCTTGATTGGCCTGCGCCGCGTCGACGCGATCACGTTTACGGCCCTCGCGCTGGCCGCCTCATCCGTGATCTTCTGGTTTCCTGTTCCCGAAACGTTCGCGCCCGCGGCCCTGACGCTCCTGCTGGCGCTGGCGGCACTCGCCTGGCACGAAAAGACCGGCCGGCTCTCCTGGATCGCCTGCGTCCTGATCTCCGCGCTGACCCTGTCCATGACCATCACCAATGCCGTGGCGGGTTTTCTGGTCTGCCTGGTGGTCCTGGGCTGGAAGCGCGGCCTCACCGCCATCGGCAGCTCGCTGGCCCTGATCGCGGCCGGGCAATTCGTGGCTCGGCTCATGTTCCCCCACCTGGCGTACTTCTTCCTTCCGGGAGGTGAGATCGAGACCTCCGCATACCTCCTTAATCCGCTTGCCGGAAGCCTGGGTGACCGGCTCGCGGGGTTTTTCCTGCACGGCCTCATTGTCCCGCCGCTCCAGCAGGGATACGCAGCGTATCTGAGCGTTCAGCAGGCGGGTCTTTCGTCGGTGCCGGTACCGGTTCTGGCTGGCTGGTGCCTGTGGCTGGTGCTCCTGGTGGCGGGGGTCTTCGGGCTTCGCAGGAGTGGCCGGCCGAAGCTGGCCGCGGTCCTGATCTGCGTGCTGGCTTCGCAGCTGGCGCTGGTGCTGGTGTTCGGGCAGGAGACCTTTCTGTACCTCCTGCAGTCCGGCCCCTTGCTGGTCGCGCTGGCTGCCTTCGGCTGTCTGACGCCGTTCCGCCGCTGGGTGCTGGGTGGCGCGGCAATCCTTACGCTGATGGCGGCGGTGGAGAACGGCGGGCGCTTCGCCGAAGCTGCCGGGCTGCTTCGCCACCGCTACGACGGCGCGCGGGCGTACGCGCAGGCGCTGAGCGCCCGCACCGGCCCCGACGAGCTGATCGTGCTTGGGCTACAACCTGCTGCGGCCCTGGGATGGGTTGCCAGACGGGTTCGCCGACCCGTCACCCTCGACCGCATTCCCCGGTTCGATTCGCTGCGGGTCGTGCGCAAGGGGTGGCCATTGTACTATGAGCACTGGTCGCCCGAAGCGCTCGAGCAGATGCATCGGGCCGGTGCCCGCTACTTCGCGTCGGAATACGCCTACGGGATCCGGAGCGACACCGCGGTGCGGAGCTACCTGGAGACCCATGGCAGTCTGGTCGAGGGCACGCCGGACTGGGTCATCTACGCGCTGCGGCAGCCTGCCGATACCGCTCAATAGCCCGTTGGGATACGGTCCAGCATGGCTCGGAAGCGATGCACCGCGTCGATCCCCTCGGGGGTGTCCTTCAAGTTGATTCGTTCCTCGGGATCATCGCGATAGGCATACAGCTCGTCGACGGCCTTCTCCTTGCTGATGTAGTGTCTGATGTAGTGCCATCGTGCATCGACGATCGACCGGAGCGCGCCCCGCGCCGACGGTCCGTTGACCCCCGGATTCACGTGCCGCTCGAGTTCGGCCACCACCAGGGGCTCGACCTCGATATCGGTCCACATCGGCGCAAGGCTCGCACCGGGAAGTTGATTGCCGGTCACGCCTGCCAGATCCAGAATCGTGGCTGCCAGATCTACCAGCGAGACCGGAGTCTCGATCCGGCGCCCTTCCGGAACGTGTGAAGGGTATCGCAGCAGCAGCGGCACCCGAAGCACCGGCATGTACAGGCTGGTCCCGTGCTTCGAGGCCTGGCTCGCGTCGAAGATCTCTCCGTGATCCGCTGTGATGGCGACGATGGTACGATCCAGAACGCCCCTGACCCGCAGCGAGTCCAGCATCACGCCGATGATCGAGTCGGTGTACGCGATCGAGCCATCATAGCGGTCGACAACGTTGGGATGCGCGGCAAAACGAGTGCGGTACGGCCCCGGGGCCTGACGTTCGTGGACATCGAGAAAGTTGAGAAAGGCGAAAAACGGACGCTGCCCCCGCTTCGCCTCCCATCGCAGGAATGCCTGGGTCACGGTCTCGATCGGCATGTACGATTCATCGGGAATATCCTGCACCTTGAGGTTGAGCGATCGAATCGCGCGGAGCACGGCCCGGATCGAGCGTGCCTCGACGAGACGTTGGCCCATGTGGGTTTGAAACAGGGTGGTGGAGCGCAGGATCTGGCGGGCCGTGAGCACGTGACACTCGTAGTGGGTAAAGCCCCGCGCCAATCCGGTCTCCGGACATGCGAACCAGTAGTTCGCCACGAAACCGCCGGTGTGGTACCCTCGGTCGCGGAGCACCTCGGCCAGGGTTGGGTGCCTTCCGTCGAGCTTGCGCGTCCATCTGGCCGACAGTTGACCAGCCGGCAACCCGGTGAACAGCGAGCTGTGCGATGGCAGCGTCCATGCCGAAGGCGAGATGGCCCACTCGAAGACCGCTCCTGATTGGGCCCACCGCTCCAGTGCCGGCGTGGTGCTCCGTGCGTAGCCATACAGACCGAGGCTTTCGGCGCGCACGGCGTCGAGGACCAGCAGCAGCACATGTGGCGACTCCGCGGCCGGCGCCGGAGCCCGTGATGACCACCACGACGCTCGGAGCCGCGGCCCTATCCGCACGACGAGCGTCGCGAACAACACGATCGCCACCATCATGATGGCCCCTCGCTTCATGCGGCGGGTCCACCTGGCCGGGTCCGGTTGGGCGACGTACGCCATGCGCGTCGCGACCCCGACGCTCAGGAGCAGCGCTGCATATGGAAGCAGCTGCGGAAACAGCAGCAATATCGAAAAGGCGGCCAGCAACGAGACCACGAAGACGGCCATGCGCCAGACCGGGAGACGCGGCGCTACCAGCGCCAGCAGCGAGAGCGGTATAGCCGCCAGCAGGAATGCCGCCAGATAGCCCAGCGGAGCCATCCACACAATGTCGGCCCCGGCGAACGTCACACTGCCCAGGACGTACCGCCGGAACAGCAGGATGCTGAAATGCGCAATACCCGTCAGGAGGGCGCCGACGCAGGCGAGGCCCACGACGCGCGCCGCTGTCGAGAGACGGGTTGAGCCAGGTGAGGACGAGCTCTCAGCGATCGTCATGGACGGTCAAGCGTTAGCGCGCGCCGGTGCCGTTGTCAAGCCAACATGCGGCTGGTATGCTTCTAGGTAATTCCCCCGTTACTCCCCTTGACGACACCGCCTGGCGTGATACCCATGGATCGCTCGAACGCGCCGACCACTGTCATTCGCCTCCTGGCCATCGCCGCCTGGATGGGCTTGGGCTACGGCCTCTTCGAGGGCACGGAGTCGTTCATCCTTTCCACCATTCCCAACGCGCTCGGCTGGCGCAACGGAAACTCGGTCGAAGCGATGATGGTCATGCCGGGACTCTACCTGGTGGCCTATCTCGCCCTCGGCATCCTGTTCCTTCCCCTGACCCTGGTGGTTCGGCGGCCCTGGTGGGATATCGTGCTGGTCTTCCTGCTTGGATCGTTTTCGGGCTATCTCGCCGCCAAGACCGCGGGCGCCATGGCCCAGTGGGCGTGCATGATTCTCGGTCTGGGCATCGGGACCGTAGCGGTGCGGCTGTACCGAGGGCATCGGGAGCGGTGGAACGTCGGTGTGGTGCGCTGGCTCCCGGCGATGGTGGCGGTGGCGCTGCTGGTCATCGGCGGGACCTTTCTCGCCGCCCGCTTCGTCGAGTCCCGCGAGCTGGCAGCCCTGCCTCAGCCTGCCGCCAACCGTCCCAACGTGCTGCTGATCGTGCTGGACACCCAGCGTGCCGACCTACTCTCGTCCTACGGCTACCACCGAGTCACGACGCCCCACCTGGACTCGCTGGCCGCCGAAGGTGTGGTCTTCGAGCGAGCGTTTGCCACGGCGTCCTGGACCTTGCCGACGCATGTCTCGCTGTTCACCGGGCTCCTGGGCTTTCAGCATGGCGTCGCCGATGGGCCGCGCCGGGTGTTCCGTCCCGGACCGGTGACGGTGGCGGAACTGTTGCGCGGGGAGGGCTATGCCACGGCCGGGTTCGTCGCCAATCTCTATTGGACCGGCCGGCACACGGGGCTCGCGCGAGGTTTCGCGCACTACGAGGACTACTATGGGACGCTGGGCGACGCGCTCTACCGCGCAACTATCGTCCGCGAGTTCGGGACGATTCAGCAGATGCTCGGCGCCGTCGATGTGCTTGGGCGGAAGCGCGCCAGCCACGTGAACCGGGAGGTCCTCGGCTGGATGGGGCGAATCAAGGGACGCCCGTTTTTTGCGTTTCTGAATTACTTCGACGTGCACTCACCCTATCTGCCGCCCAAGCCGTTCGCGGGGCGATTCGGCGCCATCCGCGCTGAGCTCCGGGCAGAGCGACTGGAGATCGGCAACCAGGTCAAGCGGTCGCAGACGCCCGAGCAGATGGCCTACAAGATGGACCGCTATCAGGAGGCGCTGCTGTACCTCGATGATCACCTCGGGAAGCTCTTCGCGGAAATGAGGCGCCGCGGGGTGCTCGACAACACCATCGTGATCGTGACCTCGGACCACGGCGAGCACTTTGGCGAGCACGGCATTATCGAACATGGGGCGAGTCTGTATACCCAGGAGACCTGGGTGCCGCTCATCATTCGCTTTCCGCGCCGGATCCCGGGCGGCATGCGGGTGGCCGCTCCAGTAAGTATCGCGAACATTCCCGCAACCGTCACCGCATTGGCCGGCGTGCGGGACACCTTCCCGGGGCGCTCGCTCCTGCTCCCGGCGGAAACGCCGGGACCTGCCGCGGTTCCGGTGGTGTCGGAGATGGGGAAGACAAACGATGGAGATCCCAAGCATTGGCCGGGAACCAAGGGGTGGGTCAAATCGGTTGTGGTCGGCACGTGGCATTACATCCGGCTGGAGAACGGCGAGGAAGCGCTGTTCAATCTGGCCACCGATCTGCATGAGGAGACGAATCTCGCGGCCGTTCCCGAGCACGCCACGGTCCTGAAGGATCTTCGGGGCAGGCTTTCTGGAATCGTGGGGCTCAAACTGGCCCTTAGCAAGCAACCGCCATGAATCGCGGGAACCAGTCGACGCCGGTCACCCGCCTTCTGGCTATCTCCGCCTGGATGGGCTTGGGCTACGGCCTCTTCGAGGGCACCGAATCCTTCATCCTTTCCCGTATTCCCAACGCGCTCAGCTGGGACAACGGGAACTCGGTCGAAGCGATGATGGTCATGCCGGTCGTGTATCTGGTGCCTACCTCATCCTCGGTATCCTGCTCCTCCCCTTCGCCCTTGTAATACGGCGAGGAGGAGCTTCAATCTGGCCACCGATCTGCATGAAGCGACGAACCTCGCTGCCGTGCCCGAGCATGCCGCGGTGCTGAAGGATCTTCGGGGGAGGCTGCAGGGAATCGTGGGGCTCAAGCCGGCGCCCTAGGAACCGACGAGCTCACCGCCGAGGCTCTACCAATAGCACGCCGATCAGCTCGATCCGCCCAACCGGCAAGGGCGGCTCCTCGACCGGCAACCGGTCAAGAGCCATGAGCAGCGCGCCTTCAGGTGCTCCTGCCCACGCTTCAGCCATCCCGAGCTCTCCCGCCGTGTGTCCCCGCCGCAGAAACGCAATCCCGCGCGTAAGCGAGCGCAGCCGGTCCATTCGCCGTTCTCGCGCCGCGCCGCGGGCCAGGGCCATGAGCCGGCGCATCGCGGACTTCACCAACGGCGACGTCGGCGCCGACGAGATTCCGGCGCCATGCGCGGCCCGGAGCGCCGCCCGCACGACACCAGACAGCCCTCGCACGACGGTCCGGACCCGGGCCGGATCGGCCGCGGCCACCTGGGTCGATCCGCGGGCGCGTTCCAGCAGCGCGGCGACAGCCCCCGGATCTTCGGTCCAGCCGGTACTGGTTTTCGCGAGGACGATCTCGCGCGGCGCCGCTTCTCCAGTGCCGATGCGAATCCCGGCCACCACGGCCGCCGGCGACCCGTGGCACATCGCCATCCCTTCCGAAGCCGAAACGCCCTCCCATTCCGCGGCCACGCCGGCGCGGAGACGCCAGGGCGCGTTCTGCTCCGCACCCAGGCCAAGGATGCGTGGGAGTGCTGCCTTGGCATCCAGAATCGCTTCCTTATGGATTGCCGCTTCGAGAACCGGCGGCGGCCGGAATCGGATCACCTCGACTGTCTTCCTGGTGGAGCCGAGTCGGAGCGCCCGGCCGCTCCGCTGATCGAGGCGGACCGCGGTCCAGGGCAGGTCGTAGTGGACGACTCGATCCACCAGGGGGAGGTCCAGTCCCTCGGCCGCGACGTCCGTCGCCACCAGCAGCCGGGGCCTCGGTTGCACCGCGTCGGTGGGAAGCGCCGGCCGGCGAAACCAGTCGAGCACCACGTCTCGGGGAAGCGCGGTCTGATCGACCCCGGCCATGCTCCCGGTACACCAGGCCACCCGCGGCAGGCCGAGGCCGGCGCGCAGATACCGCGCGGTGGCGATGTGCGTCGTGAAGACCAGAGTGGTTTTGCCATCCGCGGCAACGGCCGCGAGCGCCGCGCGTTTCTCGTCCCGGCCGTCGCTCCACGCCCGGCATTGCGCATTGAGGGCGGTCACGGCGTCGAGATCGGAGATCGCGAGATCGGGAAGCGCCGCAGCCTCCGCCACCAGTGGCCAGAGCACGAGCTGGTCGCCGCTCGATCCGGCCAGCCGCCGGATGGCGTGCCGTGACACCAGCAGCCCCGCCGCCGCCGCATCCTTCGCGTGCAGCAGCAGCGCGCGGTACCGGCTCAACCCCTGTCCCGCGGCGGCCGGACTCGACGCCAGCGCCTGAAGCAGCACGGTACGGATCAGGCCGGCGGTGACCGGGTCCTCCGAGAGTCGGAGCGCCGAGATTCCCTGCTGGATTTGCCAGAACGGCGAGCTCGCCGGCTCTTCCGGGCACACCTCGTGGGGAACTCGCTGCGGCAGCAGGCGGGACCGGTCCTCTCCGGTCACCACCAGATAGGCGAGTGCATCAGGCGCGCAGCGGTCGAGGCTCCCGAGCAGCGAGGGCACTCCGCTCCAGTTGAGCGCGTCGTCCCGCACGAAGAGCAGGAGCTGACGGGCCACGTCGGCGAGCCGGTTCACCGCCGGCGTTGCGCTCATCAGGAGGCCTGAGCGTCCTACGCACCACGGCGCCAGCGTTTCGTAGCGCCGGGTGGACGCGGTGCGAAACCGGTGGCTCTCGTCCACGATCACCGCGCCAGGATCGGCGTCGGGAAGGCGGCCCCGGCTCAGGGTCTCGTGTGAGTGAACCTGGACCGGGACGCGGGTATGACGTGCGGCGTCCCGCCACTGCGGAACCAGAGCGGCGGGTGCCAGCACGCATATTGGCCGGCGTGACTCGAGCGCCGCCGTCACCGCGAGCGCGATGTACGTCTTGCCGGTGCCCACCCCATCCGCCAGGAGTGCCCCGCCGAAGCGGCGGACCGCCGCGAGTGCGCGCCGGAACGAGAGCCGCTGGTCGGCCCGGAGCCACGCCGGTGGGTCCACGGCAGCCGCGGGCGGGAGCATGGCGCGGGCCAGCGCAGCGGCCACCGCCTCGGGTGCCGCGGCGGCAGGGGGCGTGAGCCACGCCGCCAGCGGATCCCGGACCGCGCGGAGCGACTCAGCGACCAGGCAGGGCGCGCGTGCGAGCCAGCTCGGAAAGCGCCGCTCGCTCATCGGGCGAGAGCGCCAGCAGCTCCGCGCAACAGTCATCGAGAGTCTCCTGGGTCAGCTCACCGCGCATGCCCAGCCGCCCGAGATCGAGCAGGCCGGTGTGCTCCGGAAGCTCGGGCGGGCAGGGCAGCATGGACACGACCCGCGCGTTGAAGCGGAAGAATCCGCCCGATGCGGGATCGGCGGTGGCAGCGGCGAGCACCCGGCACCAGGTGGAGTTGAGCCACGCGCTGAGCCGCAGGGCGGTAGCGGCGCCGCGCGCCGGGATCAGGTAACAGGTGTTGAGCGGGATCAGATCCGCCCCGCAGCGCCCGACCAGCGGCGCCGCTTCGAGGCGCCTGGCCAGATCCGACCACACCACCCGGTTCGGCAACGATGCCGGGCGGGTTCGGAACAGGGTCCACGACTTGCCGCCGGCGTGATCCGCACGGTTGAGCAGCAGGGCGGCGTGCCGGGCCAGGTATCGGGCCGCGAGCGGGGGAAGTGACTCCAGCGCATGACCCCGCCCATCGCAGGGCCAGAGCAGGCGACGGACCGTTCGCACCCGGAAGGCGTGAACGTCACGCCCTCGCACCGCCCACCGCATCAGCTCGGGCTCGAGCGGCTCCTCGGGATCGAGGAACACCCGGTTGAGCCCCGTCTTGACGCCGAGGTGGCAGGTAAACCGCTCGCCGATTGGAGGGAACGATTGCCGGAGCCGCTCCAGTACCTGGCGCGCGGCGTCGGGCAACAGCGCCCAGGCGCCGGCCCCAAGCGATCGTTGGGGGACCGTGGTGCGGGCCGCGCCGAGCGTGAGCCGGACCCGGTGGCCTTCGGGGGGAGGTGCGAGCGCCGCGATCAAGGCCATCGGGTACACCGTTGCGTCGAAGCCGGCGCGACGGTCGCCGCGGAGATCGGCCGCTACCGCGATGGTGGTTCGGCGCGCCAGCTCGGCGCGAGCGGCAGTGGCATAACCCGCGGTGGCGAGCTTGGCGGGAAGCAGGAGCGCCACCACACCTCGCGGAGCCAGCAGCTCCAGCGCGCGCTCCAGAAACGCCACCGCCAGGTCGGGCTGATGGCGGTACCCCGGCTGGGTGCAGCGCACTCCGCGAAACCACTTGAACCGCTCGGCCAGGTAGCGCCGCTGCTCCGGTGCCAGCGCTTCAGCTCGCACCCAGGGCGGGTTGCCGACCACCAGGTCGAACCCGCCGCGGGCGAAGATGTCGGCGAAGTGGGTGGGATAGTGGAACCAGGGGATCTCCGAAGCGCGTTCCAGAGACCGGAGCCGCTCGCGTGCGTGCCGGCGCCGGGCCCGAAGCTCGACGAGCCGGGCCAGGGCCGGTCGGTCGAGCCCGTGCCGAGTTCCGAAAAGGGTGGGGCTCCGCGCCACGTCCAGCAGCTCGGCGATGGACCCGTCGAGCGAGCGCACGGCTCCCTCGAGCGCGCCGGCGGCGATGCTTCGCTCGGCCTTGAGCAGCGCCGCGACCGCGGCCCGCTTGGCCGCCCCGGTGCTGCTCACCACCGCGCGCCGGAGCTCGCCCAGCGCCGCTCCTTGCCGGGCGCCGGGCGGCGGGAGCGGGAGCCCGAAGGCCGGATCCAGCAAGCTGTCTCCCTGGCGGACCAGCGCATCGAGGTTGGGGAGCGGCGCCACGTCCGAAGGGCGGTCGCCCGGATCGGCCGCCACGACTTCGAGCCAGAGCCGGAGCTCGGCCAGGCGCACCGCCGCCGCGTTCCGGTCGACGCCGAATAGGCAGGACGCCAGAACCCGGCGGAGCCGCGCGGCCTTGCGAACGCCCGGCGCTCCCGGCCCGGCGAGCAGCCGGAGAGCGCCGAGCAGAAAGGCGCCGCTGCCGACCGCGGGATCGAGGAGACGTACCGCGCTCAGCTCGTGGCGGGTGGCAGCATCCGGCTCATCGATGTCCCGGCGGGCCGCGGGCCACTGATCTCCGCGACGCTGCGCTAGCCAAGTGGCCAGGGCGTCCCGGAGGATGGCATCGACCAGCGCCGCGGGGGTGTAGTAACTGCCGGTAGCGTGCCGTTCGCCCGGATCCATAACCCGCTCGAACACCCGCCCCAGCATGTCGGGCGCGATGGACTCTCCCGACGGCGCCGTCAGGGTAAAGTGGAATCGCTCGAACAGGGAGTCGAAGGCGTCTCGCAGCACCGGCGTCGGCACCGCGGCGCCCCAGCGCCGCTCCAGCGGATGGGGCTCGAAGAGGCCGCCATTGAGGAAAGGGACCGTCCCGAACCGGCGAGCCAGTACCCCGCGCTCCGCCAGGGGGCGGTTGAGCGTGCCGAAGAAGAGCGGCTGCAGGAGGTCCCGGTGGAGCGAGCGCCGCGCGGACAGACAACGATCCACCTCTTCGCGGAGGAACCGGGGGCGTCCGGCCAGCCAACCCTTGGCTTCCACGAAATACAGGAAGAGCACCCGAGTGAGCTGCAACAGCGCCAGTCCATGCCGGTCGGCGAGCGGAATGCGCGGCGGAAGCGAGGCCATGACGGACTGGAGCGTCTGCTGGAAGCCGGCAAAGAACCGCTGGTCCACCTGGCGGCCGGCAAGCGCCTCCGCGATGCGGAACGCGGCCGCCAGCGCCGCTTCGTGGGAATGGGCCGCGCAGCGGGACAATCGGGCGAGGCCCAAAGGATCCGGTGCGTCGAGCGAGAGCTCGAGCGGTGGCGCGTCCTGGGCGGCGATGGTGAGACGCCGGGAGGATTCATCCAGCCCGAGCACCGCGGCAGGATGCCCGCGCGCCGCGAGCGCCCGAGCCGCCTTGCCCGCGGTGCCGTTGGCCGCGCCGCCCACGGCGTACCAGGTGAAGTCTCCCCGCCGGCCGACGATTGCCGCCGGACCCCGGATCAGGCTCTCATCCGGAAGCTCGGCCCACACCGCGTCGTACCCCAGCGCGGAAACGAGCCGCGGGAGGTCCTCCAGCTGGTGAGTCGAGCGGAGCACGGATTCGAGCACCATCGCGAATCCATCTTCGCGAGGGCAGGACGGGACTGGAGTATCGTTCTGACGCCGAGGGGATCGGAACTACGCTATGGACCTGGCCACCGCTGTCACGGTCGCACCGACGACCCAGACGAGGGCGAGGGCCGCCGCCGCTGCGCCCAACGTCACGACCCACGCAACGACCGACCATGCCAGAAACCAAATGCGATCGTTGAGGTCAGCGCCGCCGACGGCCTGGTCCAGCGCCAGGATCTTCTTCAGGTCGCCCACGGTCTTGGTCCGCAGCTCTACCCGATCCTCCTGACGCCGGTAGATGCTCGAACATCCGCGTCCGCGGACGAAGGCGTGGAAGATCGCACGAGGGCGGAGCACCAGTCCGAATGCCATCATGACGAGGTTGATGAACCATGCGATGCCGAACCGGCCGCAGCCGGCGCCGACCTCGAACCCGGCGATCACCATTTCCCCATCGCTGAAGACCGTGTTGTACCCGGTGAGGATATGGTTCACATCGTGGAAGAAGACGGCTCGCTGGCGAGCCGGCGGATTCGGAAGGCGGACGGTGAGCGGTCCGATTCGCACCCGGAACCACGGGTTGCTTTCTCCACCATCGGCGGGAAGTCCGTGTGCGGCGTAGTGCCGTGCCAGCGCATCACCCACCGTCAGGGAATCTTCCCCGACGGTCATGGCCCAGTCAGCGCGTGGAGCACCGAGAGGCAGGAACGCTCGGTGCGGCGATCCTGATCCGCGGCCAGGTCCCATGTCGTCACCGACACCGCCGCCAGCCGGCCGGTCGCCCGGAGCCGCTCGCCGAGCGCAACCAGCGATTCGAGAGCCGGGCCGCCCGGAACCGAATACTTCATGGCGGGCGCGTCCGAAGGATCCAAGATGTCGAGGTCGAGGTGAACGTAGATCGGCCGATCCGCGGGGAGCTCGCCGGGGATGTCCGAGGGGTTCTGCAGGTGATGCACTCCGGAGGATTCGAGCAGCCGGCGCTCGAGCGGGTCGAGATCTCGCGCATCGGAAAGGACCACATCGCCATCGGCCAGCGGGCGGAGGCCGACCGATTCTCCCATGGCGGGATCACCCCGCCCGGTGATCATGGCCAGCGGCATCCCGCCCAGAAAGCCGCTCAGGGTGGTCTGATGGGTGTTGAAGTCGCCGTGGGCATCCAACCACACCAGGATCGGCGCCAGGCCGGCGCGCTGCAGGCCCGCGAGCACGCCGATCGTGGCGCAGCAATCCCCGGCGATGCTCACCGGCCGTTCCCCCCGCCCCACGCTCGCGGCAACCAGTTCGGCCAGGTGCCGGTGCAGTACCGCGAGACGGGCCATCCGGCCTCCGTCGAGCATCGTCGGCTCGTTGGTGTTCCAGCCCGGACGTCGCAATCGCAAGAGCGAGGGGTCCGGCACGTCCAGGAAGAACGGGGTGAGGAGGAAACGATTCAGCGCCGCGGAAGTCAGGTGGTCTCCTATCTCCTGAAAAGGTAGCTCAGCTTCAGGAAATAGGAGTCGCGCACCCGCGCCAGCCGGTTGAAGCGGAACGACTCCGGCTCCCGGAGGGTGCTACCGTACCCCACGTAGATCACCGTGCCGGGTGTCGGGAGATAGGAAAAAAGCCACTCGAGGTTGAAGACATTGTCCGTGAACCCCGTCGCGTGGACCCGGGTGCCACCCGGTCCAGGAATGAGCAGCGGATCGTTGGTCCGGGAATCGTCCCGCAGGTCGTCCTGGAATACCGCGGTATATTCCCCGACCGCGCGCAGAAAAATCGACCGGCTGAGCTGATACTCCATCTTCACTCGCGGAATGCGCCCCTGGCCCACCAGGGTGCCGTCGGAGCGGCGGCGATAGTACTGAGTGTTGTAGCTGGCATCCACCCGAAGCCGATCGGTCGGGCGCCAGTTGGCCGTGAGGGTCAGCCACCCGATATTCGCGCTGGACCACTCGAAGAAGTTCTCGTCCTTCCCCCAGACGAAGAAGACCCCGAAGGACCAATGCTTGAACTGCGGCGAGCCGATGCTCAGCACGTAGTCGACATTCGGAAGCCTGGGGGTGCCGGTGAATGGAATGGTATCGATGACGCCACCGATATTACGCTCGACGGTGTAGCCGCCGTAGAAGGCCGAGTCGAACCGGAATTCCTCGACCAGCAGCGAGGCACCGAACGTCCACCCGCCGCGGAGCTGGAAATTGGAGTTCAGATGCAGTTTCTTCTCCAGCGCCTCCCGGCCCCCGGTGAAATCCCGATACTGCCAGGTGCCGAGCAGCCGCACGTCGAAGCTGGCCCGCTCCAGCTTGCTGTTCTCGCCGCCGTATGCGGTGAAGCTGTGGGTCGCTGCGGCATTCACGATCGCGGCCCGGCCGACCAGTCCGCTCGACGTCCGGAAATCGGGATGGAGACCGCTCAAGCTGTAGTTCGCGCCGAAGGTGCGTCCGGTCTTGAGCAGAGTTCCCCGAAAGGTCGGTCCGGTGAGCGTCGGCGAGCCCGGCCGGACGGTTCGGCTCATCGCCCCCTGCAGCTGCAGGCTCCAGCGGGGCGAGAACACCAGCCGAGCGTCGCCGCCGAGCACCCGGTTGGATGCCACCCCGTCTTCCTTGTCGGTGAAGAGCAACCCGGCCCGGGATGCTTTGCCCACGTCGCGCTGGACTCTGAGAATGTTGTAGATCGGATGGCTCTGCTGGTCGAACGAGCCCACCGTGTCGTCGACGGCGGCGAGGTAGCCGACGTTGAGCCCAGCCAGCTTCCCGGTGAGCTTGAGCGCCGCCACCGGTGCCAGAATCCGCCGGGTGTAGATCAGGTTGCCAGGCACGGCAAACTGCTCGTTGCTCTCCAGGAAGAACGGGCGCTTCTCGGCAAAGAAGAGTGCCTGCCGCGGATCGGCCACCAGCTGCCCCGCGTCGGATTCGACCTCCGCAAAATCGGGACGCACCGTGCCGTTGAGGGTGAGATCGGTCGTGATGCCCCAGCGCACGTTGGCCCCGAAGCGCGGATGCCGGAGGTCGTGCCCGTCGTAGTCATATCGTCCGCCGAGGCTTCGCACGCCCGCCACTCGGCCGGTGACCACGGGAGTGACGTCCAGCACCAGGCCGCGGTGCAGCCCGGTGAGCCCGGTGAGCCGGCCGACCTGCCCCAGGTAGCTGGACGCCGCCCGGAGTGCCGGGGCCCAGCTGTATTCGTACCCCCTGCTTTGCACTTTGCGGAGGACATTGAAGCCCCATGTCTGGGTGGCGGAGCCCGGGTAGCGGAGACTCTTGAAGGGAATCCTGATCTCGATCTCGTACCCGAACTCGGTGACCCGGCCCTTGGAGAGGAAGACGAAATCGGGATCGATGTCAGGGGGCTCGCGCCCCACTGAGAGCGCGGTAAAGGCGCCGCTGCTGCTCCGGCCGCTCTCCACCATGACACCGTCACCCTGCACGCCCAGGGGATTGGAGGCGAACACCGTGGCCTGGCGGCCGTCGTTGAAGGTGCCGAGGAAGATGCCGATGTAGTCGTCGCTGTACATCTTGTCCCGGTCCGCCAGCGTCGCGTGTACGGTCCCCGGCTCGGCGTAGGCTCGGATGCCGAAGTGGATGGCGGTCGGTGAGTACCAGACCAACACCTCGGTCGAATCATCCGCCGCGACGCCGTCGGTAGGAGCATAGCGGGAAAAGCCGTGCAGGAGCGCGGCCTGTTTCCAGACCACCTCGTCGAGGATGCCGTCGACATGGATTTCCGACTCGATCCGGGGAATGGCGACTTCGAGCTGGCGGGCCCGGCCATCGAAGCGTTCGGCCGGGGGGTCGCCGGTCAGCAAGAGGGCCAGAAGAGCAACCGTCACGTAGGTCCTTCGAGCTGGGTGGGGAGTCTGGGTCGGCCGCAACCGCCGGTAATGTCTCTACGGCCGGCCCGACCCAAATGTTCCCGGGTCAGGTCGCGATGGTGTCGGAGCCGCCGCCGCGCTCGACGCCTGCCGCGCCTCGCCAGGCAACCAGTTGTCCGAGGTGGTAGGCGGAGTGCCCCGTTATCAAATAAGACAGGAACGCACCGGCTGTTGGGAATCCGCCCCGGGTCGGCGCAAAGGGGTTGGGTCCGTCGAGCCCGGCCGTGACCCCCGGAGCCGATTCCGCGAGATCCGTGTAAACCGCGCGGAGCGCATCGCGGAGCGCCGCCATCGGAGGATAGACGCCCGGATCGTGCGAAGGGTGCGTCCCCGGATTGAAGAGGGCGCGCCATTCCCTGGGACAGATCGAGGGCCGGCCGCAGAGCTTCAGACCAAATCCCCGGTTACCGAAAGATGACCCACCAGCCAGCCCGCGGTCTTGACGCCGGGGCTCGGCTCCAGCGCGCGGTGCGAGTCCTCCAGGTCATTGAGGGCGATGTCCGCGAGCGAATGAGGTGCCGGCACTGGACTGCCGGCAGGCCCATTTGGTTCATGAGGTCTCCACGCGCGAGGGAGTCCGCCCGGTGCCGAGGAGCGCCAACGTCAAGAGCCCACCGAGCAGGGTCAGCTCGAGCTCCGCGCCCCTGGGCGCGAAGAACCCTCCCTTCAGCTTGACCGCGAGAATGGCAACCGCCATGTCCGCCGCGAGCAACAGGGCGGCCCACGGGATCTTGTAGCCGAGGAGGATCGCCAGACCGCCGGCGAGCTCAACCACGGTGACCAGGAACGCCGAGACCTGGGGCAGGGGAATGCCCATGGAGTCCATCGCGCCGGTAGTCCCCGCAAGTCCCCATACGAAGAGCTTCTGTCCGCCGTGCATCAGGAACCCGGTGGCGAGGACGATGCGGAGCGGGAGGAGTCCGATGGTCGGGTGGGCGTTGCCAAGGTATCGCAGCATGGGGCGGTCTCCTCGGAGGTCTGGTCGCTACCGACAGGATGAGCCGTTGCGTGCCCGGCAGGTCTGAACATACTTCAGAATCCACTGTCGAGGAGTCACGATGCCCGAATCGCCGACGCAGGCCGGTCCCCGCCGGGCCCTGGCTTCGCTGCGCCGGCATCGGTCTGCTGGTGGCGGCGGTGCCGGTCCTCCTGCTGCTCGCCTTCGATGGCCGAGAGATCGCCGGTGTTCGCGTCTGGCTCAAACCGCTCAAATTCGCCCTCTCCAACGGGATCTTCGCGCTGACGCTCTGGATAGTGCTCGGCCAGCTCTCCGGCTCCCCTCGGTTCGTTCAGCGGGTGGATCGCTGGGTGGCTTCCATCCTGGTGGTCGAGCAGCTCCTGATCGTCCTGCAGGCCGGCCGTGGGGGGCGCAGCCACTTCAACGGCGCCACGCCGTTCGACCTGGTCGTCGTCGCGCTGATGGGACTCGGCGTCACGGTCATTGTCGTGATGGGGGGCGCATTCCGTGGGTGGGCCCGACGGCGGCGCCGGAATGCCGCTCACCGATTGGAGCCGGCGGTACGGAGACCTCCGGGTCCCGCACTTCGTCGGGCTGCACTCCCTCCAGCTGCTTCCGCTACTCGCCTGGGCGACGGCCGGCCGCGGGTTAGGACGGCGGCGGGAGCGCCTGGTGCGGGTGGCCGCTGGAATCCTCGCCGCCCTGTTTGGGATTCTCCTCTGGCAGGCACTTCGGGCGGAGCCGGTGCTCGCGCCCGGAGGCCTCGCACTGGCGGCGTTCGGCCTGGGGGCAGTGGGCTCCCTGGTGCTGGTGGCGATAGCGCTCGGGCTCGCCCCAGCGTCCTGGCCTCTTAGCCTCCTAGCCTCTTAGCCTCTTAACGCACCGGCACTACGCGGAGCAGCAGCCCGTCCGCGTGGTCGGTGACGAGGTACACATAGCCGTCGGGCCCCTGCTGGACGTCGCGGACGCGCTGCTTCAGGCTGCCGAGGTAGCGCTCTTCCTGGGACACTTCCCCGTTCCGGAAGGTCAGGCGTACCAGCGCCCCCGGGGTCATCGAGCCCACCAGCATGCTTCCCTTCCATCCGGGAATTCTGTCCGCGGTATAGAACGCCATGCCCGAGGCCGCGATCACTGGATTCCAGTAGTAGACCGGCTGCTCCATGCCCTCCTTCGTCGTGCTCTCGTGAGCCTTGCTGCCGTTATAGTTGATTCCGTAGCCGATCACCGGCCAGCCGTAATTCTTCCCCGCCTCCGGATGATTCAGCTCATCGCCGCCCATGGGTCCGTGTTCCACGGTCCAGAGCCGGCCGGTCTCGGGGTGGAGCACGGCTCCCTGAAGATTGCGATGGCCGTAGGACCAGATCTCCGGCTGCGCTCCAGCTTGGTTCACGAAGGGATTGTCGCGCGGAATCGTCCCATCCGCGTTGATCCGCATGATCTTGCCCTGGCCCGCGGAGAGCGACTGCGCGCTGTCGCGATAGGCCTGGCGATCGCCCTGGGTGATGAAGAGCGTGCCGTCACGGCCGAACACGAGCCGGGAACCAAAGTGACCGTTGCCGGCCAGCTTGGGCCGCTGCCGGTAGATGATTTGCACGTTCTCGAGCCCCGCGTCTCCGAGACGACCCCGTGCCACCGCGGTGCCGGCGGTGCCGCCTTCACCCGGCTCGGCGAAGGACAGATACACCAGCCGGTTCTCGGCGAAGCGGGGGTCGAGTGCTATGTCGAGCAGTCCACCCTGGCCCTTCGCGTGCACCTCGGGCACTCCAGACAGCGGCTCGGAGAGCGAGCCGTTGGTCGAGACGATGCGCAGGCGGCCGGGACGCTCGGTAACCAGAATGCGTCCGTCGGGGAGGAACGCCAGTGACCAGGGGTTGACCAGCCCGCGCACCACGGTGTCCACCCGAACGACCCCGTCCAGTGATGCCGGGGTCGGGGAGCGGGGAGCCTGGGAGAGTACCGGCGCCACGGGACAGGCGAGCAGGCTCACCCCGAGGAAAAGCTTCGAAGCGGACTCCATCGGAAATCTCCTTGAAGACGCTAAGACGCCAAGACGCTACGACGCTATGACGCTATGACGCTAAGCAAAAGCTCTTACAACTTAGCGTCTTAGCGTCTTCGCGTCTTGGTCACCGCCCGCCCCGCCCCACGGCACCGGGCAGAATGGTGAGGAGGACCAGGAACGCCAGTAGGAGGAGGGAGAAGCCGAGCAGGAACCACCGCTCGGGGGTGACGGACCGACGCCGCTCGAGCACCCTACGCCGCGGTGACGTTGGGAGCCGCGATGGTGCGGGTGAGCTCGTGGCGGATCTGATCCAGGGAATGGGTCAGCTCTTCGGGGTCCGGCGTGCGGCGGCCGGGCTGCGCATCGTCCCGGCCGGGCAGGAGCTCCGTCACCAGTGCGTCGGTGTAGCCCACCACGGCCATCGCCACCCCGCGGTCCACCAGGCGATTGAGCCGGAGCAGGAGCGCCATCCCCTGGCGGGGTCGCAACGCCGCAATCGACGGGGCCAGGAACCGGATCAGCAGCTCGCGGAGATACTGCATCTCCTCGACGACTTCTCCGGCGGCGAGACCGCGGACCGCGGCGTGTCGCCCATAAAGCTCCGCCACACTGCCCCAGATGGCCTTGGTCTCCCGCCGGAGCGGCCCCACCATCGTCCCGAACACGTCGATCAACAGCGAGAATTCCTGCCGCACGACATGGGTGGGAACCGAATTAGTGGCAGTGATGCGATCACCAAGCCAGAGAATCCACTGATCCACCATGGCGCTGCGCTGGGCAGCGATGGCTCGACTTGCGGCGACCAGGGACGGATGCGATGTGCGCAGGGAGGAGCTCCAGCCTTAAGAATTGCGGTGGCCGGTCAATGTTAACCTCGGCGGCGATCAGGTCAATGACTCATTAATATGCAGCATGCTCCGAAAGGTTATGATGGCGGTCGCCGTGGTGTTGGTGGCCGCGACCGGCTACGTCCTCTATGCCCGATCCCAGGGCACGGCCCTGCCGGGCCTTCCGCTGCCTCCCGTTCCCGCCGAGCTGGCTGCGGCGGCAAGCGCCAATGATTCGGCCGCCGTGGCCTCGTTTGCCAAGGCGCGCTGCCACTTGTTGCAGGGAGCCAAGCGCAAGGCCTGCTTCGAGGACATCCTGCTCCAGCTAACCCGGGAAAACCAGGTGCGGGTCGCGCTTGGCGCCTTGAACCTCCTGGGCCAGAGCGATGATGAGATCCGCCGCTTCGGTCACGACTACAGCCACGTCATCGGCATCAACGCCTGGACCCCGGGCGAGAACTTCGGTGAGGTGTACCTGTCCTGCACCGAGCTGTTTCAGTCGGGCTGCTACCACGGCGTCATCCAGGCCATCTTCGCCAACCAGGGCACCGATAGCGCCAGCATCGCCTCGCTGTGCCGGGACACACCCGGTATCGACACCAGCTGGCTCCGGTTCCAGTGCGTGCACGGTATCGGCCACGGCCTGGTGCAGACCTATACCATGAACCTCCCCCGCGCCCTCTTCGGCTGCGACATGCTGGGCAACCCGTGGGACGCCGAGTCGTGCTACGGCGGCGCCTTCATGGAGTTCATCGTGGGCGGGCGCGGGCAATCGCACCACGCGCACGTCGCGGCACCCAAGGACGCCGGCACCGCATCCGCCGATACCTTCCTGCCTTTCAAGGTGCGCGAGCCGACCGACCTGCTGTATCCCTGTTCGGTCCTCGCGGAGAAGTACCATCGGGCCTGCTACCAGATGCAGGCCGGGCTGGTGGTGGAGCGCACCGGCCTGGACTTCGTGAAGGTGGCCCTGGTGTGCGACACCGCGCCGCTGCCGATGAAGAAGGTCTGCTACCAGGGCATCGGCACCTACGTGAGCGGGGTCACCAACCGGGAGCCCAACTCAGCGATCCGGCTTTGCTCCCTAGGCAGCACCCAGTACCGGGCGTTCTGCTTCATCGGCTTGGTCAAGAATTTTGTCGATGTGACCGCCAATCCGGACGACGGGCTGGCGCTCTGC
This sequence comes from Gemmatimonadales bacterium, assembly GCA_045403135.1. Lineage (GTDB taxonomy): Bacteria > Gemmatimonadota > Gemmatimonadetes > Gemmatimonadales > GWC2-71-9 > JABFSM01. Next base: position 5,818 of record JAXIPC010000167.1, on the reverse strand, counting down.
CGGATGCTGGGGGCGGCCGATATCGCCACCGCATGCTATGTGGCCGTGGGCGAGGAGGCCTCGATCCTCTACATGCCCGTGGAAAAGCGCGCGGAGATCTGCGCCAGGGTCGAATCGCGGTATACCAACGCCTGCCGCTACGGCGCCGGCCTCTCGCAGGAGCGTCCGGTCGATCTGCCGCGGGGCTGAGTGGCGACCCCGATCCTCGAGCGCCACACCCTTCCCGGCGCGCTGGGAGACATTCTCATCGACATCCGCGGCGCCGCCGGTCGCGCGCCGCGTCCCGCCGTCATCATCCTGCCGGGATTCTCCGGGCTGGAGGAGCGGCTGGCCCGCGCCGGATTCACCGCGGTCTCGCTCGACCCGGAGACCGTCACGCCGAGCGATCTCGAGTCGGTCATCGCCGTGCTGGACCGGAGTGAGCTGGGTGTCCCCCGGCCCACTTCGATCGGGATGGTGGGACACGGCCCGGGCGGGGGCACCGCCATCCTCGCCGCCACCGGCACTCCGCGGATCGCCGCCCTGGTGACCTGGGCGGCGATTTCCTCGGCGCCGGTCGAAGCCGCCACGGAGCGGGTTAGGGTACCATGGCTCCAGCTGCCACCCGCCTCGGGACTCGAGCGGGTGCTCGACGACACGACGGGTTGGCTCATCCGGCACCTTCCATGAGCCGGATTCCCGGACTGATCGAGCGGCTGGCCGCCCGCACTCCGAAAGAGGAGCTGCTTCTCGATCGCCCCAAGGCGGCGGTGGCTGTCATCCTGGCCCCCGACCCCGATAGCATTCTCCTGATCCGGCGGGCCGAACGAAAGGGAGACCGATGGTCGGGGCAGATCGCGTTTCCCGGCGGCCGCTGGAGCCCGGGGGATGCCGACCTGGCCGACACCGCGCGCCGCGAGACGCGGGAAGAGGTCGGACTCGAGCTTGACGGGAAGCCGGTCCTGGCGACGCTGGACGACCTGGCCCCGAGAACCCCGGTGCTCCCCCCGATCATGGTCCGTCCGTTTGTCTTCGCGTTGCGGGAGCCGGCGCCGCTCCTTCCCAACTCGGAAGTAGCCGGTGCTTGGTGGGTGCCGCTCGACACTTTGCTCGAGCCCGATCTCCTCCGGCCGATGGAGTTCGAGCGCTACGGCACGCTGGTGCGAGGCTCCGGCTACCACCTCGAACACGGCATTCTCTGGGGGATGACCGAGCGGATCCTCACTCCGCTTCTCGACCTGCTGCGCTAGGATCAGTCACCCTGACCCGCGCTATTGCTCCTAACTCCCTAGCTCCATTGTTCTTGAGGTGACCAATTAGTTATCAATTCGCCTCTATTGACAAAATGTTTAGGCTTTACTAAATTTGCCTCGATATCGTCCATTCCCTGATCGTCACGGTGAACGGAGCGAGGCGACGGAACTCATGACGTCCCAGCTGGCGCACGAGCCTTTTACGCGATCGGTCGAGGACTACCTCAAGGCCATCTACCGGCTTTCCCGTACCGGGCAGCCGGTCTCCACCAGCGACATCGCCGAGCTGCTCACCGTATCGGCACCCTCGGTGAGCGGGATGATCCGCCGGCTCTCCGAGCAGGAGCTGCTGGAGCACGTTCCCTATCGTGGGGTGTTGCTCACCGCCGCGGGGCGGCGGGTAGCCTTGCGCATGCTCCGCCGGCACCGGCTGCTGGAGGCGTACCTCGTCGGATTCCTGGGGTATTCCTGGGACACGGTACACGACGAGGCCGAGCGGCTGGAGCACGCCGTCTCCGACGTGCTGATCGAGCGGATGGCTCTCGCCCTGGGCAATCCGCGCTTCGATCCGCATGGAGATCCGATCCCCGATCCCGACGGCGTCATCGATGAGCTGGTCTACACGCCGCTGGCGGAGATCCCCGAGGGAGAGACGGTTGAAATCCGGCGGGTGGATACCAGCCAGCCCGATCGGCTCCGCTACCTCGAGAATTCGGGGTTGGTGCCCGGCACCAAGGTCGCCATCAGTCGGCGGCAGCCCTTCCGCGGCCCCATCACCGTGAGCGCCGGAGGCCAGGAGCAGATCATCGGCCACGAGATCGCCACCCAGGTCCTCTGCATCCGTTCGGGGGCCCGATGAGCGCGGCGCCCGCAGCACCAGTTTCTGTCTCGTCGGGGCCTCCGGTCGAGGAGCTGCTGGAGGGCTGGCGCCGTCCGCGCATCCGGCCGTCACTCCCGGAGTCCTATCAGTCGATCGGCGTCCCCAAGGGCGTCGGATTCTTCCGCAAGGCGCTGGCCTTCGCCGGGCCGGGATACATGGTGGCGGTGGGATATATGGACCCGGGCAACTGGGCCACCGACCTCGCCGGCGGGGCGCGGTTCGGCTACACCCTGCTGAGCGTCATCCTGCTGTCCAACCTGACGGCTATCCTGCTCCAGTCGCTCGCCGTCAAGCTCGGCGTCGTCACCGGGCGGGACCTGGCCCAGGCCTGCAAGGACCACTATTCCAAGCCGGTCAGTTTTTCGCTCTGGGTCCTCTGCGAAATCGCCATCGCCGCCTGCGACCTGGCCGAGGTGATCGGGTCGGCCATCGCGCTCAACCTGCTCTTCGGGATTCCGTTGCTCTGGGGCGTCTGCCTGACCGCGGCGGACGTGCTGCTGATTCTGCTGCTGCAGCACAAGGGCTTCCGCTACCTCGAGGCCCTGGTCATCGCGCTGGTGGCCACCGTGGGCGCCTGCTTCGCGATCGAGCTCTTCCTGGCCAAGCCGGACTTCGCCGCCATCGGCCTGGGGCTGATCCCGCGGGGAGAGATCGTCTCCAATCCCGCCATGTTGTATATCGCCATCGGGATTCTGGGTGCTACGGTCATGCCGCACAACCTTTACCTGCACAGCTCGATCGTGCAGACCCGGCACGTGCTCCCCGATGTCGCGTCCAAGCGGGAGGCCATCAAGTTCGCGACGCTCGACTCGACCGTCGCGCTGTTGTTCGCCTTCTTCATCAACGCGGCCATCCTGATCCTCGCCGCGGCAACATTCAATCAGACCGGTCACCAGAGCGTGGCCGACATCGGAGACGCCCACCGGCTGCTGGCGCCGCTGCTCGGCACCGGCATCGCGAGCGTGCTCTTCGCCGTGGCGCTCCTGGCCTCGGGGCAGAACTCCACGATCACCGGTACGCTGGCGGGGCAGATCGTGATGGAGGGATTCCTCAACATCAGGCTGCCGGCCTGGCTCCGCCGGCTCATTACCCGGCTCATCGCGATTATCCCGGCGGTGATCGTGACCGCGATGTACGGAGAGAAGGGCACCGGTTCGCTGCTCATCCTGTCCCAGGTCATCCTGAGCCTGCAGCTCTCTTTCGCCGTGGTGCCCCTGGTGCTGTTCACCAGCCAGAAGTCCAAGATGGGCAGCTTTGCCAACAGCCGGGCCCTGATCGCACTCGCGTCGGTCGCGGCGGTGGTGATCATCAGCCTCAACGCATGGCTCCTGGTGGGCGTCTTCCGGCAATGGATGGCATGAGATGACTGCGTCGATTGTCACCCTGAGTGAGCGCAGCGAACGAAGCGGCGGAGCTCCGCCGCTTCGCTTCGCTCAGCGTGACATATTTGTCCTTCTGCTGCTGGCACTGTCCGCGTGCAACGCCATCCTGCCTGACGCACCGCATGACGACGAGCTGCTCGAAGGTCCGGTCGAAGGCCTTTCCACTCAGCAGTCTGCCTCCTTCCTCGCGGGAGACCGGGAGTTCTCCCGGCGCTTCGGCACCGTCGACGGCCTGGGCCCCATCTTCGTGGCGCCCTCATGCGAGAGCTGCCACATCGGAGACGGGAAGGGTCACCTCTCCTTCAACCTGAAGCGGTTTGGGCGCATGGTGAGTGGCGTTTTCGACCCGATGCGGAACGAGGGTGGGCCTCAGATCCAGAACCGCGCGATTCTGAACTACATGGCCGAGGTGGTGCCGCAGGGCGCCACCGGTGTGGCGCAGTTCACCGCACCCAGTGTCACCGGCCTGGGGTTCCTCGAGGCGGTGGAAGACGCGGCCATCCTCGCGCTCGCCGACCCGAACGACACCGATGGCGACGGGATCTCCGGGCGCGCTCAGCTCATCGCGGAGTCCGAGTTCATCGCGGAGCTGGCCCGGCTGGAGCTGATCTTCGACCCCGGCGAGCCCACCCGGAACATCCCGATCAACGGCCGCTACGTCGGCCGGTTCGGCAAGAAGGGCTCGGCTATCAACCTGCTGCATCAGACCGTCACCGCCTACCGGGAGGACATGGGCCTCACCACCGACCTGATTCTCGAGGATCCGGTGAATCCGCAGGTGGGCAATTTTGCCGGTGACGACGTGCCCGACCCCGAGGTGCCGTCGAACACCGTGGCCAACGTGGTGTTCTACCTCAAGACGCTGAAGGCTCCGCCCCGGCGTGGCGCCGAGACCGCCGAGGTCCAGGCGGGACAGGGGCTTTTCGCGCAGGTCAAGTGCGAGGGCTGCCACGTCGCGGCGCTCACCACCGGGGCCTCCCGGATTGCCGCGCTCAACCAGGTGACGTTCCACCCCTACACCGACTTGCTGCTCCATGACATGGGGCCGGAGCTGGACGACGGCTACACCGAGGGCATCGCGCTCACCTCGGAGTGGCGAACGGCGCCCCTGTGGGGTGTCGGCGTGGCCGATCGGGCCCAGGGCGGGCGCGGATTCTTCCTGCACGACGGCCGCGCCAAGACCCTCCGGGAGGCGATCGAGCTCCATGGCGGCGAAGCCTCCGCGGCCCGGCAGGCATTCAGGAACCTCTCCCCCGCCGATCAAGAACGCCTGCTCGTTTTCCTCCGGTCGCTATGAACCGACGTGAATTCGCCGGCGCGCTCGCCTGTGGGGCGGGGCTCTCGCTCACCGGCTGCATCGGTTTTCATTATGTCAACACCACCGTCTCCGGCAACCGGCTGATCGTCAGGATGTCGGAGCTTGGCTCGAGCAGGTTTGCCCTGGTGGACGCGCCCGGTCTGCAGCTTCCGCTCTATCTGTACCGGCTCGACGACGGCGGCTTCTCGGCCGTCTCCACCCGTTGCATGCACCGGGGCTGCCAGGTCGAGCCGGCCGCGGAGCATCTGATCTGCCCCTGTCACGGGAGCGAGTACACCAACACCGGGGAGGTCCTGAAGGGACCGACCCAGCGTCCGCTTCGGCGCATTCCGGTGACGGTGGTCGGCGAGAGCATCGTGATCGAGATCCCCGCCGGCGGCGACGCGCTGTGAGCCGGCCCGGGCTGGCGTTCTTCCTTCTATGCGCGCCGGCCGCGCTCCCGGCTCAGCAGGATACGGCGATGGTGCAGGGCGGGATCTACCAGCGGCCGTTCCTGGTCACGGCGGGCCGGACCGCGGTGGGGGGCTACGCCGAGGGAAATGCCAACTATTTCCGGACCGATGGCGTAAGCGAGGGCTTCTCGATGGAGCTTCGCCGCTTCAACATCTTTCTCTTTTCGTCGGTCGGGCGGAGGCTGCGGTTCATCTCGGAGCTCGAGTTCGAGCACGGCACCGAGGAGATCGCCCTGGAAACGGCGCTGGTGGACTTTACGGTCAACCCGTCGCTGATCTTCCGTGGCGGCATCCTTCTCCCGCCGCTCGGCGCGTTCAACGTCAGCCACGACAGCCCCCGCTACGACTTCGTCGAGCGGCCCCTCGTCTCCACCCAGGTGATTCCCTCCACGCTCTCCGAGGTCGGTTTCGGCGCGCACGGGCGGCTGGCGCCGGCTCGCGGCGTCTCCCTGTCCTACGACGCCTATCTGACCAACGGCTTGGGCGACGGGGTCATCCTGAATGGAACCGGCCGCACCGACATTCCGAGCGGTAAGAGCGAGAGCCGCTTCGAG